>JAYVCH010000077.1:0-36930 GCA_043750055.1 Fibrobacteria bacterium
GGATTTGGTAAACTTGACGGAAAAGGAATATCTCGCTGTACATGGTGGTTATGACCATCTGAATATGTTCCGCGCTTTGGGCTTTCGAATCAAGGGTGAGAAAACTGAGAATACCAAATTTGTCGCCGATGTTTTGGTTCGATATTGGGATCGACTAAAACAGCATTTAGGTGCTGATGTCCACAAAATCATTGAGGGTTCGGAATCGAACGCACTCTTATAAGTTCGTGGCCATTTTATTGGCCTGTTTATTGGCCACTTATCGAATTCGCAAAATGGGGGCTCAGTTTGATGAGCCCCCATTGTTATATATATTCTTCCCAACTTTAATACTAACCTAGGAACTCCATTGGCCGGTGATACCGCTAAAACCCTTATTATAGCGGAGAAACCCAGTGTCGCAGGCGATATTGTCAAAGCTTTGCCTGAAAAATTCGAAAAACTGGACACCTATTACGAGAGTCCAACTTATATCGTTTCGTTTGCCATTGGCCATCTAGTCAGCATCGCGAATCCGAAGGAAATGGACGAACGGCTTAAGGAATGGAGCCTCAATAACCTTCCTATTATCCCGGAAAAATTTGTCATTGCAGCACTGCCCAAAACTAAATCGCAATTAGCGACGTTGGGAAAACTTCTACGAAGAAAAGATGTTAAAGAAATCATCAATGCTTGTGACGCTGGTCGCGAAGGCGAATTAATCTTCCGCTATATTCTTCAATATGTTTCTGAGTCCAAACCTGTCAAAGGCCGCATACGCAGGTTATGGCTGCAAAGTATGACTAAAACCGCTATTGAAACGGGATTCAAAACCTTGAGGTCCGATGAGGAGATGCAACATCTTGCTCAAGCGGCCATGTGCCGTTCAGAAGCGGACTGGTTGATTGGAATCAATGGGTCGCGAGCTTTAACTGGCTATCGGTCCCAATGGGGCGGCTTCTTCCTGACGCCCTGCGGCCGTGTGCAAACTCCGACTTTGTCCATGTTGGTGCGGAGGGAATGGGAACGAGAAAAATTTATTCCCAAGGATTATTGGGAAGTTCATGCGGACTTCGCGATTGCCAATGCCAAAGAGGGAAAGGATGGGGAATATCAGGGTCGCTGGTTTGACCATGATTTCAAGCGTAAAGAAGAAGGAGAAGATAACCGAACTGAACGAATTTGGGATGCAACCCGAGCTAATGATATCCTCGCAAAATGCCAAGGAAAACGGGCGAGTGTAACTGACACCCAAAAGCCTTCGTCGCAAGGCGCACCATCCCTCTATGACTTAACGAGTTTGCAACGCGATGCGAATGCTCGTTTTGGTTTTTCAGCTAAGAATACTCTTGGGTTGGCGCAAGTCCTTTATGAAAGACATAAAGTGCTCACCTATCCTAGAACCGATAGCAGATATCTTCCCAACGATTATCTTGAAGTAGCTCAAGGATTGATGGTAAGCCTCAAGGATGGCGAGTTCGGTCGATTCGCTACCGAGGCATTGGAAAAGAACTTTGTGAAAATGGACAAACGCATTTTTGATGAAACTAAGGTTTCCGATCACCATGCTATCATCCCAACAAATGTGATTCCAACCGAGCTTTCCGAACCAGAGCATAAAATTTATCAGGCCGTTGTACAGCGCTTCTTGGGTGTCTTTTTCCCCCCTGCTCGATTTTTGAATACCTCTCGCATTACGATTGTTGAGGGAGAATATTTCAAAACGGAGGGTAAGGTTTTAGAGGAAGCGGGATGGAAAGCCATTTATGGGGTGGACAAAAAGGAAGAGGAAATCCTCGCACCAATTACGGCGGATGCGAAATACAGCGCCAAAGAGGTGACCTTAAAGCAAGAAGCCACCAAGCCTCCGGCTAGGTTAAACGAAAGCACCCTGCTGTCCTTTATGGAAAACGCAGGGAAATATGTTGAGGATGAAGAACTTTCTGGAGCAATGAAAGAACGTGGCCTGGGTACACCTGCCACGCGTGCAGCCGTTATCGAAGGATTGCTTTACGATAAGTATATCGTTCGTGAAGGCAAAGAATTGGTCCCCACCGCCAAAGGCTCCGACCTGATGCGGCTTTTGTCCGCTATGGGTATCGAAGAATTAGTTTCACCGGAATTAACTGGAGAGTGGGAACATAAATTAAACCGCATTGAACATGGATTGTATACTCGACCTGAATTCATGAAGGAAACGGTTGATCTCGCAAAGAGTATAGTGGTTAAGATCAAAGGTTACGATGAAGTCAAGGATCGTAAGCTTGCGCCTTTTAAAAGCCCAATTGATGGGCAAAATATGTATGACTCCTTGACTCGTTATGAATCTGAAGATGGCGAACTGATGGTGCGTAAAGTCCTCGGTGGCCGTCAAATGAGTGAAGCCGAAATCATAGAACTCTTGACGAATAGACAGATTGGACCCCTTCAGGGTTTCCGCAGTAAAATGGGTAAACCGTTTAATGCCGCCTTGAAGATCAATGAAAAGAATAAAGTTGAATTTGTATTCGACGATAGCACCAATGGTCCTGACGGAAAGCCGTTAGACTTGGCCACGGAAGCGCCAATTGGCATTTCACCAGTGGATGGAACTAAGGTTTATGAAACCTTAACGGGATACTCTTCCGAAAGTGCCATTAACGGAGATGCGAAAAAGGGACTGAAGATCAATAAAATGATCCTTGGCAAATTATTGGATCGAGAGCTGATTCAAAAACTTCTGACAGGTGAACGGACGGATTTGATTAAGGGATTCCAATCTTCTAAAACCCGCCGCTTCTTTGATGCGTACTTGAAGTTATCCAAAGATGGCAAGATTTCTTTTGAGTTTCCACCCCGGGAATTCAAGGGTCGTGGCAAGAAAAAAGCCATGGATTCCGATACGGATTCCGCCGCGTCCCAAAGCGACTCCGCTGCTGCCGTCTCCCCAAGCGACCCCGCAGTGGGTTAATCACCAGCTACGGGTTAAAAACCTGCCAAGGGTTAAAAACCCGCCACGTCCCTAATTTCGATTTTTAAATTGCGTCGAAAACGGAAGTAAAATAACCTCCCGTTTTGTCGGATGGATCCTGGGTTTGATGAAAGACATCCATAATCACTTGCGACCGCTTAAATCGATTAGACCGATATCGAAAAAAAGTTTGGCAGCGTAGAGTTTTGACGGGTTCAACTAATGCGCCTTCAACAAACAAGGATCGCATGAGGGTGAGATGGCTTAATTCATCTCGGTGGGCATTGGCATAATCCACCTTGAAGCATACACCGTTTTTTTTGAGGAGGTGACGCAAGTTTCGACTGATGACACGGTCCGTCATCAATCCTTCGTACATTTCCTCCGGGTTTAAGGTAGCCACTTCGTCTTCGGGATCCATTTCGCGCAAGCGGGCCAAAATTTTTCCAACATTCACATCTTCGCGTTTTTTATAACCGTGTTTGTCATAATAATCTTGATCGTTCGGCGCCGGAGTGAGATTTGGAAAAACAAAAACTAAGGCATCGGCTTTCCCTTTGGGTAAAGAAAAGTTGGGAAGGCTTGTTTGCACTAACCGAATTCTCGGTCCGGATTTCGAAAAGGAATCTTTTGCAGAGACCACTCCAGCATCCAAGCCAAGTTTTTCCATGCGCAAACGCGCTTGTTCCAACATTTTTCGGGATCCATCCAAGGCTACTATTCGAGCTTTTGGAAACCGTTGAGCCAAGCTCGCTAAAAAATGACCGCTGCCACAAGCATAGTCAACGAGCCATTTGGGTTTACGAAGCCCACTTTTGGGAAGTACTTCATCGACATATTCAGCGACTGCGCTATAGGCTTTACGGTGAGAACCGTTGGAAGCTTGCTTATCCCACCAATCACCAATAGCGGAGTCATAGGACTTATGGCCTTTTAGAAAAAGCTTGTCGAAGTCAATTTGTTTCTTACTCATGTTGCTTAAACTGTTGAAGAAAGGCAAGCGCTTCCTGCATTTCCTTGGGAAGTGGGCTTTCGAATTGCATGCGTTCTCCTGTTACCGGGTGAAGGAAGGAAAGTTGGTGGGCATGCAAAGCTTGAGTGGGGAAGTAGGACAATAACTTTGTGGCATAGGGGTGTAATATGGGCTGCACACTGTGAAGAAAAGATTGCCGGCCGCCGTAGGTAGGATCACCGACGACAGGATGGTTGATATAGGCCATGTGCACACGAATCTGATGGGTACGACCGGTATCGAGGGTCAGCTCCAAGTAGGAAGCGAATTGGTGGAATCCCAGAACTTTGAAATGAGTCAAGGCGCGCTTGCCACCTGCATGGACACCCATTTTCAAAGGGTCTCGTGGATTTCTCGCTATCGGTTGATCCACGCTTCCTTCCAACTCAGATAGTTCACGCCAGACTAAAGCATGATAGACACGGTGAATATCCCGAGCTTCTAATTGACGAGCCAGGTTGAGATGGGTCGCATTATTTTTGGCGACGACTAAAAGTCCCGAGGTGTCTTTGTCTAATCGGTGCAAGATTCCAGGCCGCATGGGACCGTTGATGTCAGAAAGGTTGGGGTAGCGAAAAGCCAAGGCATTGGCGAGAGTTCCAGAATGAACCCCGTTTCCAGGATGGGTTATCATTCCTTTAGGCTTGTCCACCACCACCACATGCTCGTCTTCATAGGCTATGGGGAAGGAAATATCTTCCGGAGTCAGCGTGGTGATTTCAAGTTCAGGGGCTAGCACAACGGCTACCGAATCCCCAGGTTTTACAAAATCCTTTTTTCGAGCGATCGTTCCATTGATCGCAAAACAACCTTGTTCGATCCATTTTTGGATTCGATTGCGAGAGAGGTCGGGAGCTTTTGTTCCCAGGAAATGGTCCAGTCGAGATGGGGGTGCATCCGTATCACAAGTCCAGCTAGAGCCGAGTTGAAAATTTGAAACTGGCGGCCTCAGGATCCTGCGCTGGATGCGCCGTTGTCTCCAGTAGCCGTAGCACCAGAGGAAGGAAGAGATGACGCAGATTGCGATTTGCTCATAAAGAATGGAGCTAGCATAATTAGGGTAACACCAACACAAACACAGCTGTCAGCTACGTTAAAGGTGGGCCAACGAATGGGATAGGAGGGAATGCCTACGTCGATGAAATCGGTGACCTTGTGAAACTTTAATCTATCCACCAAATTGCCTAAGGCACCGGATAAAATTAATGCAACTCCCGTTTTTTGCAACACTTCTAGGGGTCGGAGTTTAGCATAATAATACACGAGGACTCCAATGGCGACGCTTGAAAAAAGGACATAGAAAACCGTTGGATTCAAAAAAGGGAGTACGGATTGTGGACGCAATCCAAATGCGGCTCCGGTATTGTAGACTAGTCGGAATTGTACCCATTCGCCCAAAACCTGTTTGATATGAAAATAATCAGGTTCGCCTCCTGGAAGGCCAAAATTTTTTCTCGCCATATATTTGCTTACCTGGTCGGCAATCAATGCCACCACCACAAGTAGTAACCGCCCCAAATCACCCGTCATCGGATTGCTGAGTTTTTTTTGAACGGTATTCTGAGAGTCGGGGTTCATGAATGGGCTCCGAGGGCTACGGAACCATTGGGTCCGGGTTGTAGCGTGGCTGTGGAACTTTCCACTCTTTTAAGCTGAGTATCAAGTCCCTGCATTGTTTTTTGGAACATGGCATGAAGCCACTGATTCGACCAACAAGCGAGACTGGTTTGCCGCACAATTTTTTTCACTTGCGCCCGACTGATTTTCATTTTCACAGTTCCGTCGATTCCATCCAGGTTGTTGGCAAGCATGGCAATTGTTTCCAATGCCATAAAAAGTGGCCAAAGACAAAAAAGTCGAAGCCTCGGTTCCATGCGTGGAAGAAGGCATGTGTATTCCAAGGCATCGGTAAGGTGTATTTTAGTCTTGCGAATCAGTTTAGCCATAATCCTGGCGGAGGCCAAATGACCTTCAGGTTCAAGAAAGGCGCGCTCGGTCAGATTCTCCTCCCGAAGCATGGACAAGGGGATATAGGAAATGTTTCGTTGTCGATCGTCGGAAATGTCTTTGAGAATGTTGGTTAATTGCAATCCTAGACCAAACGAGACGGACAATTGTTTGAGTTGAAGCGCCCGTTTTTTACTGATGAGTTTGGAATGGTAAGCGAATAAATCACATAACATATTTCCCACTGTCCCAGCAACGTAGTAGCAGTATCGATTCAGGTCCTCAACCGTTTCAACTAACACAGGTGCAGCGCTATTTTCCATTTGTTTTTTAGTGAATTGAACCATTCCTTCGGTCATTTCACGAACGCAGGTAGAAATGGCCTTTATGACATCGGCCGAAAATTGGTTTAGGAGTGGAAATATCCAGCGGCAGTGGGCCACTAAAAGCGGATCCCATTTTTCGGATTGAGACCATTCTTTTGGCAGAGAGGCGATAAAGGTCGCAAGTTGACTTTCCCAATGAGGCCCAGGCGGAAACAAGGTTGCGAACTCCTTGAGAAGGGAAATTTTCCGATTTCGTTCCAAGGTTGCATCATCCTCCAGCGTATCGGCGATTCGACAAAAGAGATATGCTAACAGAACTTGTTTTCGCAACCCAGATGGCAACACTTGAATGTTGAGGGCAAAAGTTCTCGATGTTTTTAAGAGCATGAATTCGGCAAATTGGATGGGAGAATCAATCCGATTTTCATCAAGAGCACTACGCCATGCTGAATCGGTTTTTGAGTCCAAGGAAACAGGAGGGACTAGGAACATGACAACACGTTGGAAACGTGTGGAAAGGATGGCATGGAGAAATGATAAAAAAAAAGCCTCTGCCCTTAAATGAAACGGGGGTTTAAGCTGAATATTGAGCCCTTAATTCGGTAAATTTCATGTTTGCACAGGCTCGTTGATATGCGTCTCTTTGCGCGATTTACGAGAAAGTTTGGCTTGGTCACCGAGGGTTTTAATCAACGAACCCTCTTCGTCAGCCTTTCGGAGCAGATTTTGATGTTGATAGGCCGCTAGACTTTTAAAAGCGGCTTCTCCCATATCCTTGCCTTCGCTTTCCAATTTGGTTCTCAGTTCATCGTGTAAATGATAATAGGTATCCTCTTGCTGTCGATACCGGATTTGGAGCCACATGGAATCAAGGCGCATAACGATAACGGTAACGGCTACGCCATAAGCCATATACCAAACACCGCCAGTCTTGGGAGAATAGAAATTGACCAGGAAAATACCCGTGGCGACCAAGCAAAATAAAATGGCTTTGGAAACAAAGCGAATTTGAACTTTGTAGCCACCTTTCCACCGGAGTGGGATATAGACCCAGGGCTTTCCTTTTTTCAGGTTTTTTTCAAAGGAGATGGGATAAGCAATAAATTGGCACCAGGCCCAATGTAAGCACACCAGAGAAATAAGAATTACCCAAGCGATGTATTGGTATTGAAATTTTAAGGTCATGGTTGGATGCGCATTCCGTTTGAATTCAATTCTAATTTAGGGCGAAGGCCGAAACAAGGGAAGAGAGAGGAAAGTTGCAGCCAGGGTCTTTTCTATACTGGACTTAAAATAACCTGATTTACAGTTAAACCGCAATTATTGGTGAACAAAATGTTGAAAACCCTGCATGCCCCTTCATTATTGGGCTGCAGCTTTAGGTATCGAACATTAAGTCTTTAAAAATCAATAGAAAAGGCATCGTGATTCATGCGTTTTTTCTTCAAAATCCTGACCAATTCTCTTGCTTAACTGCCCGATGAGTTGACTATATTTCCCTCCAATTCAGGCCCAAAAGGTTTCCAAATATGCAGCGTGATATGCGCCTCTCAAAACCTTCTGGAAACTTTTTGAAAACCGCATTTCAGCTTGGGTTTAATTCCCACCTGATTTTAGGGGTGGATCCATGATCAATTCCGTAACCTCCCTTCATCCTTGGACTGCCTGTATGGGGGCCTTGAAGGAAAAACTCTCCGATGACGTTTTTAACCAATGGATACTGCCGTTAAAGGTATTTGAGCTCAGTGAATTTCAAATCAGTATTGCCGTCCCTCAGAACCTCGACATTGAGCAATTGGCCAAGATGTATTTGGGATTAATTGAACATTGTTTTCAGGAGGCCAACGGTCGGGAGGTAAGGGTGCATCTGCGCCGACTTCCCAATTTGAGCGCAGCTTCATCAAGTGGGGCCCAGCCTTTTTCGAGCATGCCGGTTATTGAATTGAATCCAAATTATTCGTTCGACGAATTCGTAGTGGGTAGCAACTCCCAGTTTGCTTATTCTGCTGCCTTAGCCGTTGCAAAAGATCCCGGTGGAACCAAATTTAATCCGTTGCTCATTTATGGCGGAGTGGGTTTGGGAAAAACCCATTTGCTCCAGGCTATTGGAAATCATGTGATGACGGAAAATCCCCGGAAAAAAATCCGCTATGTCACGTCTGAGGCGTTCTATCGAGAGTTTGTGGAATCAATTCAGCATAATCGCATCAACGAACTTTCCACTTATTATCGGAATGAAGTTGATATTCTTTTGATGGATGATGTCCAATTTTTGAGCGGCAAGGATAGAACTCAAGAAGAGTTTTTCCATATCTTTAACTCCCTGCATCAAAGCCGCAAGCAAATTGTCTTAACAAGCGATGCGCCTCCCGGAGACTTAAAAGGTCTTGAGGATCGATTGGTTAGTCGTTTCCAATGGGGTCTTTTCGTTGATATTCAAGCTCCTGATCGTGAAACACGCGAGGCAATTCTACGTCGCAAAGCGCTGGCATTAAACTTGGATATTTCGTCTGAAATTATTTCCTTTTTGGCTGAAGCGATCGATTCCAATATCCGAATTCTCGAGGGCGCGATTCGGCAGTTGTTATTACAGGCTTCTATCAAGCATTCCGATATCACCATGGAGCTTGCCAAGGAAATAGTTCACCGTACAGGAAGCAATCGTCAATCCAAGAAAATCACGCCCGATGATATTACCATGGTCGTGGCGAATTATTTCGTGGTTGAGGTGGACAAAATCATTGAGCAGGGTAGAGGCACCAAGGAAGTGGCTCAAGCCCGCCAGCTTGCGATGTTCTTGATGAAAGAACTGACCTCCGCTTCCTTAAAATCCATTGGACAACGGTTTGGCGGTCGAGATCATAGCACGGTCGTGCATGCCATCAAGACTATTGAAAAAGCGATGGAGAAGGATGACTCTTTCAAGAAGAGTGTGGATGCAATTCTAGGTCGACTTGGGAGTCGGACTTAATTCCAAAAACCGTTCAATCTCTGCTTTCACCTGATTTTCAGTATGCAGGTTTGAAATTTTACCTAATAAATCCTGACAATCTTTAACACTGAGCATTCGAAGCGCTGCGCGAATTCCATCCGCTGCCGCCGGTGCAATGGACAGTCGGGTGAGTCCCATTGAGAGGAAGATGGGTAAGGCTTGTGGATCGGAAGCCATTTCACCGCAAACGGTTACGGGCTTTCCCGCTTCTCTGGCCGCGTCGGAAATTCGAATCAGGGCCTGGATTAAGGCTGGGTGGAATGGTTGATAATAGGAGGCTACGCGCTCATTTCCACGATCGATAGCGAAAAGATATTGAATTAAATCATTCGTTCCGATACTAAGAAAGTCAGCCTCTATTGCAAAGTCGCGAATTTGCATCATGGCAGATGGAATCTCAATCATTGCCCCAATCGGAGGTCGGCGAAAGGGATGCCCATATTCAGCTTCCAATTCGAGTAGGACAGATTCGATTTGCTCTTTGATGGCATGGAATTCCGTGACCATGGAAAGCATAGGAATGACTAATCTGAATTCGCCGAGCTGGGCCGTGCGCAGCAGGGCTCGTAAATGAGGACGTAGAATGTCAGGCCGGGATAAAAGCATGCGAATGGAGCGCCATCCCAAACTTGGATTTTCTTCTTTTCCCCAGTCAAAATATTTCAGAGGTTTATCGCCTCCAACATCCAAGAGCCGAAAGGTTGCCCCATGTTTTCCACAGCGTGCTAAAACGCGTCGGTATATTTCAAACTGGGTTTCTTCATCGGGAAAAGAATTTCTGATCATGAAGAAAAATTCGGAACGGTAGAGGCCCACTCCCTCAATTCCATTGATGTCCATCAACTCCAAATCGGAAATCAAGGAGAGGTTGCCAGAAAGCTGAATGTGATGTCCATCAATAGTGGTGGAACCGAAACTCGGAACAGCCATCATTCGCGTACCAAGATCTTCAAGGAGCCGCGCATATTCGCGTTCCACATGCATATCAGGGTTGATGTAAATCAATCCCGAATGACCATCCATGATCACCCGCATGTTGTTTTGTAGATAAGTGATCAATCCAGGAATTCCCATAAAGCAAGGAATACCCAGCGATCGTGCCAAAATAGCGGCATGGGAAGTAAGCCCGCCGGTTTCGCAGAGGATGCCGCGGATTTTTCGGGTGGATAAATAGATCAAATCGGAAGGGAGGAGTTCTATCGCAGCAATGATATTCCCGTCTTCGTCCTGTTCCTGGTGATTTGAATTTTGATTAACATCTCCGAGTGCATTGAGAATACGTAATCCAACATCTCGTAGATCTGCGGCACGGCTTGCCAACATTTTATTTCCGGAATCGACCATGGTTTTGATCAATTCACGGGTCGCAAGTTTCACAGCAAAAGGGGCAGCCAGGTTTTCGCGAATATGGCTTTCGATTAAACCGATATAGTGCTCATCTTTGAGCATTAGTTTATGGGTGTCAAAAATCTGAGCATCAATTTCCGCGAAAAGTTCGGAGGCTCGGGTTTTCAGCCATATACTTTCTTGCCGCGCTAATTCCAAGGCCTTATGGAGAACCTCAATTTCTAGGCGAGGCTCCAAACATTCGGCAAAAAAGATCGTGTCCCAAATTTGATGCGTTTTTAGAATAATCGCCCGGCCACAGGCAATTCCTCCCACTACAACCTGCGCCTTTACAAATGGTGGGGCTTCTTTGGGTACTTCGACATCAACTTTCCCTGTCTCAGGGAGCACGGACCTTAAGCTTTTATTTTCAAGGAATGTGCCAAGTTGGGCCGCCAAGGTATACGCCAAATCTTCCACCATGGGAGAAAAGGGCGAGCCATCGGTGGATTGTAAAGTCATCACTCCCGCGCCCCATTTGGACGCGGGAGGTATGGGTATTCCGAGAAAGTTTTTTAGGTGACCTTCGCCCAAAGTAGGAAAAAACTTATTTCGCTTATCTTGGGCGGGATTCGCGATATTGACAATTTCGCCTTGACTAAAAACGTATCCAGTCAAGCCTTCGCCGGGAGACATGGTTACATCCGAGAGTCTGTTTTTATTCAACCCTTCACTTGCAGTCAGTCTTAAGGTGTTTGTCTCGCTTTGAAAAAGATAAATGGAGCAAACGTCAACTTCCATTTTTTCCGAAATGAGTTTTACCACCGCCTCCAAAGCGGGTTGGGTCAATCCTGTTTCCTGCATGGTTTGAGCCAAGGAACGGATTATTTCCAATGCTGTACTGGCGTCGGACATGGAGGCCTTAAAAAAGGGGGAGAGGTTGGTCAGAAATTAGAGCTGGGATTCAATCCCACATAATTCCTGGTTTGGGCGGATCGGGAAGTTTGTCCTTATTTTTTTTTGCCCATTCGAATTTTTTATTGAGAAGGTCAAGCCGACCATCTTCAATTTTTTTTGCTTCCTCAAATTTAGAGGCCAAATCTTTGGATCGAGTTTTATCCTGCTTCATGAACTGTTCTAAACTTGGAGGGGCATCTTTGTGAGGAATAAATTTGAGAACCCCTCCAGATTCGGAATCGATAATCAATTCCGCTTTGCAGCAGGGGCAATCAACTTTAAATTCTTTCGAATCCATGCCTTTAAATATACGACTTTTTACTTGCCCGTGGGTCCGCAACTAGAGATGTCCGGCCAGTTGGACGAGAATAACGGTCGAATTCAGGTTAGCGAGGGAGGATGCTCAGAATTTTTCAACTTTAAAAATATGCATGACCTCTTTTTGGGGCGTCAGCTCCACGTAATTTCGCGGTCCAGACCAAACGAAACTTTCGTGAGTGAGTAAATCATATAAGCCAAAAATATTTTCGGTCCCAAGTCCCATATTAGCCAAGTTAAGGGTCAACCAACCGGATTGTCGGTTTTCGGGATCCAAATTGACGACAAAAAGGAGGATATTTTCTTCAAAATGCTTGGAATAAACCAAGATTTGTGGATTCATACAATCGTGAAAACGAAGGTTCTTTAGATAGTGAAGGGAACGGTTTTCCAAACGTATTTCATTCAATTGTTGAATGAAGGATTTTATGTTGCCAGGACGATTCCAATCCCAGACTTTATACTGATACTTTTCCGAGTTCAGATATTCTTCTTTTCCTGGCACGGGAGAATTGTCACAGATTTCATAACCGTTATACATCCCATGAGCTCCCGAAAGGGTACAAGCGAGTGCATACCTGATCTTAAAAGCCGCTGGAGATGCGTTCTGGAGGTGATAGGGAAGGATATCAGGCGTGGTTGGAAAAAAGATGGGCTTCATGAAAAATTTGCTGGGTCCTTGAGTGAGATCTTCGCAGTACTCGCGCAATTCTTCCGCGCTGGTTCGCCAGGTGAAATAGGTATACGAAAGGTCGAAGCCTAATTTTGCCAATCTCTTCATCACCTTCGGTCTGGTAAAAGCTTCAGACAAGAAAGCAATTGCGGGGTTTTGCCGTTTTATATCGGCAATCATCCATTCCCAAAAGGCAAACGGTTTGGTGTGCGGATTATCGACGCGAAAAATTGTGACTCCCATGTCCATCCAAAACTCGATAATCGATTTTATTTCGATCCATAGATTTTGACGATCCTCACAAAAGTAATTGAGAGGATAAACATCTTCGTATCGCTTCGGTGGGTTTTCCGCGCATTTGATGGTCCCATCTTTTTCGCGGTAATACCAATCAGGATGTTTTTTCACGTAAGGGTGATCGGGCGAACAGTTCAACGCGAAATCAAGCGCGACCGCAAAACCCATGTCCTTACAGGTCTCTATAAAAGTGCGACATTCAGCCAAGGTTCCGATTTCCGGATCCACGGCTTTATGGCCGCCAAGTGAATTTCCAATTGCATACGGACAACCAGGTTCACCTGGCTTGGCCACCAGACTATTATTAACTCCTTTGCGTTTAGTCACTCCAATGGGGTGGATGGGAGGGAGATAAATGACATCGAAGCGGAGATTTTTAATTTCGTTCAGCCGAGCGGTCATCTCTTTAAAATTGGCACTTCGATTAGGATCGGTGCCTTGCGACTTGGCCCACATTTCATACCAGGCGCTGAATTGAGTCACAGCGGAATCTATGCGCAGCGTTCCATGCGGAGTGAAGATGCAGGGTGTGTCCACAAAGGGGATTTCGCCTGGATTGGAGTGGCCTAGGGTTCGCCCTTCCACGGTGTATTCGTAGTTGCCTGGCTCGTAAGCAGAAAAATACCCACGCCACAAATCATTGTCCACAAATTCCATGGTTGCGCGCTGCCATTTACTATGGCCGACTTTGCGAAAAAGAAGCGCAGCTTCGCATTTTTCATGTCCATCTCTAAAAATATCAGCCGTGACCTCGATTTGTTCACCCGGTATCGCTTTGATGGGAAATCGGCCCCCATCAATCATGGGTTGCAGGTTTTCGACAACGGCGTGAATAGCGGGAATCTCAGGCAAGGCGAAGTGGGACAATTTGGACTTGAGTGCCGCGACGCTCGGCTTGACGGGCTTTTTACTCAGATTAGATTTTTTGGCGACAGACTTTTTGGCAACCGTCTTTAATGCAGCCTTCACATTTTCAGTTCTACTCTTCTTTACGGCTTTTCTATGGACGCCCATGGTTCCTGATCAACTCCTCATAAAATTGGTGGGTCCGCTTGGCAACTTGAGACCAGGCAAATTGTTTTTCAACGCGCTGTCTGGCTTTCTTCGACATGGTGAGTCGCAAAGCCGGATCATCTAACAAGGTATTGACCGAACTAGCTAGGTCACGTGAGAATGATTCTGAATCCTTCGGTTCAAAATTATCTGAACCCTTGGAATCTAAAGGCACTAGCAGTCCTGTTTCTCCAGGGACCACGACTTCCGGAATGCCGCCAACTGCCGAGGCCACAACCGGCGTCTCGCAGGCCATGGCTTCAAGATTAATGATACCGAAAGGTTCGTACACTGAAGGACAAATAAAAACCGCCGCATGGGTATAGAGTGAAATGATTTCCTTTTTAGGAAGCATCTGCGGAATCCAAATGATGGGATGAGTGGAATCTTGGCGTGCAGCTTCGACACGCTTTTTCATTTCTTCACCGATTTCTGGGGTGTCTGGAGCCCCGGCACAAAGGACTACCTGGGTCCCGGGTCTAAGATGGCGAATCGCGTTGATCAAATGCAAGACGCCCTTTTGCCTTGTGATTCGACCCACAAAAAGCACATACGGCAGGGCGGGATCGATTCCGTAAGCACCCAATAAAAGAGGGTCTTGAGTGGGAAAATATTCCTCCGGGTCAATGCCATTTGGAATCACTTGAATTCTGTCATGGGGTACCCCATATAAATCATGCACATCTCTACGCATTGATTCGGAAACGGCGATCACACCATCGGCATTTTGATACGCGGTCCGTTCGAGCCAAGTTGAAACATGATAGGCCTTTCCTAATTGTTCCACTTTCCAAGGACGATGCGGTTCGAGGGAATGGGTGGTTAGGACAAGGGGGATACCGAAAAGTTTTTGTAGGATGCAACCCCCAAAATGCGTATACCAGGTATGGCAATGAACAATATCTGAGGCTTCAATGGTTCCGGACATCATTACATTTCTGGCCAAGGTATCCATCAACTTGGCAAACCGGGCATTCTGACTGGGAAGGGAAAATCCGGGTTTTACTCCGGTGGCTTTTAACCCTTCTTCCTCGATTTTCTGATCACCGAAGCAAAGCACTTCAACGGCATTGGTCGCATTGGGAAGCCTAGCTAAAGCTTTAGAAAGGTATTCCACATGAACGCCGGCGCCGCCGTACACATAGGGGGGAAATTCATTGGTAAGCAGAGATATCTTCATTGCCAAGCCCTAAAAATTAGGAATTTAACCGCATATTGGAACCCCAAATCAGTTCAGAGAGGGACATTGCGCAGAAGAGTCGTCAGTTGCAGTTTTCAAGACCGATAATCCGGAACTAATGTTTGGATACCGGCCATGCTTTTTTAAGTTTACAGATTGTCGATTGGGGAAATGGAATGTCAAACCAGTTGGATGAAGACATTGAAACTAAGTGCCGCCAACTGGAGGCCCAGAATCAGCGTTTGACCAAGCAATTGTCCACATTGATGGATGTATTTGCCAAACTTGATATCGCCGATCTAGAGCATTCGCTCTATTTTTCTAATCAGAAACGCTTGATGGATTTTGTTCAACGCATCACGATGCGGCTTGACGATGACGATCTCCTGGATGTCATTGTGGAAGAATTACTGATCGAGCTTAAGGCCGACCGAGTTTCTTGCATCCTCGTTGGAGATGGTCCCAAGTCCACATGGGCAGTTTCCAATGAAGCCGTCGACCGGGGGATTAAAAGATTACCCCTTCCATATTTCGTGGATACGGCTCCTCCTGCGCCCTTTGTTCAATTCCTTGAGAAATCCAAAAAACATCCGGGACTGCCAACATCCTGCGAGTGGCCGGAAGCGGTTTCCATTGTTCCCGATGCGGACTTCAATGTTCTCGAAGAAGAATTAATGGCTGCGTTAGAAGATGAATTTGATTTGGCTAGTCGAGTGGACTGCCGCGCTGCTATGGCTTTTCCGATTGATACCACCTTGTCTGGAACTTCGGTCTTTTGCGTGCAACGCATTAATAGCGATCAGGGTTGGACCCGCCAACAAAAAGATCTTTTTCAAAACATGTGTCGTTATGCAAGTTCCTTGCTTGACCAAACCCAACTTTCGGAACATATTCGTGACCTCAAGGATCAATTAGGGTCCTTGATCGAATCCATGCCTTCCGCAATTATTGGAATGGATTTGTTGGGCACGGTGACAACCTGGAATGGCAAGGCCCAAGAATTTTTTGGGATACCGGAAGAAGAGGCCCTGGGAAATGTGTTCTGGGATGTGGTTCCCGAATACCGATTTATTTCCAATGCCCTCAAAAATGTGCTTCAGGTTGAGGCGGGAACGGGGATGGATTTTGAATCCCAGCCCTTTCGTCGCAAAGATGGAACCGTTGTTTATCATCGCGCTAATCTGTTTACCATGTTCAGGCGCAATCGCGGGGAAGTGGCGCTTCGTATCGATGATGTGACACGAACAGTGGAATTGAACAATCAACTCTTCCACTCCCAAAGGATGGAAACCGTTGGCACGCTTGCGGGCGGGCTGGCTCATGAATTCAATAATGTTTTGGGGGGCATGGTTGGTACATCGTCGCTCATGAAGCAGCGCCTCCAAAAATCGGATCCTGATTCGGCAGATTTACTTGAAGATTTGGAAGTCATCGAGTCTTGCGCTTCTCGCGCAACAGCTATGGTCAAACGCCTTTTGGCCCTTTCCCGCCGTGCCGATATCGTTATGGAACCGTTGGAATTGAATTCCATGGTCCAAAATTTAGTGAGCCTTTGCGGACATTCCTTTGAGAGCCGTATTCAAGTACTTGCCAAGACTCCAAAGGAAGAAATTTGGATTCGTGCGGATCGATCCCAATTGGAACAAGCGGTTCTTAATATTTGTGTCAATGCTCGCGATGCAATGAAATTAGGTGGAAAGTTGACTTTGACGGTGGTCCATTATACCGTGGATGAAGCCTTCAAACACAGGCATTCCAATTGCATGGATAAAGAACTGATTAAACTGACAATTCAAGATACTGGGGAGGGAATACCCCTAGCGGCACTGGATCAAATTTTCGAGCCCTTCTTCACAACCAAGCGCGAGAATGGGTCGGGCTTAGGATTGACAATCGTGGATTCGATCATGAAACAACATCAAGGTTTCGTTGAGGTAGAGAGCGATTCAAAGACCGGCACCAATTTTAGGCTTTATTTTCAACCTGCAGCAAAGGCAGAAGGCATTGAACCCGTCTCGCCTTCAGAAGCCCCTCGTGGCAAAGGGGAAGTCTTGTTTGTGGATGATGATGAAGTCATGCGTCGAACCGCAGCACGGATTATGGGAGAATTGGGATATACTCCTGCGACGGCCGCGGATGGGGCCTCGGCTATCCGAATTCTAGAAAATGGGTTGAATTTTAATTTGGTGATACTGGACGTCGATATGCCTGTCATGAATGGCTTGGATACGGCGGAGGTGCTCTGGCGTATCCGTCCCAATTTAAAAATACTTTTTTGTACGGGCAGACAACACCAGTATGAAATGGGCGAGATTCTTAAAAAGCCAAATGCTTCCTTACTTTTAAAACCCTTTGACATGGCGGCTCTCGCAAGCAAGGTGCGCGAGGCTTTGGCTGAAAAAGCCGCTTAACCAGACCGGCGCTTTTTAGTAGTTTTCGTAACTGAACCTGTCTTTTCTCCAAGTGGTGAGAAGCATCTCGGGGATAATTTACATGGGTTTATCAGAAGAAGAAAAAGACCTGGTCGCCCAGTCTTTACAAATGTATGTGCAGCAAGCTGCCCAGCAAATGCCTCCCGCGTCGGTGCAGCAATTATTGTTGATCGCCAAGGGAATTATCCAAAAACTGGATACTCTCGAAGTGGGTGGTGGGAAGAAAAAGTCCAATGAACCTCCTGTGGGAATATCCGAGGAATGGTTTGAAAAAGTCTGTCAAACCTGTACGTTTCTTTCCGCGACCGGCTGCACAGATAAAATTACGGCAAAGTTCCCCGGAAAATGCGACCCAATATTGAAATACGAGCGCGCTAAAGCGGGGGTAAAGTGACCATCATGTTTCCTTCAGAATTAATGTAATCGTGCCGAAGCCAAAAAAAACCGGGTTCATTCCCAAAGGGCTTCCCGACCGTGGCAAAGTCCTATCTCGCCTTCAAGCCCAAGGCCAGCATCCCTTAAGTATTTCCGAATTAGAAACAGAGTTTCAAGTTCCCCGAGAAAAGGGACAAGAGTTCAAAAAAGTACTCAAGGATATGGTGGACTCTGGTCAAGTTCGCAAGGTTAAAGGCAACAAATTCGTCGCGGAGTCACAAGATGGGCCTGTGGCTCAAAAACGTGAACGCATGCTTAAAGAAGCCAAGGAGGCGGAAGCGGCGAAGGCAAAGTCCCCGATCGATCCTCTCGATATTTTTGCCACATCTCCTAGGACTTCAGACCCATCAAGCCCCTTTCCTCGAAGTGCCGGCAAAGCCTCCGGCCAAATAGATTCGACTCGCCCCACAAAAGGTGATCGCTTTCAGGGACGAGAGCGCGGGTTCGAAAAGGGGAATCATGGACGCGATCGAGGCATGGACCGAAATCGAGGGAAAGGAATCAAACACGATCGATATCGCGATCGCGATCGAAACAGTAGCAATGACGACAAATTGGTGAAGGGCAAAGTGATTAAACAAAATGGTTTCCATTTTGTGCAAGCGCTTCCAAATCCAGGCGCTAAAAAGCCTTGGCGCTCCTCCGAAGGTGGGGGAGAAACCCTAATTCTGGTTCCTCGCAAAGCCCTTGGCGGCGCGCGTCCTGGCGATATCGTATCGGTGCGTGTTGTTGAGGAAGATGGGGATGAAAGGATTGGTAAAATTGTCGCTACCCTCAGTGCGGAAGTGGCTTTTGAAGATGTCTCCAAAGCTTTTTTTAAAGAATATGGAATTCCTTTTACTTACCCCAAAGGGCCTTCGGCTGAGGCAGGAGAATTTCCCGAACCGGTATTTGAGGCGTACTCCGATCGACGGGATTTCCGCGATACACATATTATCACCATAGATCCTTCTACAGCTAAAGACCATGACGATGCCATTTCCTTAGAACGGAAGGCCAATGGGAATTGGATCTTGGGCGTGCATATTGCAGATGTAGCCGAATATGTGACCGAGGACAGCGAGCTGGATGAGGAAGCGGTGAAGCGTGCCTTCACTCAATATTTACCCTGGACCGCGGCACCGATGCTGCCCCAACGCCTTTCTTCTGACCTTTGCAGTTTGCTTGAAGGTCGGGAACGTTTGGCCTTCAGTTGCATGATGGAAGTGGATCCTCAGGGAGAACTAAAATCATTCGATTTCGTCGAGAGCTTTATTCGTGTAGCCCATTTTTATTCTTACGAAGAGGCTCAAAAGGCCAAGGAAGACGGGGATCCTTTTCTCATTCTGATGGATGAATTCATGGGTCAATTGATGGCGCGACGGCGTCGAGATGGCTTTATTGATTTCCAATTTCCAGAACCCAAGGTGGAAATGGAAAATGGAATGCCAAAACGGATTTATCCCAGCAAGCGACTTCCTTCGCATTCGTGGATTGAAGAATGCATGTTGTTGGCCAACCGTGCCACCGCGCGTTTCTTGATGAAGAATAAACTTCCAGGCCTTTTCAGAGTACATGAACAGCCCGATATTGAAGCCGTATCCGAGCTTTGGGCGTCTCAGGGCCAAGTACAACGTGATAAGGGCATGATCGATGCGTTCAAGGATTTGAGCGAGACGGGTGGATTCTTGAATCCTGCCATTCAACAATTTTTCATTCGGTTACTGAGTCAAGAAGGCGGGGCGCTGCCTGCGGCGGTTCAACGCAAAATTTTGCAGAGCATGAAAAAAGCGCAGTATTCCTCCGAAGCCAATGGGCACTTTGCCTTAGGTTGGATGGACTATGCACATTTCACATCACCCATTCGACGCTACGCTGATTTGTGGACCCATCGGGTTATCAAAGCATTTGTTCGGGGTGAGAAACAACCTAAGAGCATGAAAGCCTTGGCTGAAGATGTGGCCCAACGCATTTCCGAACGCGAAGTCGCGGTGATGAAAGTGGAACGGAAGGGCCTCAAGACCGCCACGTCATGGGTATTGCGAAATTATATCGGAGAAGAGTTTGTGGGCGAGATCAGTGGGCTCGAAAATTTTGGCATCTTTGTTTCCATCTCCGATCCCTTCGGTGAAGGACTTATTCCCATTCGGCGCATGAAGGACGATTACTTTGAAAAGGATGAGAATACAGGACAGTTAGTCGGTAAACGAACTCGATTGACCTTTTCCCTCGGCGATAAAATACGAGTGCGACTCGAGCGTTCCGATCCCTTCAGCGCGCAAGTTGATTTTGATTATTTGGGCCCGCCCGAATGAGTCTTAGCAATGCCTTGAGTTATCTCACGGTGCTGCCCATTCCCTTCAAAAAGCACCTGCCACTAAATCGGTCGGTTCACTATTTCCCCTTAGTGGGAGCGGGAATGGGCAGCATCTTGGTTTTGGCCTTGCTTCTCTTTGAGCAAGTTCTACCACAGGTCCTGGCTTGTTTGGCCACCGTAGCCGTTCTAGAATCCATGACGGGCGGCATTCACTTGCGTGCGGTGATGGAGCTGGTGGATGGACGTAGGACCTTTCCTGGCTCTGGCTTCAGCATAAAAACAGAATATCGTTGGCAGGGGATTTTGGCCGTTGTCCTATTACTGCTGCTCAAAGTGTTGTGCTTATCCCAAATCCGTTCTGACTGGCAACCCTTTTCAGTCTTACTTGCCCCTATCTTGGGACGAGGATCACAAGCTTTGGGAATCATTTTCAGTAAGCAACGATTGGATCTTTCTCACGGAAAAGTGGAACCGGAAGTCAAAAGCAGGCAAAAGCGGGCTTTGATTTTTATGGCGGTTCTCCTGACCGTGATGGGGCTTTTCCCTTATAAAACTTCGGCTATTCTTATAGCGCAATACTTTATTCTCATGGGGTTGGCATTTCGATTTTTGAATGCCCGGATGGAAGGGCTAACCGTGCAAACGCTTGGCTCGGTTGCGGAAATGACAGAACTTAGTTTTCTTTTGTTTGTGGCAATTTTGTCATAACCATCCACATTCGGCCTATGTCCTTGAAAAAAAATTCGCAAGGACATAGGACAGGCTCCATCAGAATCCCTACTCTGAATCGTAAATTTTGACCTGGCCCCATAGCATCGAACAGCTTTCTCGGAAATCATTATGAACAGGATGGATTTGATATGCATCATGTCCTGCCAAGTCTTTAAAGGTTACGACCAAGGCGTAGCTGTAGGACGAATCGATGACGGGACGAGAGGTTTGGGCGGGCTTACCAAGCCAACCATGAATTATGCAGGGAATTTTAAGCATTGCATTTGCCTTTTCCTCGAAGCGCTGAATATCCTCCGGTTTTACATCGGGTTTTAACCAAAAATAAACAGTATGGACAAACATTTGATTTCCTTTCAGTGAGAGTCTAGGAATTGTTGGGAATAAAAATTCCAGAAAGCTTGGGAGGCATTATCGTATGAGAATTCCAGCGCACGTTCGCGGGCCTTTAACTTAAATCGTGCGTGCATCTGGGCATCTTGGGCCAAGGTCAAAATTTTTGCTTGGAAATCCCCGCTGATGGATGGATCAAAAACCAAACCACATACGCCATCGAGTATAATTTCCCGCGGTCCTCCGAGGTTAGAGGTGATACAGGGCGTGCCTGAAGCTAAAGCTTCGACGACACTGTTGCCAAAGGTATCGGTAAGACTTGGAAATACAAAGAGATCGGCGGAGGCAAATAAGCTGGACAATTCTTCACCCAGAATAACTCCAGTGAAATGAACACCTGGAATGCCGTGCAATTTTTTTTCTAAAGGTTCACGATAGGGGCCATCCCCCACAAAGGTGATACTGATTTGGGGATGGGTAGAAACCAAGTCTGGAAAGATTTCCAAAATCCGATCCAAATTTTTTTCACGAGATATGCGTCCAACATAAAGAAGTTTGAATCCGGAAGAGGGAAGTCCCAATTTTTGCCAAGTCCCCAATGCGGCTTTGTTCGGAGTGAAATCTTTTAGGTCAACGCCGCGAGGCAATTTGAAAATTCGATCGGCGGGAATTCCCATTTCCGCTACTTTTTGACTGTAGGCTATGGAGGGAGTGATCACCGGCCCTGCCCATAACGTGACTAATTTGGTGACCGTGTTGATACTCCAAACCCCGAGACGGTTTTTAATCAAGAGCTTGGAGTAGGTGAGAATATCAGTACGGTAGTGGCTCACCGTTTTTATTCCCGCAAATTTTGCTGCGATAAGGCAGAGCAGCGCGACTGGTCCTGGAGTTTGTAATTCGATCAAGTCGATGGACTTTTCACGCAGAAATCGAATCACACTTTTAAATTGGATCAGGGTGACTTCACTCGCCGGATATCCAGCTTGTTGCATAGAATATCGACCTGGAGCAAGAATCACACTTTGGTCTGGGCCTTCGATACGAGGTGGTTTGGAATGGAACGCAACGCCAAAGAGGTAAATTTTTCGATTTTGCTCGCGTAATTTGGCAAGCATGATCCGGGAAGTGATAGCTATCCCATTGACTTCATCCAGGTTGTCGCCCACACAGGCCACAATGGGTTCTGTGCTTTTGGTTCGCTTCCCCTTGCGATACGCTTTACGCAATGTAAATAGTCCGGGAATGTTAACCAATACCTCCATAACGAAGAGTAGGACGAAACGGGAAATTCCCGTCATTCCCATTTTATCGTGACGGCGATACATTTGGGTTATAGGCCCATTAACATCTATTTGGACCGTGGTTTTGGATGGCGTCGTTCCGAGGGGGTCCATTGTTAAAACATAAAAATAATCAGCCCCACTCAAATCCTGAGAAGAACTGACCTACTTAACTCTGGGCGTGAATGCTAAATTGGGCTAGGAGGCGATCGGCCCGTGATTTACATGGATATCAATACCTTCTTTTCCCCTAAAGCCGGCGGAATAAGAACTTACCATCTCGCGAAAATCGCCTGGTTCCAAAAATGTCCTCAACATCAATATTTTCTTGTTTCACCTGGAAATACTTATAAGACTACCGAGGTGGGTCCTTCCGTGACCTTGGTGGAAGCATTTGGTCCGGCGGTGACTCATGATCTTGCGGGCTACCGGATCCTCCTTGATTATTTTCGCATTTTGACTTTGATAGTAAGGACGAAACCGGATGTTTTGGAAGCCGGGGATCCTTGGTTGACGGGATTGTTTTGTCTGGCACTCAAGAAGTCGGGCTTCTATAAAGGGTTGTTGGTTTCGTTTTATCATAGCGATCCCATTCCCAGTTATTTAATGCCTTGGGCTCAAAGTGGACGCTTTCGTGGTTTAAAAAAAATTGTTGTTGCAAGTGTAGCTCGGCTTTTTTATCGACTTCAACAGGGTTATGACTTGACGGCAACGGCTTCTAAAACCATGGAAATGAGTTTGAGAAAGAATGGGATTCAATCCATAGCCTATTTGCCTTTTGGTGTACCGGAAAAATTTTTGACGCAGATGCCCCTTCGAGCAAGTGGCCGATCACGATTACTTTATGCAGGAAGGCTTGATCGAGAAAAAGGGATTGAATTAGTATTGGCGGCTATAACGAAGTTGCTTGCTATCGACCACATCGAGATTACAGTGATGGGACGGGGCAGTTATTCGGAACAATTTTTAGAAATAAAGCATCCACGATATCATTTTTTGGGCTTCCTTGAAAAGCCGGAAGAGGTGTTGGCTGTTTATGATCATCATGATATTCTTTTGGCTCCGGGCCCATTTGAAACCTTTGGGTTGGGCGTTTTGGAAGCTATGGCCAGGGGCATGATCGTAGTCGGTCCCGACCAAGGGGGCACGGCAGAATTGCTGCAAGAGGTGAGTTCTCCTTTTATATTCAAAGCGGATGACTTGAATGATTTTTTGCGAAAAATTGATTTGGCTAGAGATTCCAATCCGTTAGAGGAAGCCAAGCGTTCCATGAATTTGGCGCTAAAGTATGGAAGTTGGGATCAGGCAGTGCAACGCATGGCCAGACGATATGGTTTTTCCATGCCGCTCGTGGAGGTCGCTCAATGAAAGAGGCGATTTCACGTTTGCGTGTTATCGTCTCCATGCACGATGCTACGCCCTTTCATTTGCAGAGATTGATTCGGGCGGAACGTTTTTTTCAGGAAGTGGGTGTGACCAAGCTAACTTATCTATTGGTACCCAAGTATCATGGAAGTTACCTGAGTTCCGAGAATCAAGAATTCATCGACTGGTGCAAAAAGTCGCGTTCTATTCAACTGCAATGGCATTTACATGGCTATCATCATTTGGAACAAGTCTCAGACCTAACCGAAACAGAAAATGGAAAATCGAAGTCAGATGGTTGGAAACGAAAATATCTGACCGCCGGTGAAGGAGAGTTTCTGTCTCTTAATGCCGAGGTAATTCGGAAAAAAATTATCCAGGGTCAGGACGTCTTTCAAAAATGCCTTGGGTTTCAACCCATAGGTTTTGTTGCACCTGCGTGGTTGTTCAACGATCGCTTGCCTACGATTCTAAAGGAACAAGGCATTCTCTTTACAGAAGATCATCGGCAGCTCTACAGAGTCAATTCCGGGCAATCCTTGGCGAGCCCCGTCATTACTTGGGCAACGCGAACTTGGTTGCGGAAATATGGATCGTTGGTGGTGTGCCCAATTTTAGAAAGGTTATGGGCGGCTGAAGGGGTTTTAAGAGTGGCCGTGCATCCTTTTGATTTTGATCATGCTGTAACGGTTAGCAATATTCGGAAAGTGCTGAAACGAGTTTTGAAAATTCGCGAGCAGAATTTTACCAGTGAGATCCATTTTCCAGTTTAGGTTTGCTGCAGTCGCATCGCTTTGATTCAAATCCCTTTTTGGATAACCGTATACGCCAATTTGTGAAACAGGGTAGGGGAGTCCGATTTGTGACCCAGATTTTCCAAAGTTAAACTGGAAGCCAGATCCTTATGGTTACTGGAACACCAATGAATGGTGAATGCCTGGTTGGGTAATTGGGCTGCTGGGCCGTAAAAAAAACGATAGGTTTGACTGGGTGGTACAAAGTAAAAATGGTTTGAATTTAGTCGATGCATTTCCTTAGCCCCATCCGTTTCCCAAGTTCGATTCATCAGTATCGGGCCCAAAGCATATTTGATTCCAGGATTTGTTTCCGGAATCAAGGCAATGGCTTTGGCGAAGAAGGGATGCAGGGCTTCGCAACCCAAGATCGCATTATTCAATTTCTTATCGCTCCAGATTTTCATGAAGAGCCGGTTAGCGGCATTAATTAAAGCGGAGTCTTTCAAGAATCGGCAATTCCACAAAGAGAGGTAGTAGCTTAATCCAAAAAAAAGACCCGTATGTAAAATACCCAATTGAAACTTTCCAGAAACTCGATCATCGTCATACCGAAAGACCGCTTCCTCTCCGATGAACCCACGATGTGAAAGTAAGGGAGAATAATTTTGGAGGGTTATGGTATCAAAATCCACGTAGATCCCTCCCTCTCGATAGAGAATCAGATACCGTAAAATATTGCTTCGTCCAGCAAGATAGGTGGTTGAAATGCTCTCCAAAACTGTAACAACCGCCGCCATGCTCGTGGGAAGACCAGAAAGTAGAGACTCCATGTTAATCAGCCGACACTCCACTTTTGACTGTAATGCTTGCCAATCGGCATTGCTCGGGGGATCCTGAAAATGGATGGTAATTTTGGCTCCCGGATTGGTTTGGAGCAAGGATTCGACCGCTAATCGGTTTACAAAGGGAAAATTGCGACCGATCCAGATGAGGTGAAAGTGGTGCGGAATCAGTGGCGCCTCCCAACGGCTAGGCCGGTTAAGCTTTGGGCCGAAAACCGGTACTGGCTATTGTAGAAAAAATTAGGCAATTGAAAGCAAGGTCCATGTCCCTGGTATGGTTCAAATGGCGGGAATCGGATATAATCAGGGTATGCGACCTAAGGAGAGAATCGTCAGAAAAACATGAACTTACGAATGCGGACCCTATTCGTTTTTCTTCTTGTAAATCCAGCCTTAGCATTGGTTTCGAAAAATGATGTTATCCCCATGGGAAATCAAACCGACAGTATTCAACCCTTCATTTTGCAGACATGGAAAAATCGGGTTATTGCCAATGGCGGTGTCCATTCTTGGTCTAATGAGAATGATGGCATGCGTGTCTTTCAGGAATGGATTGCCATGATGACCTTGGCTCAATCTGGAACCGTGGAAGACCGAAGACGAGTTGGATTGGAATTGGAAAAATATGTTGTACAAAAGGATATTCAAGCGCTCGGCTTTATCGGTACTAGTCTTCCCTTTCCGGGTTATACCAACGGTGACTTTGATATGGCCTTGCTAGGATGCTCCAGCTTGATTGGTCTGTTTCTAAACGATCGTCTGGTCTTAACCGATAAAACCTTGGATCATTTGATTCGCAAAGTCATACGGGTTTGGGGTCAAACACCCAAGGATAATTTTGATGTCTTATTTGTCAGTGTACCCGAAACCGAAAATCACCTATTTATGATTGAGTCAACGCGCTTTTTGACGAATCAAATTCTGTTTGAAAATCCTCGACACCTTCAGGGTTTACAAGCGCTTCGAGATTCCCTTCTTACTGCTGGCGTAGTGATTGACAATAACCAGGGAATGTTAAAGCGCCTCTTGCTCAGGGTGATGAATCAGGCCATGTGTAAGGGCTTGTTTGAATTCAATGCCCAGATTTATCAACGCTTTACGATTCATGCTTTGGATAATTTGTATTCATTTAGTCATGACCCATCTATCCAGGACGGCGCTGCGTGTTTACTGGATTATATCAGCACCTTATTTGCCTTTCAAAGTTATGGATCCATCAGGGTGGGCCCTTTCCGTCGTTCCTCGGAGGCGTACCAGGATACTACCCTTCTCCAAAATGACGCTGCCTGTAGTTTTTATGCTATACAGTCGGGAAGCTTTGCCTGGAATCGGGAACCCCTTCATGGGTTTTGGAGTCATTCAACGTCCCATGCTTCGATGGCTCTGTATTCTTCGGTTTTGAAATATAGGATTCCGGATCCAATCTTGAATTTTATACAAACCCGGCACGGTGAGTATCGAGCTGAAATCCACTCAGCTTATGTATCCAAAGAGGGTCTTACTCATCCAACAGAAATATATTACGGGGGACCAAATTATCTGTTGACCGCCGGTGGCCGCTACGAAACTTATGCAGGACCCAATTTTCCAACCTATAAATATTGGTTCTCGGATGCGCCCTGGGTTTATGATGTGATCACGCGATCAAGCTCTTTACTTCTTGAACCGGTTCGGGAAAAACCTCGGTCTTGGGCGGACCTTCTGCATTTCAAAGGCCCACAATGGCGCGCGAACAACCTGTCCCTTTATCGGAATTTCATTTATGGTTATACCGCGGTCGATTCACATAACAGCCCTTTATGGCCGCAACATATTCCTGTGCAATGGATCGATGCAACACGCAAGCCCTTGACTTGTCAGACGCAGGATTTTCAATTCCAATTTATCGATCGTTCAAAATTCGGTGTGTATTTGGTTCTAAGCAAACTTCGTCCTTCAAAAACATTCTTGAGATGGGAGTATCAAAAATATTTGCGAGGAACTGTGGAAGTGGTGGATACCGCAAAGATAAAATCAATACTTCTCCTGAAAGACAGTATTCTCGCCTTGAATAGTCCTAAAAAATCTTGGCCTTCATGGTTCCACCGTTACGTCTATGTCACTCTGAATGGAGATCGAATCCATTTGAATTCTCGCTATGATGAGAACAAAACAGGAATTTTGACCGTGGAGAGTGCTACCACAAATATGGTTTCGGAATCACCGGAAATTCTTCTTCCTTTTCCATTTCCTTGGGCCGGGGACACGCTTCCGGATATCCATCCAATGGCCATACCCGTTGCTTCCAAGCAATCACTAGCGTTTGTCCATCCATTATTTCAGGTGGAATTTTTTACCCCCTGGAGAGGCAAGGCAGCGATTTCGGATGGTCGGGGTAACATGTATGTTTTTAACCCATCGTCTGGAGGATATGTCTTGTTGAACTTTCAAGAATGGTGGAATCCTAAGAGGATTTTGGGGCGGGAAAATTTCCCAGTCAGTGCCTTGTCCACGGGTGTTCATGACGGCATTTAGTTACATTAGGAGAGCATGCGACTCTTGGCCATTCCCCTTTTTCGGATTCTAGGAATAAGCCTTTTCTTGGCGCTCAAATCCGTATTGGCGGTCGAAATCGGATACCGTTGGGTAATCCATGATTTAAGTCGATTGCCCGATCCCGAAGTGACCTGCATGACCAAAGATGATCTGGGAAATAAATGGTTTGGAACTCATAAAGGCTTAGCGCAACTTTCAAAATTCGGTGACTGGAAAAACTTTACCTTAGAGAACACCTCCGGTGGGCTGCGGTCCAATAGTGTCACCGCCATAGCCATGGGCGAAAACCGTGAACTTTGGGTGGCGACCGATGGAGGCGGAGTAAGTTGGTTCGCCAATGGAAGCTGGAAAAATTTTTCACGAGAGAACACCTCCAATGGCCTTCCGGACAATGCCGTGACATCGCTTGCTATCGGAAAAGAAGAAAAATGGTTTGGAACCAAGAATGGGTTTGCGATGCTGCGCGGAACATCTTGGACCACTTACACAGGCGAAAAGGTATCGGGCCGGTTACCTCATAAAATCGTTACCGCCATTGCCATTGATTCCACGGGAGAAAAATGGATCGGAACGATTGCGGGTTTAGTTCGGTTTTCTGGATCAAGTTGGAATTTGGTGACGAAAGAAACCACCAATGGAGGTCTTCCACATAATAGCATTACTTATTTGACTATCGGCCCCAAGGGTGAAAAATGGGTGGGTACCCAATTAGGCGTGGCTCGTCTTGTTGGGAATAATTGGACATCTTATAAAGGTGACCCGGGAATGCAGGAAATGGCAGCCGAGTTGGTCTATAGTTTAACCGTGGAAAAGTCAGGAGTGCTTTGGGCGTCTCTGAAAGGCGGCGCGCTTAGATATGATGGAACTTCGTGGACAACCTACACCAAAAATAACACTACAGGTATTCAAACTCGTTATGTCTATGCTGTTATGCCGGGAGACGCGGGTGAAGTTTGGTTTGGCACACAAAAGGGAATCGTTCAGATGGTACCGCTGCCTGAAGAATAGTCTCCTATTCTACTGTAAAGTAATTATATCCGATCGAACGGGTTCCGTTCAGGTTTCCGAACCCTTTGAAGGTGAAGACCTCGCCTCCCATGAAATTTTTAATCGCCATCTTTGTGAACCCGCTGAATTCATGTAACGTAGATTGTTGGAACCTATCGTCCTTTCGGGATAAAGCGGCTTTGGACTCGTCCTGATATCGTATCTCTAAAAGAGTCGGTACCTTGACCCCCAGGGCTTTTGCGCTAGAAACAATCTTTAATGAAGCGGGTTTTAACAGAGTCATTCCCGCATCACTCTGGCGAAGTCCAAACCCAATAGGTTGGCTTCCAAATTGCGATACGGGAGTAAGGAAATAACCCACTTCCAGTGGTCCGGATTGGGAAATATATCGATAGCCAGCACTGACAAGGTTTGGTGCCATATCCGTTTGAAAGGTGTGGTCCATGTAGGCCTGGCCGCTCACCTGCAAGGTGTCTTTATCAATGGCCAAAACGCCTTTTACCTTGGCATTGGGAATATGGATAAAAATGCCGACGGCATCGGAAGGACCAAATTTAAACATTCCATCTCCCCACACTTTTCCCTGTTCGATTTCAGAAAAATTCAAATCCAAAAAATACGATACATCCTTTTTGGTGGTAGCGAAATGGACATGATGGGATGTGGGTAATCGGCCATCGAACCAAATTTTTTCATGTACTCTTAGTTGGGAGTTCGAGTCCGTAAAAACAAAGTTTTTCTTTTCATATTCACGAGCGACGGAATAATTTTTGTTTTTGAAACTAAGTACCGTCAAATCGGCCCCGCAAACAGGGGATTTATAAGAACCAAGATTGACACGGGAAAAGTTGAGAAAGGCTTGGACATTACCATCCAGAAAAAATTGATAAGTCCAAAATTCATTATAGGTTTTACTGGTACTGGCATGCGGTTTCAAATCTGTAATTTCCGTATTGCGCATTCCCGTTGTCGGCGAGGTAATGGAGGTAGTGGTCCCGCCCGCTTTTGTGAGACCCATGAAAACCATAAGAAAGAAAACCAAGTGGATAGAACTCAAAGAAAAACCGGTCTTGCGTTTCATTGTTAATAAGAATACAAGAGTTACGCTCCAGATTCCCGTTGAAATTGAGTTTTTTGGCACGAGGATAAGATAAAAACTATTCCGGGATAAAAACAAACGCCTTAAAGTAGGAAAATTTCAAAGGTTGGGGTCAATTGGGTTGTCAACCTTCCGTGACTGATTATGAACTTATTGCTCTCGATCCAAAATGACCAAGGACCCAATTCCAGACTCTGGGAATACTTTGAAAGGCATGCCAAAAGGAAATCCAAATCCAATGCAAGGACATTAGGTTTCGGATTTTAAGAATACTTCCACAAACCAACATCAAGAAAAGTATCACAAAAAAAGTGGAGAAAAAAAATCCATAGGCATGTAAATCCGTTTGTCTCCATCGGTACTCCTTGGCCAATCGATACAAATACCAGCCAAGGAAAAAGAAGAGCCCATGATCCAAGGTCGACTGCATTCCCGGACGAGCGATAAATCCAAGCACCAATATCATTGAGCACCATAGGGGAAGGAAATAAGGCGCTAACGTGGCCAATGGATTCGACCCACTCAATTGCACCTCTCCTCCAGATTTGAGTGTGGCAGAAAGTGAAACCGGAGGTGAAAAGGTTAAATAGCCTACCAATGCATGTGTCAATTCATGCTCCAAGGTGTCAATAAATTCGAGGGGGTCCTCTTTACCAAATCGATTCATTAGGGTACTGAAAAGAACCCTAAACCCTATTCCAGCCAATAAAAATAGGGTCAATGGGTGTTTGAGGGAGGTGAATCCCAAACCTTGTTGACGAGCCGCTTGCCAAAATTCAGCAGCCATCGCTTCGACTAATATGACCAGGAAGGGAAGCAGAGTCCACCGCAGGGCCATTCCCAGGAGACGAGCCATATTGCAAAGGATAGAAATACCGACGAGCATTAAATATCTTTAACGCCCAAACCTTTCGACCTTTCACAAAAAGTATGGAGTAGCCTATGTCCGCCATCAAATCCCTCGTAGCCCGGCAAATTCTCGACTCTCGTGGCAACCCCACCGTTGAAGTAGATATCACTCTGGAGAATGGAATCCTTGGCCGTGCAGCCGTACCCTCAGGAGCCTCAACGGGTGAGCGCGAAGCGGTGGAGCTTCGCGACGGGGACAAGGCTAAGTACCTCGGCAAAGGGGTACTGAAGGCGGTCAAGAATGCGAATACGGTCCTGGCTAAAGCCTTGATTGGAAAAGACGCTTCGGAACAAATGGCGCTCGATAAAATGATGATCGACCTCGATGGGACCGGCAATAAAGGCAAGCTTGGTGCGAATGCGCTTCTGGGAGCGTCCATGGCCATGGCTCGGGCAGCGGCTCAGGATAAGGGTAAGCCCCTTTATGTTTACCTCGCGGAAATGGCAGGCAATTCCAATCTTTCCCTGCCTCTGCCCATGTGCAATATTATCAATGGTGGCGCCCATTCCGATGCGCCCGTTGACTTTCAGGAATTCATGGTCGCACCGGTAGGTGCGAAGAATTTTTCTGAAGGACTTCGCATGTCGGTGGAAGTGTTTCATGCCTTGAAGGCCTTGCTCAAGAAGCGGGGACTATCGACCGCGGTAGGGGATGAAGGTGGCTTTGCCCCTAATCTCAAGAGCGTCAATGACGCATTGGACTCGATCATGAAGGCCATTAAAAATGCGGGATACGAACCAGGCAAGGATGTGAAAATCGCCCTGGATGTTGCCTCATCGGAGTTTTTCAATAAGGACAAGGGCACTTACACTTTTCACAAGTCCACGGGCAAAACTTTGACCGCCAGCAAAATGGTCAAAATGTATTCCGAGCTTGCGGCCAGGTTCCCGATTTATTCCATTGAAGATGGCATGGATCAAAATGACTGGGATGGTTGGAAAGAGCTGACCCAGGCTTTGGGCAAAAAAGTGCAACTCGTTGGTGATGATTTGTTTGTGACCAACCCTGCGATTCTCAAACGCGGCATCGATGAAAAAATCGGCAATGCCATTCTCATTAAAGTAAACCAAATCGGCACGCTTACTGAAACCTTGGAAGCTATCCGTATGGCCCAGGCGGCAAAATTCGGAGTAGTGGTCTCGCATCGTTCCGGTGAAACCGAAGACGCATTCATTGCAGACTTGGCTGTGGCCACGGGCGCAGGGCAGATCAAAACCGGTTCATTGAGTCGTACTGACCGCGTTTGCAAGTACAATCAATTGATTCGTATCGAGGAGGCGCTAGGTTCCAAAGCCAAGTGGAAGAAAAACGCTTTTTAAGCGGAGGGGCGGCGTTTAGATTTTGATTGGCAAGGAAGATCAAAATCAGGAGTGAAGCCGAATTATTTCTTCGCTCCTTTTTCAGGCTCCGGTTCTTTGATTTTGGTTTTACGCTCTACCTTTTTCGCCGCATATTTAGTGACAATGGTTCCATTGGTACCTCGGGCACGGACTTCGAAATCCTCGAAGTTCACGGGAACTTCGGTTTTAATCCGAGGCTGTGGAATTAAGTGGACAATCACTTTGTCAGCTTGGCCTTCTGGTTGTTTTTCCAGGAACCAAACCTTGCTTTGAGCGCTTCCTTTGGTCAAATCATATTGCTTATCTCGGGTAATGCCGCCGATAAGGAAGCGCTTCGCTAAAATGGCGCCGCCTCTTCCATCTCGGTAAAGCATGTTATACACCGTTTCTGTAGCATTGCGATCGAATTTGGCTGCGGAAATAATTTTATTTCCGACATAATTTTTCTCACCGACTTTGGTGACGGCGAAAGTTCCGTCTTCTTTGAAGGCAATGATTTCGTCCAGAGTCGAATAATTATCCCCGATTAATTCTCCGTCGCGCACCGATGTACCCACGAATCCGTTTTCCCGATCCATGTAAACTTTCAAGTTGGATAGGATCACATCGGAGGCGTCAATGGCATCGAATCGGGAAATTTTTGTTTTCCGTTCCCTACCTTTGCCGTATTTGGCTAAAAGATTTTCGTAATAATTGAGGGCGTATTTGGTGAGCCCCTTCAGGTTTTTTTCGCATTCGGCGATGTCCTTTTGCAGGGCAATCATTTCTTCATCGGCCTTGAATCCGTCAAATCGGGAAATGCGTTTAATCCGGATTTCGGTGAGACGTGTAATATCTTCAACCGTCACATCTCGTACAAATTGCTTTCTGAAGGGTCGTAGTCCCTTATCAATTGTGTCGATAATTGCTTCCCAAGTTTCGCATTTTTCGATTTGCCGATAAATGCGTTCTTCGATGAACACTTTTTCCAAGGATTTGAAATGCCATTTCTCGCTCAGGTCATGATTTCGAATCTGAAGCTCTAGCTTGAGTAGCTTGACGGTATTTTGAACGCTGAGTTCTAATAATTCGGTTACACCAATGAAAACGGGTTTGTTTTCGAAGATGACGCAGCAATTGGGCGACAAGGAGCTTTCACAATCCGTGAAGGCATACAGTGCATCGATGGCCTTTTCAGGGTCGGCGCCAACGGGGAGGTGAACGGCAATATCCACATTTTTAGCGGTTTTGTCTTCAATCCGTTTAATTTTGATTTTGCCTTTGTCATTGGCAGTGACGATGGAATCAATGAGGCTTCCCGTGGTAGTTCCAAAGGGGATTTCGGTGATGGCGAGCGTGCGATCATCAACCTGGACAATTCGAGCGCGAACCTTGAGTTTGCCGCCGCTTTGTCCGTCATTGTAATTGGAGGCATCGACTAATCCGCCCGTTGGGAAGTCGGGAAGCAATTTGTACTTCTCGTTCTTCAGCACGGCCATACAGCATTTGATCAGTTCAATAAAATTATGCGGCAAAATCTTGGTGGCTAAACCGACCGCAATTCCTTCGGCGCCTTGGGCCAGAACCAAAGGAAATTTCATGGGAAGATTGATGGGCTCTAAATTCCGACCATCATAGGAATGTTGCCACGAGGTTGTGGCTGGATTGAAGGCCACTTCTAGGGCGAACTTGCTCAATTTGGTTTCGATATAACGAGCCGCGGCCGCACTGTCGCCGGTCATGGGATCGCCCCAGTTTCCTTGGGTATCAATGAGCAAATTTTTCTGGCCTAAATTGACCAAGGCATCGCCAATGGCGGCATCGCCATGAGGATGGTATTTCATGGTTTGACCAATAATATTGGCCACTTTGTGAAACCTTCCGTCTTCCTCTTCCCTTAAAGAATGGAGAATGCGCCTTTGCACCGGCTTAAGTCCGTCCGCCAAATGCGGCACAGCGCGGTCAGTGATGACATAGGACGCATATTCCAGGAAATATTCTTTATACATGTCTTGGACATGGGGGATATGTTCTTTAATGGTGTTTCCGGCCATGATTAGGTCTCCACCGTCGCGACATTTTTTTTGCCAGCATTAAAGTTCGCGGCCATAGAAGCAGCATCTTCAACAACATCTTCTTCGATACGCAAATTATCCATAATGAAATCTCGACGAGTAGGCGTATTTTTGCCCATATAGTATTCTAGAATCTCATGCACCTTGGTATCCCCGTGCAAAATGACCGGTTCCAAGCGAATATCCTTGCCAATAAAAGCCTCAAATTCATCAGGTGAAATTTCACCTAAGCCTTTGAAGCGCGTGATCTCTGAGTTTCTGCCTAATTTTACCAAGGCAGATTCTTTTTCGGTTTCGCTATAGCAATACAGGGTTTCTTTTTTGGTGCGCACCCGAAAGAGTGGCGTTTGCAGGACATAGACATGTCCCCGGGCAATCAATTCCGGAAAAAATTGTAGTAGAAATGTAAGCAACAGAAGCCGAATATGCGCTCCGTCCACATCGGCATCGGTGGCAATGATGATGCGATTGTAGCGTAACTCTTCTAAGCCTTCTTCGATGTTGAGGGCATGCTGGAGCAAGTTGAACTCTTCATTCTCATACACCACTTTTTTGGACATCCCATAACAATTCAGGGGCTTTCCCTTAAGAGAGAAAACCGCTTGCAGATTGACATCTCTAGCTTTAGTAATCGAACCAGAGGCCGAATCGCCTTCAGTAATGAAAATACTGGAGGATTCCCGACGTTTATGATTGGTATTCCAGTGGACATTACAGTCGCGAAGCTTTTTATTGTGAAGGCTGGCCTTTTTGGCGCGTTCATTCGCCAAACGGCGGATGCCGGCCATGTCTTTACGCTCACGCTCACTTTGTTGGATTTTGGCCAACATCTCCTTGGCAGTATCCGGATTTTTATGGAGAAATTGTTCCAAATGTTTGCGAACGAAATCGATGATCCAATTTCGGAGGGGATTGCCCTTCTCATCGTAAGTTGTTGAACCTAATTTGGTCTTGGTTTGGGACTCGAAAACCGGTTCATGCATCCGAATAGAGATGGCGCCCACAATGGAAGCGCGGATATCTGCCGCGTCGAACTCTTTTTTATAAAAATCTTTACAAGCGCGAATAATGCCTTCACGATAAGCCGCAAGATGAGTGCCGCCTTCCGTCGTGAATTGGCCATTGACGAAGGAGAAATAGCGTTCACCATAGGAATTGTCATGAGTGAGAGCGGCTTCGAGATCCCCATCTTTAAAATGGATAATCGGATATCGCTTGGTATTATCTGTGTGCCGGGTTAAAAGGTCGAGAAGACCATTTTTTGAAAAGTATTTCTGACCATTAAAGTTGATGGTGAGGCCAGCATTCAGATAAACGTAATACCAGATTCGATCTTCAATGAATTCCGATACCCATTTAAACTTGGTGAAAAGTTCCAAGTCGGGGGTAAAGCTCATCAAAGTACCGTTTGGCTCCGGGGTGGCCTTTTCCCTCTCGTCGACTTTGAGAACACCTTTGGCAAAACTAGCGGCTTTGGTGCGACCTTCACGGAAGGATTGGACCTTAAACTGGGAGGATAGCGCATTAACCGCCTTAGAGCCGACACCATTTAGGCCCACGGATTTTTTAAAAGCTTCGCCATCATACTTTCCGCCGGTATTGATTTTACTGACGCAGTCAATGACTTTGCCTAAGGGAATTCCGCGACCGTAGTCACGTACGGACATGCTTCCATCTTCACCGATTACGATATCGACTTGTTTTCCTGCGCCCATGACGAATTCGTCGATAGAATTGTCGACTATTTCTTTGAAAAGGACGTAGATGCCATCATCATGGGATGACCCATTGCCCAGCTTTCCGATGTACATGCCTGGACGAAGACGGATATGTTCAATCCAATCCAAGGATTTAATACTGTCTTCATCGTAGCTTCCGCGATTTCCCGAACCCTTTTCACTTTGGGGGTCTTTCTTCGCGATCCGTTCGGCGGGTTTTGCCATCTCAATTATTCCTTAAACATTCCAATGGTACTGCCCATATGGACAGTACCATTCTTATAGGCAAAATATCATTCCATATCACTAAGACTGTCAATTTTGCAATGATTCAGATTCAACGGCCAGCGGAAAAAACTTGGAATTTGAAATCAAGACCGCCGCGTTCATTTCCTTGTGAGGCAACGATGTCCAAAACTAGAGGGCCATTGAGAGTTGGAAGAGGCTTAACATCATATAATACAACAATTTGACTAGGCGCTTCTTCCAAATGACTCGAAGCAACATGTTGCGGGGAAGCTGCAGATGCGGCCGAAAGGGTAAACACCGGTTTCGGGGAATTATGGCTGAATATCTGGTCAGCGGCATCGGGCAAAATTATTGTGGCCTCGGCTTCGGGGCCGTGTCCATAAATGGCGATAACGGCCACATGAACGGTTCCGGTATCACGAATCGAAATAGAAAGGCTGTCACTGGGTTGAAACCCGGCATCTAAATAGCGCCAACCCGATTTTGAATTATACAGCAACTCTAGGCCTGAACCATTTCCACCCGTCATCGTAAAAGTGGAATTCTCACCGGGTC
>JAYVCH010000078.1:0-13662 GCA_043750055.1 Fibrobacteria bacterium
ATTCGGAAAATCCGTTACGCCCCAAGAATAAAACCGGCTTGCCCATAGCCATACATTCAGCGACCAGACCGTATCCCAATTTACCCAAAACCAAATCCACGGAGGCGGTTAAATCCGCATAGCGGTAGCTTAAATTTTTTTCGATATGATGATAATTCAATGGCGCGCCGTGTAACGGGTATAGTCCGATAAATTCCCAATCGGAGTACTCACGCAATCGATTCCAAGCAACACCCTCCAGGCCAAAACTTCCGACATAAATCAGGCACCACTTTTTATCAATATCTAAGCCGAATTGTTGCGCGAACCATTTCCGTTTATCCTGACCAGGTCTGCAAATGAGACCAATTTCCTCAATCTTTTCCACCTCGTCTCGAGGGTTCATGAACGGATAAAACCGAATTCGCTTTTGAGCTAAACGATAATCCTCTTCCATTCGGGAAACCATATCGCCGTAATGTGGAAACTGATCAAGGTAGGGACGATAAATATCGACCCAGTCGAAATTGCAGGAACTCCAAGCGGAGACACCGGCCGCTTTGGCAATGGGAAAGGCCAATGGGGGTATATCTCCAATGATCAGGTCGGTAGATCGAATTGCGACTGCTTGGGAAAACTCCTGAATCAATTCATCTCGCTTTGCATCCAATTCCGCATAGCGCATCAAAGTTCCTTCGACATCGACTTCAACCGTATCGGTTTGCAGACATCCGCAATCAATTTCGCAATCGTATAATCGATAGGGGCGGTGCAATTCTTCTTTAAAAAAGCTGGCGGGCAATGAAGTATAAATATCGACATCCACCTTGGGTGGCAGGGCCTCGATTAATGCCGAGTTCCGTACGCCATGCCCGAAGCCATGGCCCGTAAGAAAAAAAGCGACTCTCATTTTATTTCCGACAGCGGCCTTTTAAGAAACCGAAGTCAGAATATCCGGTAATGAAAAATGCACATTCTCTTCCAGAATCACATAGTCTTCGGCAATGGTATTCGGGAATTCATTCTGAATCCATTTAACCACTTCTTGCACGAGATCCTCTGGCGCCGAGGCCCCGGAAGAAATGCCGACATTCTCCACGCCCTCGAACCACTCTCTTCGCACATCCTGTGGGCCGTCTATTAAATAGGATTGCTTACCCATGCGTTGACCCAATTCACGCAGGCGGTTGGAGTTGGAACTATTCGAAGATCCAATCACAATCAGGATATCCACCAGCTTTGCCATTTCGGTGACTGCTTGTTGACGATTGGTGGTGGCATAACACAGGTCGCCCTTTTCTGGGCCTTTGATTTTCGGGAAGCGTTTCTTCAACGCTTGAATAATGTCCCTGGTCTCTTCTATGGATAAGGTTGTCTGGGTAGTATAAGCAAGTCCATCTTCATTTACTCCTTGTAGGGATTCGACATCTTCTGGTTTTTCTACCAAGATGACTTGACCTTCCGCCAATTGACCCATGGTTCCCACAACCTCGGGATGACCGCGGTGACCAATGAGAATAATTTGCAACTGATTTTTGTGATACCGTTTGACTGAGGAATGCACGCGTTTCACCAAAGGACAGGTCGCATCAATGGTGACAAGTTTGCGACCATCGGCCTCATTATAAACGGAAGTGGGTACTCCATGCGCGGAAAAAATCGAGACTGAATTTATTGGCACCTCTTCCAACTCTTCGACAAAGACCGCGCCCTTATCCCGAAGCCTGGAAACCACGGCTTGATTATGCACAATTTCATGTCGGACATAAACCGGCGCGCCGAATTTCTCAATCGCCTTCTCCACAATACTGATGGCTCTTTGTACTCCGGCACAAAAGCCCCTAGGCGAAGCGAGGTAAATTTTCACGATTCTGTTCCCCTCAATTGGGTGACTACCTCGGCCGCGGCGATTCCGGGCCCTCCTTTGAAAGTAGCAAAAATCCGTTCCCGGCATTCAGACTGGGTCTTTCGCATCGCATCGCTCAATTCTTTTGACAACCGATCGCAATCTTCGAAACAATCCTGACTCGGAGCTGTCCAAGTGAGCAGATCATTGGGATTGCGGATGATTTGGGCTAACCCCTTTTCCAGAAGTATTTCTGCCAACAATTCCTGGTTTTCATAATACGGACCAAAACCAATTTTTAGTCCGGCATTCAAAGGCTCCCAAAGATTGTGGCAACCGCGCGGAATCAGACTTCCCCCTACAAAAGCCATCTGACATTCCACTAACATTTTTTCCACTTGGCCCATGGTATCAACCAGCAAGTAATCCCTTTTTGTTCTCGAACTCCATAAGGCAAAACCTAGGGGCAGTAGTCGTTGTGTGAAGGCACTCAATTCTCGCATATGTCGAGGCAAAATAACGATTTCATATTTTCCCATTAGGGTGGGCAGAACGGATAGGATTTGATCTAACTCAGACTTGTGCAAAGAAATGAAAGCCAATCGCACGGGTTTGAGATACGGCTTTTGTGAAATGGCCCGGGACTTTTTCTGTAGCCCTTCATTTTCATTTGTGACTTTTTTTTCGTTTTTATTTTCGCTTTTTGGAACAAGATAGTGGATGGCCTTTAAGTCGAAGCCCAGGGCACAGGGTGAGGTTGTCAGGCTTTGAAAACGCTTTAAATCTGCTTTCCCTTGAGTTTGAATCCAGGTAAGGCCCGAGAAAACTTGGGCGCAGGTTTTTGAAAATCTTAGATAACGAGTAAACGCTTTTTGGGCTAATCGTGCAGAGACCAGTAGTGTGGGGATGTTTAGGGATTTGGCAACGGAGATATAATGAGGCCAGATTTCCGTTTCATACAAGACCAACGCAGTCACTCTATATCCTTGGAAAAATTGAGAGACAACCCAAGGATGATCAAAGGGCGCGATTCTCGCTTCGATGGCATTCGAAATTATGGAAACAGCACTCAGACTACCGATACATTCGTTGAGATAATCCAAGCCGGTCTTAGTATTTGCCGTCACCAAAATTTTAAATTCAACTCCCGTTCCCGACTCATACAGGGACTGAACCAAAGCCCAAAGGCCTTTCGCTTCCCCCAATGACGCGCAATGAAGCCAGAGGGTTGGAATGGTTGGAATGGTTGGAAGGTTTGGAATAGTTGAAGGACCGGGCCCGTTTTGGTTTCGCAATACAGAAAAATTGCCGAGTCGATCGTCAAGCATCCAAGCTAACGGAATCAATCGGTACCTGAATCGCTTTTCCATTTTTTGATCCACAAAAGCAATGGCCTTTAATCCCGGAAGCAATAGTGTCCAAGCCCATCCATAGGCGGAAAGCCAGATTGTCCTTACCTCGGGTTTGCCAATCATGGATGGAAAAAAGCTAGCGCCCAGATTGCCAAGGTTGCCACCAGGGTCTTACCCAGGTTACCGCCCTGTCGTATCCAAGCTTGTAACATTGGGGCCCGCAATGTTGGGGAAAGCTCCGATTGAGTGGGGACAAGTTCCAATCTGTTTTCCCCTAGAACTCGGGGCATTGCAAACCAACGCGAGGTGGAATTCAAATATTCTTGATAACCCTCGCCTTGTTTACGAGAAAGATGCATCTCTTCGGCCTTGGCCAAGAAAATATGGTGTCCTATGATTGCAAAAAGGAGCGTGCCTTCTGCCCAGAGTGGAAGACTATGCGCAAAGAAAATCAAACCCGCGCCAGTAACCATGTTTGCCAGGTAAAGTGGATGTCGTCCGAAACGAAAGGGCCCAAGCGTGGCTATCCCATTTGAATCCATGCGAAGGCCATTGCTATGGGACCCAAGATAGCGACCCGTATACATTCGATAAGCCGCCCCCAACGCACAAAGCCCAAGCCAAATCGGTTCGAGCCCCTGATGCGAGTTCCATCGCGACCAGGCCAGAATTAAAAAAAGCCCCCCAAGAATCCAGCCACGCCAGGCGTATTGGAATTGGAAAAGGCGTGATGAAAAATCGATTTTCATGCTAGGACTTTTCAGAGAGCGGTTGCGATAATCTCATTGGAACCATAGGATAGGTTTGAGAACAGAACTCTCCGATAAAGACTTCATGAGAAACAATCAAGGCCCCCCGTTGCCGTTTTGAACCTGGCATCGTTTCAACTCCGCCCTCGCGCCAAAAGACTAATAGATCGCCAAGAATTCGGACTCGATCATGTGCTGAAAGCCAAGTGGTAGGTTCGTCTAAAAGGAGGTAAGGATTAAGTGAGGCAAAAACACGTGCGAGACACAAACGCTGCTTCTCCCCGCCCGAGAGACCTTTCAACGGTTCTCCTTCGCACAATATGACTTCCGCCTTTCGTTCATGCTTTTCTAAAATCTCATCTAAACCCAAAATGGAATTTAATTTTTGCCAGCCCCGGGGATTTTCACTTCGATATTCCCGTTGCCAAATTAACCAGTCTGGTTCTACAACCGTCTTTTGGGATAAATAACTCATGGGTTTTGAAGAGACTAACAGTTCTTGAGGAAAGCGGATTTCCCCCGCTTGCGGATTTTCAATGCCTGCCAGTAATTTAAGCAAGGTCGATTTTCCGCTACCATTGGATCCGGTAATCCAGGTAAAGGCGGATGGATCCAAATCCAACTTGAATTCATCCAAAATAAGTCGCCGAGGTTTTGAATGCGGAGCCTCCGCGTATCCAAATTGGATCTGGGACAAATGGATATGAGATCCGACTCCTAACATAAAGGGATGGCGGATGGGAAACTTCATCCAGGTCTCTTCTACGTTACGTAACTTATTTTCGGCCTTGGTTCCCAAAAGATAAAGAGGATAATGACGGGCCCATTCTCGGATAGGCCGATAGATGAGAAGTAGCAAGGCCCCGAACGGAAGGAGTCCAGACACGGCGGATTGGGATTCAGTCCTATTAAAGCTCGCGGCCAATAAAGCTATGAGAGCCAAGGTCATGAAAAAAAACCATTCCAGTGCTGGTGGAAAAATCGCCTTTGCCGATTCCCAGTCACAAGTTGTTCGACCGTGGCGCTCGGCCGCATGATCAAGCTCCAACACCGCAGCGCCGATTCGTCCATTTCCCATTTGCGCTTCTACCGCGTTTTCAAAATCCGAGAGAGACATTGCCGCTCGCAATTGCGATTGCTCAAAACGTCCACCTGTCGATGCGAGAGTTTTAGCACGCAATCGACTGACCAGAAGCGCGGGAATCGCCAATAGAAGTGCCGATATGGCGAGCTTCCAGGAAAAAAGTAAAAGTAAAGGGACAAGCAAAATGGCTTGTGCCGCTGCGGCTAAACATCGAAAACCCGCGGTCATTCCTTGCCCCAAGTTTTCCAGACTATCACGGAGTGAGGATGTCAGTTGATCACGCCAAGGATTTCGATAGGCTGGAACCGAACGGATTTCCAAAACCTTTAACAATCGCCGTCGTTTTTTTGTGAGGATGTTAAAGACGGTTTTTAATTCCAAGTTGCTTGCCCAAATTTGAAGGAATGAGCGAGCGGTCACGACCGCGCAAAGAATCGCCAGTATTCGGACCCAACTCCAAGGCAGCGACGATCCAGACAATCCTGATTTAGCGATCAAGACAAATAACGCCTCCGTGGCTCCCACACCTAGACCTAGAGCAGACAATAGCATCAGGGTCTTTTTTCGGCCTACCCAATAATTCATAACCGGCATGCTGGAAAAATAAGACTTAAAAACCAAACCCATTCTTTAAGCTTTTTTCGGAAAAAGGGGAGTGGCGTTTTATTTTGAAACACCCCCATTGAGTTTTTGCCAGTCCCAACCAAAAAATCCTTGATTTGCCTCAAACAAACTCCTATATTGGTGCCAAACTTTAGCACTCTGGTTGTTAGAGTGCTAAATGGTTCTCTAACCTAAAACATGTATTCTCGATAATCGAATCAATAAGGAGATGAAGATGGCAGTTAAACCTCTCGCAGACCGAGTTCTCGTTGAAGCCCTAGAAGCGGCCGAAAAAACCGCTGGTGGACTTTACGTTCCCGACACCGCCAAAGAGAAGCCCCAAAAGGGCCGTATCATTGCAGCGGGTCCGGGCAAGGCATCGGATGCCGGTACCTTGATCAAAATGGAAGTAAAAGTTGGCGACACCGTCTTGTATGGCAAGTATTCGGGAACCGAAGTTTCCGTTGAAGGCAAAGATTATCTAATCATGCGTGAAAGCGATATTCTCGCTATCATCTAACTTTTTAAAAGATTTTTTATCAACGAATTTAACACGGATTTTTTCTCGACAGAAACAAAGGAGAAATAGAATATGGCAAAGCAATTAATTTTCGACACCGCCGCTCGTTCCGCACTCAAAAGAGGCGTAGACAAGTTGGCTAATGCAGTCAAGATCACCCTCGGTCCCAAAGGCCGCAATGTCGTGATGGCAAAGAGCTTCGGCTCGCCCACCAGCACCAAGGACGGCGTGTCTGTAGCTAAGGAAATCGAACTCGAAGACCCATTCGAAAACATGGGCGCTCAGCTCGTGAAAGAAGTGGCTTCCAAGACTTCCGATATCGCCGGTGACGGTACCACCACCGCTACGGTATTGGCCCAAGCCATCGTAACCGAAGGTCTCAAAAATGTGATCGCCGGAGCCAGCCCCATTGAGTTGAAACGCGGTATTGACGCGGCTGCTGAAGCCGTGATTGCCGAAGTGAACAAAATGGCAAAGCCTGTCACCACCAAGGAAGAGTGGGCCAAGGTCGCTTCCATTTCTGCCAACAATGAAATCGAAATCGGCAACTGGATCGCAGAAGCCATGGCCAAAGTCGGCAAAGACGGCGTCATCCAAATCGAAGAAGCCAAATCTGCCGAGACTAATCTCCGCATCACCGAAGGCATGCTCTTTGATCGCGGCTATGTGTCGCCCTATTTTGTAACCAACCCAGACTCGATGGAAGCGGTTCTTGAAAACGCAGCTATTCTCATCTATGACAAGAAGATCAGTTCCATGAAGGACTTGCTGCCTATCCTCGAGAAGGTTGCACAGAGCGGCAAACCCTTGCTCATCATCGCTGAAGACGTCGATGGCGAAGCCTTGGCCACCTTGGTTGTCAACAAATTGCGTGGCACGCTTAAAGTCGCCGCCGTCAAGGCTCCTGGCTTTGGCGACCGTCGTAAGGCCATGTTGGAAGACATTTCCATCTTGACCGGCGGACGCGTGATCTCAGAAGAGACTGGTCTCAAACTTGAGAACACCACTATCGATGACCTTGGAACTGCCAAGTCTATCAAAATCGACAAAGACAACACCACCATCGTTGATGGTGCTGGAAAGGCTGCCGACATCAAGGGCCGCGTGGCTCAAATCCGTCGTCAAATCGAAGAGACCACTTCGGACTATGACAAGGAAAAGCTTCAAGAGCGCCTTGCCAAGTTGGCCGGTGGCGTGGCCGTGATCGAAGTTGGCGCAGCTACGGAGACTGCTATGAAGGAAAAGAAGGATCGCGTTGACGATGCTTTGCATGCCACTCGCGCTGCGGTTGAATCTGGGGTAGTGGCCGGCGGCGGCGTTGCCTTGATTCGCGCCTCCAAGGTTTTGGATGGTTTGAAACTCGTCGGTGACCAAGCCATCGGCGCCGCCATTGTGCGTCGTGCTTGCGAAGAGCCCCTACGCCAGATTGCTCTCAATGCCGGTGAAGAACCGTCCGTTGTTGCAAACAAGGTGAAGGAAGGCAAAGACGATTACGGGTATAATGCTCGTACGGGCGAATTCAAGAACCTGATCGCCGATGGCGTCATTGACCCAGCCAAGGTAACCACCACGGCTTTGCGCAATGCAGCGTCTATCGCAGGCTTGCTCTTAACCACCGATTGCCTCATTGCTGAGAAGAAGGAAGAGAAATCTTCCGGTGGCGGCATGGGCGGTGGTATGGGCGGCGGCATGGGCGGAATGGGTGGCATGGACGGGATGATGTAATGCATCCCTTCCGTTCGCGGAAGTGACTCTATCCCCTGGCGTCTTTGGCGCCAGGGGATTTTTAATAAATAGGACAATCATGACTAACCCTTTAAACCCTCGGCAGAAAAAGGTTCTTACCGCCATTGTCGATCATTATATCGTCAAGGCAGAACCTGTTTCTTCCAAGGTTTTGAGCGTAAACCCCTTACTTCAAGCCAGCAGCGCGACCATTCGCAACACCATGGCCGAACTTGAAGATATGGGGTTTGTGGAACAGCCCCATGCTTCGGCTGGTCGCTTGCCGACCGACCGGGGCTACCGAACCTATATCGACGAGTTGATGTTGATGGAAAGTCTCGGAGCCGATGACAAAAGGGTCATCGAAACGGAAATTGCTTTAAATCAAGATGAACAGGAACTGCTGGAACATACCGCGCAGATGCTAGAACGGATGACCCATCAGTTAGGCGTCGCCGTTTCACCTTCGGTGGAACAGACCGTATTCAAAAATCTCTCCCTGGTTCCATTGGCCGAAAACCGAATCATGATCATCCTTTCGGTATCGGAAGCGGTTTTTCGAACCACCTTGGTGGATTCGGGCATCGAAACCTCGATTTATCGACTGGAGTCCATCGCCAGAAGAATTAATGAGCGTATGCAGGGTCAACCTGTTTCATTTTTGAACAGCCTTTTGCAGAATCCCGTTGAAAATTCAGTTTCTGAAGAAGAGCGCAATGCTTTTAGATTTTTGAACCGTTCTATTTCGAAACTATTCAAAAGTCAAAAGAACGAGGAAATTCAGATATCGGGCACCAAAAACATCCTTAATGCCAAAAATATTGAGAATATTGAGGATTTGGATTCCATAATCGATTTATTGGATTCGAAAATGGCTCTGGTACATTTCTTGCGTCAGAGAAATGCCAGAGAAGGAGTCCATGTCACGATTGGAGAAGAACACCGCGAAGGTTATCCGCTAAGGTCGGTATCCATTGTTACTTCCTCATTCACTATGGGCGGTGCCCAGGGAATTGTTGGAGTCATCGGACCCAAACGGATGCCCTATTCACGGCTTATTTCCATCGTCGATCATACCGCGAAAACATTAAGTCGCTGGGGAAAATCGGATTCCGAGGACTAAACGAAAAACGAAGCTCGAATCGAAAAGCGAAACTTGAATAATTTAATTTAAGATGAACATGTCGAACACACAGGAACAAGACTTGGAAAATAGGAACGATAACGATTCAGAAACCGGTTCTCAATTTCATGAAGAACTGGAAGCGGCAATGAATGATGCGCAAGACGCGGACGACTCAAATGAGGCCATTCAGGAAAAGGTTGGATCGGATTTAGACGATTACAAAGACAAGTACGTAAGGCTCTTTGCTGAATTTGAAAATTTTCGTCGTCGCACAACGCGGGAAAGTTTTGAATTGATGGGCAACGCCAATCATAAGTTGCTCGGAAAAATGACCGAAGTACTGGACAATTTCAACCTCGCTTTTGATCCAAAGAATAAATCGGCTAGTCCGGAGGATTTTGAAAAAGGCATCCGACTTATCTTTTCCAAATTCAAGAATCTTCTATCCGATGAAGGACTGACCGAGGTCGATCCAATTGGACAGGAATTCGATCCCAATCTGCATGAAGCCTTGATGCAACAGCCAAGCGAAACCGTTCCCGAAAACCATATCATCCAGGTTTTCCAAAAAGGTTATAAAGCCAAGAATAAAATCCTCAAACATGCCAAAGTGGTGGTATCAACGGGGAAGCCTTGAAGCGTGGCGGACCACGCGCAGCAATTTTGAAACGGGCAAAAACATGGTACGAAGGTTTATTGAAGTCAAATAAGTGAAGTTTTTGAAAGGACAGAATCATGGGTAAGATTATCGGCATAGACTTAGGGACAACGAATTCTTGCGTCGCGGTTATGGAGGGCGGGAAGCCCACTGTGATTCCAAACGCCGAAGGGCATCGCACTACACCGTCCATTGTCGCCTTCACCAAAACCGGCGACCGGTTGGTAGGCCATGTGGCCAAACGCCAAGCGATCACCAATGCCGAACGCACGGTGTATTCCATCAAGCGTTTCATGGGTCGCATTGGCAATGAAGTGGATTCGGAAAAGAAGCGCCTTCCCTACAAGGTTGTGGGCGGCGCGACCGAACCCGTAGCCGTAGAAATTGATGGCAAGCGTTTTACGCCACCGGAAGTTTCCGCCATGATTCTGCAAGCGATGAAGAAAATCGCGGAAGATTATTTGGGCGAACCTGTCACTCAGGCCGTCGTCACGGTTCCCGCTTACTTTAACGACGCACAACGCCAAGCCACCAAGGATGCCGGAAAAATTTCGGGCCTGGAAGTATTGCGTATTGTCAACGAACCTACAGCCGCTGCCTTAGCCTATGGCCTCGATAAAAAGAAAAATGAAACCATCGCAGTCTATGATTTGGGCGGCGGCACTTTTGACGTGTCCATTTTGGAAATCGGCGATGGCGTTTTCGAAGTGAAGTCCACCAATGGCGATACGCACTTGGGCGGAGATGACTTTGACCAGATCATCATAGACTGGATTGCCACCGAATTTAAGAAGGACAATGGCGGAGTGGATCTCCGAAATGACAAGATGGCGCTCCAACGTTTGAAGGAAGCGGCGGAAAAAGCCAAGATCGATTTGTCGGGAACGACCTCGACCAATATTAATCTGCCCTTTATCACCGCCGACGCTTCCGGACCAAAGCATCTCGATCTGACTTTAACCCAGGCCAAGTTCAACCAGTTGACCCTAGAACTGGTGGAAAAAACCATCGCACCCTGTCTGCAGGCCCTCAAAGACGCAGGCAAGAGCAAGGCTGATATTGACGAAGTGATTCTCGTCGGGGGTTCGACTCGTATTCCCGCCATCCAAGAAAAGGTCAAGGAATTTTTCGGCAAAGAGCCGCATAAAGGCGTGAATCCAGACGAAGTCGTCGCCATTGGCGCCGCTGTACAAGCAGGCGTGCTTGCCGGTGATAGCGCTGTAAAAGATGTATTGCTATTGGACGTGACACCCCTATCCTTGGGAATCGAAACCCTAGGCGGAGTCATGACCAAGCTGATCGACCGCAATACCACCATTCCCTCGCGCAAGAGTCAGGTGTTTTCCACAGCGGAAGACAATCAACCCGCAGTTTCCATTCACGTTTTGCAAGGCGAACGCGAAATGGCCCGCCATAACCGAACCTTAGGTCGATTTGAATTGACCGGGATTCCCGCGGCGCAACGCGGCACTCCTCAAATCGAAGTGACCTTTGACATCGATGCCAACGGTATCGTACACGTTACTGCAAAGGATAAGTCCACGGGCAAAGAGCAGAAAATCAAGATTGAAGCCTCCTCCGGAATTTCGGATGATGAAATCAATCGCATGGTCAAGGAAGCGGAAGCCAACGCTGAAACCGATAAAAAGGAAAAGGAAAAGGCCGAAGTCAAAAACCAGGCCGAACATGCTATCTACAGCACCGAGAAGCTGCTTAAGGAACATGGCGACAAAATTTCAGCCACGGAAAAAGAAGCAGTTGAAACGGCCATTGCAGAACTCAAGAAGGTGGAAGGCGGCGAAGATTTAGACGCCATCAAATCGGCGTTAAAGAAAGTGGAAGAATCATCGCATAAACTTTCAGAAGCCATGTACAAGGCCGCGGCAGAAACTGCACAAGCAGGTGGAGCCCAAGGTCAGCCTGGTGCGACAGGTGGATCCGGTGCCGCCGGTGCTGAGGGATCGGAAAAGCATGGCGCTAAAGGCAAAGACGACAATGCCGTAGATGCGGACTTCGAGGTTGTTGAATAATTTGTTCCAAGGTGAATGAAGCGTTTAATTCAATTCATTAGGCGTGGCCGTTTTTACGGCCCGCCTTTTTTTAGCTGGGTGTGCTGAAGGAAAGGTTTTAAAGATTTTTATGGCCGCGAAACGGGATTATTATGAGGTACTTGGAGTTGTTAAGGACGTCGACTTGGCAGCCATCAAAGCGGCTTACAAAAAATTAGCCGTCAAATTCCATCCCGATAAGAATCCGGGAAATAAAGAAGCCGAAGAAAGTTTTAAAGAAGCGGCCGAGGCCTATAGCGTTCTTGGCGATGAACAGAAACGCGCTCAGTTTGATCGGTTTGGACATGCAGGTCTTCAAGGCGGTCAGGGCGGAGGGGAAGGCTTCAGTAATTTCGAAGATATTTTCAGTGCATTCGGGGATGTTTTTGGCGGGGACTTTTTTGGACGCCAACAACGAGGCGGCGGACGGGGGCGCGGAGGTCCACCGCGTGGACAAGACGCACAGATTTCCCTGACCATCAATCTCCCAGAAGTTGCGACCGGTGTCACAAAAAAGGTTAAGATCAAGCGTTATAACAAATGCGGAACCTGCGCCGGTCAGGGCGGTAAGGATAAAGTGACTTGTACGGTTTGCGCTGGACAAGGTCAGGTACGTCAGGTTCAGAGTTCTTTTTTTGGTCAGGTTGTGAACGTGACATCATGCCCTGAGTGTTTGGGTTCGGGTTCGAATATCAAGATTAAATGCACAGCCTGTCACGGTGCCGGACGAGTGCAAGAAGAAGTCACATTGTCCATCGACGTGCCTGCCGGTGTCGAGGAAAGCAACTACCTTACCCTGCGCGGCGAAGGCCATGCAGGCCCCAATGGTGGAGCCAGCGGCGATTTGATCGTAGCCATCAAAGAAGCGAAAGACGAATACTTCGAAAGACGTGGCGTCGATTTGTATTGCCAAGTGGAAGTGCCATACACGGCCGTAGCCTTAGGCGGGGACATTCGCGTGCAAACTATTGAGGGCGAAGTGGATTTGAAAATTCCCGCCGGAACTCAAAGCGAAAAGCTAATGCGCCTCCGGAATAAAGGACTCCCAGATTTACATGGGCATCAAAAGGGTAGTCAGTATGTTAAAATTCATGTCCACACTCCTGATAACCTAACTACGCGGGAAATCGAACTCTTAAAGGAACTTGAAAATGTTCAGGAAAAGGATCATCCAAAATCTTTTTTCCAGAAAGCCAAAACATTTTTCACTTGAGTCTTAAAAGGCTCAAGAGGGAATACATCGAGAAGTCGTCATGAAGATTTTCATCCTCGATAATGATCCCGAACTCAAGAAGGAAATTTTCGACACCTGGTCGATTCCAAACACGGAAATCATGGAGAGTAGTGGCGGACAAAACGCCATTAAAATTCTGACTCAAGGCGGAATCACCGCCATGTTCCTTTCCACCGAGTTCTTAACCATTGAAAATCTCGACATTTTGGATTTGGCCAATGAGCGTAACCCAGGTATTGAAGTTTTTGTCTTGACTACAGTTCGGGACACCCAAAAAGCCGAACAGGCCGTGCAACGCGGTGCGCATTCCTTTTTGATCAAGCCCGTCAATGTCAAACTATTGGAGAGCCTGGTAAACAAGGCCTTAACCCGCTCTCTGAGCCGTCAAAACGTACGGGCCTTGGAAGAGCGTTATTTAGAGGATGTACTCGGCACCTCGCCGACAATGAAAAAAATCCTGAAGACTGTGTCCAAGGTGGCTCCCACCAATAGCACGATTTTGATTTCAGGTGAAAGCGGCACGGGCAAGGAATTCATGGCCAATATAGTCCACCGCTTAAGCCACCGATCTGAAGAGAGCTTCGTGGCCGTAAACTGTGGCGCAATTCCTGAAAACTTGGTGGAGTCCGAACTCTTCGGATCCCGCAAAGGATCTTATACCGGCTCCATTGCGGACCGTAAAGGCCTTTTTGAAATGGCGGATAAAGGCACATTGTTCTTGGATGAAATTGGTGAGCT
>JAYVCH010000079.1:0-4866 GCA_043750055.1 Fibrobacteria bacterium
CCCAGAACATTTTTCTCTCCAGCCTCGCGTCTGCGGTTGGAATGTTATTGGCCAGATTATGGAGTCAGGGATTGCCGATATTAATCCTAAGATTATATCATGTGGACCTTCCCTCTGCCTTGCCAGTAAGCACCTTGGTGTTGGGGATTTTTTTAGCGATAGCCACGTCCCTGCTTTTTGGGGCGTCTTCGTTCGCTGGCTTGGGACGAGTTCCCCCCGCAACTTTACTTAAACCCCTGGACGCCCCGCCATTACGAGCTTGGTCACGAATCGCACTCTTCGCCTGTCAAGGCCTATTCTTTTTTGCCATCGCCATGTGGGACAGTCGAAGCTGGATGTTGAGCGGACTCTCAGTGGGATCGATGGGAGCATCCTTCATGCTAATGGGGGGACTGGGTTGGGCCGGATTTTCTGTCCTGTGGATGTTACGGTCACGTTTCAGTTACGCCTTTCGGATTATACTGGGGTCTATTCGGTGGGGACGTGAAAAGTCTTTGCTGGCTTTTGCGACTTTGGGATTTGTCGCGTTTTCTTTGTCCCTAGTACCGCAACTCCAGAGCTTAATTCTCAATGAAATCAGTGTTCCCAAGGGGCGAGTCATTCCCCAATTATTCTTGTTCGATATTCAGGAAGAACAATTAAAAGGGTTAGAGGATTTGATTCGCAGTCGAGGTCAGGAGTTGGCGCAACCTTCCGCCATGATCAGGGCCCGCCTTGAAAAGGTGAATGGCCAACTCTTCAAGCGGGATTCAGATGCCATGTCCAAAGTGGGTCGGGAAACCCTTGAAGACAGAAATCGACGACAGTTCCGAAATCGAGGTTTCAACTTGAGTTATCGCGATACACTTTCCGAAGCGGAGAGTGTGGTGGAAGGCGCTTGGTGGCAGGAACGCGTAAAGGAGGGAAGCATTCCTGAAATAAGTGTGGAAAAGGAATTCGCGAAAAAACTTAGCCTCAAGTTGGGCGATCGATTGACCTTCGATGTACAAGGAGTAGAAGCGGAAGGCCGAATAACCAGTTTTCGGAAAGTGCGCTGGGCTTCTTTTCAGCCTAACTTTTTCGTGCTATTCCAACCCGGAGCCTTGGAAGAGGCACCCAAAACATTTCTTGGAACCGTAAAAGAAATTCCCTTTGAAACAGCGGAAGATATTCAAGATCGCGTGAGTGTCGCATTTCCCAATGTGACCTTGCTTAATTTGAAAGACGTGATTGGAAAGATGGTGGAAACGTTGGATAAGCTGGCCTGGTTGGTTCGTTTTCTTTCCTGCTTTGCACTTATCATTGGTTTGACCATACTTTGGTTAATTGTGGACGCGCTCGTCATGGAAAATCAGAGAACCATCATGTTATTGCGAGCATTGGGTGAGCCTCGCGTCAAACTTGTGAGATTATTCATGGTTCATTATACGGGCTTTTGTATGGCGGCGGGCTTCATGGGTTATGCTCTAAGCTTGTCCGCGGCGTTTGTTATAAACCTATTAGTTTGGCAAGTTCCCTGGACCCCGGACTACAGGATTTTCCTCATTTGCATGGGCGGATCCCTGGTTGTGGGTTTATTTTGCGCCATCTACGCTGCCTATCGAGGGGCGGGACAGTCCCTGCGTGGCCTGCTTTCCCTAACACGTCCTTGATTTATTGCATTTCTCATCCCTGTGTTCATACAATAAGCTTCACTGGCTTGGATAGGGATCGGATTGAATGCGATGGGATATTTGCTCTTATACCAAGTAGCCCCACTCCTTTGCCTGTGGATTTTCTTCCAATGGATAGGCGTTTGGAAAAAATTCCGAACCTGGGGACTTGGCGCTATTTTTTTAATGGGTTTTCTTCTTCAGATTATATTCTGGTTATCCTCAGTACCGTCTCTGATTAATCCGGATAGCTTTGGTTTTTTTCTCCTCAGCAAGGGAATGGCACCTGATGTCCTTACCATCCTCTTTCGTCCGAAAGTATACCCGCTATTTTTAAGTGTGTTTTCTTCGCTCAGTGTTGCGACCTTTTTTCAATGCCTAATGAAAATGGCAATGGGAGGGATGTTGGTGGGGATGAGTAGAGTCTTAGAGTGGCGAACAGGTACTTTGGGATTTGTGCTGACTTTGTTCTTTGTGAATTCATTTTGGCTTCAAGAACCACTGAGAATACTGGATACGACAATCGTCTCTTTGCTATTTACGGGATTCCTTTGGCTTGCTTTGGAAACCCTGTACCGACCTTCGCGAAACAAGTTTACCCTATTGTGCCTTACGGCCGCGCTCGTCACGCTAACCCGTCAAGCCATGGATTTGACCTTGCTTTTTGTCCTTGTGATCGTCGTACTCTCGCTTTGGTCAAGGCATAAACTTTCCCTTCCCAATTTAATGATTTCGCTTTTCTTAGGTGCGATATTGGCCACTGCAGGAGCTTGGGTGAATTTGATCCAAGTGGGAGTGTGGACGCGCTCGGTAGCTGTAGGCGTGAATTTATATACACATGAATCTAATTATGAATTGGAAAGCTTCGATTCCCCCGAATGGACTTTTGTAGAACAGTTTCTGCCGGATGAACGAAAAAAAATAGACCCTTGGAAAACAGATTATCACGAAAATATTTCTTGGGCAGTCAATGCCCTCCCACACCGCTTGGAGAGGAGTATGGGAGTTACATCGATAAAAGAAATTTTAGCAGTGGATCATCAATTATCTGTTCGTTTTTTTCAGTGGGTTTGGAGAAAGCCTGGGCTTTACTTCGAATCGATTCGAAACGAATTCATGCGATTGCTTTTCAAAACCGATGAATACTATCCTGATTCGCTGATAGCCCATCTGCCTTGGGTGCCGCCTATCGCCATTCGATTTGAAAGAGGATTGATCTATCAACCGATAGGGTTGCTGCTATTTTTTGGAATGGTTTCCTTCAGTTTTATTAACCGAAAAAGACTCGCTGTGGCTATCTTATTTTTTGGCTCGCTGATTTATATCGTTCTTATTTCCTCAATACAGTTGGGCTTTACTCGCTATTCCATCCCGTTAATTCCTTGTCTATTGGTATTTCTCGGTCAGGTCAGTGAAGGAATGGCTATTTCTTTTTTTACCATCCGGTACAACGGCGTCAAAGCCAACCCCAACCCTGACCCCAAGGTCAAAAACGATCCTGTCGCCAAACGGTGAAAGGCGAAGCTTTCGATTTCCCCTTTTAAAAAAAAGAAAATGAACAGAGTAATTGCACCGGTCACAAATCCCATCCAGGATTGATAACGACGCATGAAAATAAGAACAAGGAGTAAAAGCCCTCCAAATGGAATAATATACAGTAACAAGGATAAATGATAATCCGTGGAAACTCGTGACCCTGCTGAGAAGCATGACAAGAGGTGATGGGGACTCGCTAACCGATCGCGAATCTGATTGCCTGCGACAGGGGCTCCCATCGAGTAAAGCCATGGCATGAAAAAACTTAGGAAGAGTAAACCTGCCAGCAGGGCTTCCCATTTTTGGGTCGGTGGGCTTTGGGTTTTGGCCATCTAAAGTTCTCCCCAACTAACCTTAAAAAGAATCAGGATGTTTGACAATTGGAGGATAACTTGGGACTGAAAAGGGGGTACCCCGCTGGAAGCCCTTATTTTACTGGTGCCGAACGACGTATAAAGTTGTACAATAGAGTTGAAGACCGGGGTGAAAAACCGATCGGCTCAGGTAGCCGGGCAAGCCCAAGACCCAGAATGCCGAGATAATCCGCAAGTGGGTTTCATGAACTGTCCAACTCCCTATGCCGAGGTCATCGCAGAAAAAGGGGATGAGGTCATCCCATGATTGAATCGCTGGCACTCAATATGGCTGGCCTTCCCATGGATATCGTCTCCTGGAAAAAGGCCATTACCCTTTGGTCGATGGGTAGGGCAATTGTCATCGCCGAATACGAAGATAAAATTGTCCGGTCACCTCGCTTCTCCATGCACATTCCCTCTATTATCCAATGTGTTGACATGCGGATGATGCCGAGAAACTTCACTAATCGACTTCCCTTCAATCGTCGAAATATTTTTGCGCGTGACCGCGGCCAATGCGTTTATTGCGGTACCAAGGTAACGATGTCAAATTTCACCCTCGACCACGTTATTCCAAAAAGTCAGGGTGGGGATTTCACATGGGAAAATATTGTGGCCTCGTGTAGTGCTTGTAATAACCGCAAGGGAAACAAACGGTGGAAAAAAGGCGAACTGAATATGCTTCAAGAACCGTATGCGCCAAAATTGACCAAAGCGGCTCCCAAAAATCTGGTTAACAAATTGAGTTTCAAGGCACCGCATCAAAGTTGGGTAGATTATATCTATTGGAGAATCGCTTAATCCGCGTCACTTTAAGCCCTTTTTCTATTCGCTGCTGTCAAATAGACAGCCCTGTACGCATTGGTTATTTTACAGATTTTCGATGAATGGACTCCGGGAATGGAATGGTTCCGTAAAGCAAAATCCGGCATTGGTACCCTCATCAAGCGGGATACACCGGTTGATCTATGGGTGAAGTGCGATGGATGCAAGGAAATTCTTTACCGCAAAGAGTTAGCGGCCAACCTTTATGTCTGTGAACATTGCGGTTTTCATTTTCGTATCGGTGCCAACGATTATGTAAAGCTCCTAATCGATGAGGGAACTTGGCAGGTTCATGATGCGAACTTGAAATCCACCGATCCTCTCAAATTCACCGCCAAAAAGAAATATAAAGACAGTCTCCATGAGGCTGAAAAAAACACTGGAGTCCACTCGGGCGTGGTGGGCGGCATCGGTGAAATCAAGGGCATCAAAATCAGTTTGGCCGTAATGGATTTTCGATTCATTGGAGGATCGATGGGGTCCGTGGAGGGCGAAAAAATCGCCCGAGTTTTAAAGCG
>JAYVCH010000080.1:0-9346 GCA_043750055.1 Fibrobacteria bacterium
ATTTTAAATCATCCCACCTAATTAATTCGAATGCGGTAGACCGTCACATAGGCGATACCCTGGAATGAATGGCCCTGCAAGAATCCAAAAGCGAAAAACTCTTTGGACACTGATTCTGAGGGCCATCCCCTCGTATCCCCATGAGAAATCAGGAATTAACAAGGATGAGCGTGTGCAAAAAAGTCGCCGAATTCTTTCGAAGATATTAGCCCGACACCCTTTAGAGGCCCATTCCATCGGGTCGAAATAAGATCAATAAGTTGATGACATCCAAAATTAATTGTAACTACAATGGTATGCCGAAGAATTCTTCGAGCTCAAAACGCCTCTAGAAAGGACGTCACATGGCAGATAAAGCCCTTACCCAAAGCCAAATCATTGATTCACTCGCAACGAGCATGGGACTCACCAAGGTTCAGGTTCGTGGATTGCTTGATAGCCAGGCCGCGCTTGCATACAAGCATGCTAAGAACGGCTTTACACTCCCAGGTCTCGGCAAAATAGTGCTGGTGAACCGCAAAGCCCGCATGGGCCGCAACCCCGCTACTGGCGAAGCGATTAAAATCGCCGCAAAGCGCGTGGTGAAATTCCGCGTTGGCAAAGCTGCGAAAGAAGCCATCGGTGGCGTAATCGTAAAGAAAGCAGCCACTAAAAAAGCTGCAGGCAAGAAAAAATAAGCTCTAGCAATTGAGCTATAGGGGAACGGGCTCGCCGGTTCCCTTTTTTTATTCCCACTATGCAGGAATTCCTATATTTCAGATGTGAATAAATCCATCTCCTCATCCAAAAAATCCAAGCCTTCTATGCGGACTCTCCGCCATGCTTTTTCCACCATCATTTGGCCAAGGCGGAAGCTTCTTCTTTTTGGTCTTTTTCTCATCGTCATCAACCGGGTATCGGGTTTGGTGCTGCCTGGCTCTACGAAATTCTTGCTTGACGATGTCATTCCTCATCACGATTTGCACCTACTCAAGCTTCTGCTGGCTGGAGTAGGGCTGGCCATCTTGATTCAAAGCGTCACCTCTTATTCCTTGACTCGATTGTTGGCGGTGGAAGCGCAGCATCTGATTTCCCAATTACGATTGCAAATGCAAAAACACATTGTTCGACTCCCTGTGGGCTTTTTCGACAGCACTAAATCCGGTGTCTTGCTTTCTCGGATCATGAACGATCCGGAAGGGGTACGTAACTTGGTTGGTACGGGTGTTGTGCAATTAGTTGGAGGCATTCTCACCGCGGTAGTTTCCTTGTTTCTGCTCATCCGCATTAGTTCCCTGTTGACCGTTGCCAGCTTGTTTCCCTTGATTCTTTTCAGCTTCATTTCCTTTAAAGCTTTTTCGCGGATTCGCCCTATTTTCAGAGATCGTGGAAAAATCACGGCCGAAGTCACGGGTCGGCTCACGGAAACCTTAGGAGGCATTCGTGTCGTGAAGGGCTTTCATGCCGAAGGTCGTGAGGTACAGGTATTCGAGGCTGGTGTGGAAAGGCTTTTCCAAAATGTGCGCAAGTCCCTGACTACGACGAGTCTGGTTACCAGTTCCGCGACCTTACTCCTTGGAGTGACGAGCGTCCTTATTATGGGAATCGGTGGACATTTGATTTTGTCCGGCGGTATGACGGTGGGCGGATTCATTTCCTTCACCCTATACTTGGGCTTCTTGGTGGCTCCAATCGTGCAGATGAGCAATATCGGTTCGCAATTGACCGAGGCCTTTGCGGGCCTGGATAGGATGGAAGAAATTTTATCCTTGGAGCCTGAAGGGCATGAGGCGACGCGTAATGTGACCTTGCCAAGACTGGATGGCCGTATCACTTTTGAAGATGTTCACTTCACCTATGAAGGCGGAAAAGAAGTGTTACTTGGAGTGAGTCTCGATGCTACGGCAGGGTCGGTTACGGCTTTGGTCGGAAGTTCTGGATCGGGTAAAACGACGATTGCTGGATTGGCGGCGTCCTTTCTGCGTCCCACTCAAGGTCGTATTCTCGTGGACGGCGTTGATATGTCCACAGTTAACTTGGACAGCTACCGACAGCATCTGGCCGTGGTCCTACAAGATGAATTTCTGTTTGAAGGAACGCTGCGAGAAAATATTCTGTTTGGCCGACCTAATGCCAATGAAACCGATTTGGCCAATGCCGTTAAGGCCGCCAACCTTAAGGAGTTTACCGAGAGTTTGGAAAAAGGGTTGGATACCTTGATTGGAGAGCGGGGCGTCAAGCTATCGGGTGGTCAGCGACAAAGGGTGACCATCGCCCGAGCCCTTTTGGCTGATCCGCGCATTCTATTTTTGGACGAGGCTACATCAAACTTGGATGCGGAAAGTGAAATGCTCATTCAAGAAAGTTTGGCTGCCTTGATGAAAGGCCGCACCACCTTGGTTATTGCTCATCGTCTATCCACTATCCGCCGCGCGGATCGAATCTTGGTTGTGGAGGGCGGAAAAATAGTCGAGCGGGGAACTCATGATGAATTGGTCGCGACCAAGGGCCGTTACTTCCAACTCTTCACCTACCAGAGTCGTATCTGAACCGAATAATTGTAGAGACGAAAAATTTTTGTCCCGACTGAATCTTAAAGTTTGGTTTATTTTCTAGTGCCATGATTTGAAGCCTAATCGTAGGCTTTACAACAATCCTCACTATTCCAAAAAACATTAGCGTAATTGGACCTTTTCGCCATTCTAGGGGGGAGAGAAGCGTGTAGGATTGAAATAAAAATGATATTCGCAATGCGGTACCAATCGTACCGCATTATATTCATCCTCGGTTCATGGAGTTCGAAAATCGGGGATGACTCTATTAAAAAGGAGGAATAACCCGGAAAAGCGCTCCCAAATTGCGAATATCGATTGCTCATAGGATTAGTATCCAGAGTTTAGAGGAAGGTTCAGATGATAAAGAAGAATTATTTTGGCATTTTTTCTTCTGTGATTGCCGTTTTTGGCTGCTGGTCGCAAATTCAAGGGCAAGAGGCGTTTAAACTTATTCCCGTAACCTTTCGCGACTTTGACTCTTCGTCTACAGACTTTGAAAAACCAAATTGTAGGGCGGATGGCATAAATGGAAGGGGCATGGTACAGGATACTTTAGGTCCAGATCATAAACCATTCAGTTTACCTTCCAATAATTGTGGTGATCCTTCAAAGTCAGATTATGCAAATGTACACAATTGGTTTCAAGACAGTATCGGTTCCGCCGGACCAAGGGCAAGGTATTGTAAAACGTTACCGCTCGGTTTAAATGCAGTGGCTGGAAGTCCTGGGCAATATGGAATTGATAAAAATAATTTCTTCCCCCTCGATAGCGTGCCGACAAATACCCAGCCAATGAAGGCCATCGACAGTAACATGCATAATTTTCATTTCTGTATGGAAATGCATGCAACCTTTAAATACAAGGGCAATGAAATTTTCAAATTTAAAGGCGATGATGATTTATGGGTTTTTGTCAATAATAAATTAGCCTTGGATTTAGGCGGATTAAACAATGGCAGTGAAGGATCCATTAACCTAGATCAACAAAAAAATGGATTGAAAATTGAACTTGGAAGCTATTACAATTTCGATCTTTTTTATTGCGAAAGACAAACCACCGGTTCCAATTTAACCATGTCAACGAGCATAGATATCATCCCTCCTCCAGCGGCTGGTTTACATATTGCCGATACGACCTTAAATGTATTGCATAGTGGTGACACCTTGGATGTACCAATTGGATCCATCAGTAAAATTTTTAAGTCCGTAGAGTTCCGTCAAATTACGCAAGACATAGATTGCAATAGTGTAACCTCGCAAATAAAAATTTTGACTCCGGGAACTTGGTTATTGAATAATGTCCCGCTTGGAACAGGTCCGATTGCATCGGCTGCGGTGAACTCTACCGGCTTAGCGCCCGGTGTCTATAAACTGGTTTTGGACAATGGCGGAGTTCGTGATTCCGTTTGGATAAAAGTGGATGCGTTACCCACGGTTGGTACTCCAGTCGCGACGCCAGCGAGTACAGTTTTTAAAAACAGTCAAGTCATCGCCCTTTCCGATACCACCCTTGGCGCAGAGATTCATTACACGACGGATGGAACTATACCTACCGCGTTATCCCCGATTTATACAGCACCCATTTCCATTACGGCCTCAACGGTTATTAAAGCGATCGGAACTAAGCCACTTTATAATCCCAGCCCCGTGATGATCGAATCGTTTACTCGACTATTTACAAAAGCGCTTGCCGGATATTACCAAGATTTAAATGGTGATGGAATGATCGAAACCGCTGTGATACTATTTGATTCAAATTATATTGCCCCTCCTACCGCGGTGAATTTTGTGAATCCATTTGTGAAGACCAGTATATCGCCTGCACTTTCATCGGTTCCAGCAATAAAAAAGGTAACCTATACGTTAACCCCATTTACCTTAGGCACAACCTTCCCTCCCCAAGCATTGGCAAATGTTGGAGCAGATTCGAATTATACCGCGCAATCCGTGGTCATGTATGATAGTGTAGGCCCAGTAATCATTTCGGTAAAATCAATTCCTTCGGATAATCCAGCCATCCCGCCAAGAATTGAAGTTGAATTTTCTGAACCTGTTACCATTGATGTGGCTGGCAAAGTTTTCCCAATTGAAATTAAACGCAACGCTTTGCCAGTAAATAATGCCGAGGTGATTGTTGCAAATATCAAGGCCATGACTCCGAAAAAATACAGTTATGAATTTGCAGCTGGATCTAAATACCCCGTGCCGGGAGATAGTGCCCGAATTGATCCTGTACGTCCAGTGATGGATGCAAGTGGTAATCCAAGCCGAATGACGACCTATATTAGAGTTGTGGGAGAACCCTTAAACGTGACGCCAAAAATTGATGTAGCGGTTGAAATATTTAATCCAAAAAGTCCAAGGATCATCCCTGCTCTCATTCCCAATGTAATAGTGGTACATGGCAATAAAACCTGCGTCAATTGCAACGATCCTGGAATTGCAAAAGTACTTCCAACCCAATTGCCTGCAGAGTTATCTAAGGTGGGCCCATCTATTCTTGTCAATTCGAAATATCCATTTCATTATTCCGTAACCCTGTTCGACAATGTTGGGCAGTTTGTGAATAAAAGTTCAGGGGAAATTAGTCCCGTTCAATTTTCCCAACTAAGATTGACTGAAAGTAAGGGCGATTCCGTACTAGTCAAATTGACCTTCTTGCCCATATCAGATAAAGGAAACCTGATTGGTACTGGAGCTTATATTATGAAAGTGGAAATCACCATTCACAATCAACTGGGATCTACTGGCCCTCAAGGCGAACCCGTCAAAATTTCAGCACCGCCCAAATTGTTTACCTTCCGAGTAGGCTATATTAGGCCTCACTGATCTAGGGGGCTGAATATTCAATAAGAAGAGAGCGGACATTTCCAATTTTTGATGGTTTCTTAAATCAAAAAGGATCCAAAATGTCCGAGCTAGCAATCGGAATCCCAAAAAAGTGAATCCCGAAGATAAACTTTTTTGGGCAGATTTATCGGCCCCCAATTCCCATCCTCGACAGCCCCAATTTCCAATGAGGCAGCCAAAATTGGAAACCTTTTTTCCATAACCAACTTCGTTATACTTGGAGCCATGGGGAATGTCGGTAGCTAAGTTATTTTCACTATCCCCTTCACTGTCCCCATTTCTGAAACAATTTGAAAACAGTTAAAACAGCAAAAAATGGAGAGTGTTTTTGGGATTAGGTCGATTCAAATTGAAGACTGAAACCTTGAAAAGACAAAACCGAGTAACTTAATGGGGCTTCCGGCATTTTTGACCTGCAAGAGGTGATAACTGTCATTAACTATTCTTTGCCCTTTATTTGCACTCATGCTGTCGGGATGTCTATACTCGGTTCATCACTTCAATACTGGAGCGCTTATGCCTGCGGGCAAAAGCCAAGCGACTTTAGGAATGGGACGGCAGAGGCTGTGGACTTGCGATCATTATCAAAACGAATCATCCGATGCCAATCATGCTTGCACCGACAGTTCGGGTGAGTCGATTTCTCATGGCCAAATATTCAAGGGGAGTTTGGATTATAAGTTGGGAGTGAAAGATAGTTGGGGTCCATTTCCGGGTGCCGAAATAGAATGGCATTTGGAAGCGCCGACCAATCCAGCAAGTATGGAATTCAGTTTGTATCTAGCCATGCCCGCAGGGAAAACGTTTGGCCATAAGATGGGTGCTGGCTGGGGCATTGGAGCCTGGGCCGACAATTCCTTTTTCATGGAGTATGCAGCTTCGAAATCCATGGGTCGCCCCACCTTTTTTGGAAATGTGCGTGCGACCTATTTAGCGACTCAAATCGGCCAAGTACTAGGAGATGATTTTTCTAAACCACTTCCGAGTAATCAAATTCTAGTCTTGCAGGCCGGGTTCGGCCTTAGCTATCGGCTTCCCAATTGGATCATTATTCCCGATTTTATTATTCCCCAATTCAATGTGACCCTTCCACAAGTTCCCTCAGGAGAGCGCATGTTTCGGCGGGAGGATATTCCGCTTGCGCAATGGGATTTGAATTTTGGATTCGGATGGTCTTATTGATTAAGCGGATCAGCTTGGTAGGATTAATTTTGACGCACTTAGCATATTCCGAAAGCGTTGATTCCTCGGTAGTTGATCTTCCTACGAAAACGGTGGAAGAAATCCATAAACCTGGTGGTTCCGTGGAGGTGCGAAGCGAATTCATTCGCCGAATTCCCAGCACCATGAACGACCCCATTCGCGCCGTTTCCTTCACTCCGGGTGTCACAGCGCAAAACGATGTCAATGTGCGGCCCTTTGTGCGTGGCGGCGATGCCCAACAAACTCGCGTAGTCATGAATGGTCTTCCTCTCTTGCAGCCGTATCATGTGGGCGGCGTCTTTTCCATGTTCAACTTGAATACCCTGGAGTCGGTGAAACTTTATAAAGACGATTTCCCCGTGGAAGACCCGGGTGTGTTATCGGGTGATTTACGCTTCGAATCGAAAAACCGAATTCCACTTAAAACCCATGTTAACGCCAACCTTTCTTTGGTTCGTGGAGACATGTTTCTGGAAGCGCCGGTAATCCCCAATGCTCTCAGTGTTTATGGCGCAGCCCAGGTCTTTCTTTTCAATCGTTCACTGCATAGTATCATGGATGTTACCTCTACAGTGTCGCGTGACAGCGGGTTTCAAGCCGACATGCAAGGCTATCGAGACCATATCAATATGCCCGACTTCGCAGATTACCATTGGGGAGCCACCTTCGCTCCCCGACCCAATTTCCGTGCCGACTACATGACCAGTCTTTCCACCGATGCATATGACGTTGTGATTCCCAAGCAAACCAATGTACTCTCCCGCATCAATCCCAAATTCGGTGACCCGACTGCCTCCTTTTCTCCCGAACCCTATAAGAGACAAATCACTCGTTCTAAAAAAATATCCGTCGACAGTATTTCCGATGTCGCCATCGGGAATCAAATGCATTTCCTGGATATGACTTGGGATATGAATGATCGCAATGTGATCGAAAACGGGTTTGGTTTCCAAACCCAAGCCTGGGATGTGGCGTTTAAGCACTCGCCAGGCACCAAGACTACATTAGCGCTAACCCAAGCAGCCCAGTATTTTAACTACCGCTTTTCGGATACATACTCCCCTTCCGATGTGAATCACTTCACATTTGGATTTTCTTATGACCATGAAAAACAACGTTATGACATGAACCTACCGTATGTGCTTTATGACGTGATTGTGAATGGGAATGTGGATATGCTTGAGCCGTTGGGTAATGTGTCAGATGCTGGCTTTATATTAGTGAAACAAGATAGTTCCCGCAGTAATTTTGATTACTTGGGAGAATTTCCATCGCGCATCAACTTTACGCATAAGGGGGCATTGAGCGAAGATTTTGGCAGTGCCTTTTTTTCACATGCCTGGAAAACTAAATCCGGAATCTTAACCTACGGGTTACGGGGTGAATATCAGTCGACATCTAATGAATTTTTTCCCGCCCCCAGGGTGAATTATCGTTGGGATGTGAATGCTAAAAACGAATTATTTTTTACCTCGGGCCTTTATTCGCAAAACAATTTGCCTTTTTACCAACGCGATCGAGACCCGACGCTTAAATCAGAAAAATCCGGTCAGCTTGGTGTACAATGGACGCGCCGATTCGGAAAAGGCTATCGTATTATTTTGGACAGTTATTACAAGCGTTACCAAGATTTAATTGCCGAGAGCTTGAAACCGGACCATTCGATTGATTTGAAGGGGTTGCTACTCGCATTGCCCAACACTAAGAAATCCACGGACGATATCAATACATTGCGAACTATCATTGATACGGCTCAAAATTTTTCGTCCTTGCCCGATTCGATCCAAACGGCAGCGTATGATAATTTTGGCGGACTCATTTTTCAGTACGCCAATACGGGCACGGGTAACAGCTTGGGTTCGGAGCTCTCGTTTTATTATGAACCTAATCGGATTTGGAGCGGATGGATGTCCGCAGACTTCAGCCTATCCAACCGGAGCGATGGACCCGGAAGGCTCGAGTATTCCTATCGCTATCATCGTCCAGTGGTGTTCAATTGGGTAAATGCCTTTGAAATTCCAGGTGGATTTGATGTGAGCTTTACCTATCGATGGGCCATGGGACAGCCTTATACTCCTTACTCGGGTGGAATGGAGGGCAAAGGTTCCGTTGAACCCATTGTCGTTGGAGCTCGGAATTCAGGGAGACTTTCGCCTTACAGTCGATTGGATATGCGCTTGTCACGGGATGCGCATTGGTGGAAACGGGATTTCAAAATGTATATGGAAGTTTGGAATTCAATGAATAATCCAAATTACTTTGCTCGAGATAATCAGACTGGACAATTAAAATCGGCGCAACTGAATTGGCCTTTTCCGTTATTATTCTTGGGGATATCCGGGGATATATAAGCGGTAGTTTCAAAAGGCAATGTAGATGGACAGCCCAATGTCCATTCAGAAAACTATAAAGCTAAAAGACTATCGAAATGAAGAAACCTGATCCAAGAAAAATAGGACAGGATACTGACAGATGAAGCAGTTCCGGGAAAAGCATAAATATTGCCGGTCAAGAGTTGCTCATATTTAACCCACATTGCAAGGACGCAATTCCCGACTTTTTGCATTTAGCCCTTTATCACTCTTGCCCGCCTTACCTTTTTTCTATCCCTTTTAAGATCAAGGCGTTGAACTTTTACTGCAATCGAATTTCCTAACCACGGTATTATAGACGTTACTGCAGAATCATAGTGCACAAATGGATCCTAGTGCCCATTTGGATCCCATTCCACAAGCCTTTTATCAGCCTACAATTATTCT
>JAYVCH010000081.1:0-2919 GCA_043750055.1 Fibrobacteria bacterium
TTTTAACTGCCGGCCGTGGTTTTGAAACCTCGGACGGATACCATTTCGGATTCGCTTTAAAATATTTTTATCGTTTGAATCTACCCGATCGTCTCGTTGGTACTACCGATGAGGCTTTCTATAAAGTCAAACAGACTTGGGAAAAACCCGATAATGGCTGGACCGATAAGTTCAAAAAAATCGGCGTTGCCGGTGAAATCGCATCCACTAAACAAGCGGTTGGGCTTAACCTCGGCGCTGAAAAAAAAGTGGGTGAAAATTGGAACGCGGGAATTTCCTTGCTTGATTTCCCCACTGTTATGGACCAAAAATTTGTTCGTCCCGACATCAACCTTGGCCTTAGCTATCATCGTAATCTGGATTTGGTTGAGGATTTGGATAATCGATTGCTTGTCAACCTCGACTTCCAACGATTTTTAATTCCGGGCACGCCTTGGTTTCGACAAATAAAGACAGGCTTGGCGCTGGAGGGATATATGAAAAAACGCCAGGTTAGTTATATCGCCTTGGGCTTGAATGACGGATATCCCACCTTTGGTGTGCGTGTGGGTTATATCGTCTATCTCAGCTATGTGTATGTGGCTGAGGAAATCGGCACTTATCCCGGTCAAGAAAAGTTGAGCTTCCACAAAATAGCGCTTCAACTCGACCTATAGCTTAACGACCGTAACTCAGTTTATCCATGATGGTGGAATGAGTCACCCCATTCGAGGCAATCAATCCACTTGTGATGACTGGATTCGGACTTCGGTAATCGAGAAATTTGCCTTCTAAATCCGTTAACCTACCGCCGGCTTCTTCGAGAATCACTTGCGGTCCAGCCAAATCCCAAAGACACATGGGGTTTTGTGGAGGGGATATAAACGCGGTGTATTCACCACGAGCGACTTCATTGATTTTCAATGACCCGTTCATCCGATTAAAAGTCGGATTTCCCAAGTGTTTAATGAGTTCCAAAAGTTCCGGTGTCTTTTGTCTTCCATAGGATAAAATCAAATGGATTTTTGACTGCGAAGACACCTTGACGCGCATCACCTGTACGAGCTCCGGATCAGGTCCCGCAAAAGCGCGATAGGCGCCCTCCCCTTTCACCGCAAAATACAGCTCACCCAATTCCGGTTTATAAGTCATGCCGATAATAGGCTGGCCGCCAATGGCCAAGCTTAAAATGACACCATAATGTTGTCCATTGCGGACATAACTGGAGGTCGAATCGAGGGGATCGAGAATCCAACAGCGTTCGGCTTCATGCCAAGGCGATCGGCCATTAGCAAGGTGGAAGGTTTCCTCATTGAGAATTGCGTCTCCGGGAAATTGCCTTTCAATTTCCCCATCGAGAAAACGAGCGCATTCATGATCGATTTCAGTCACAATGGAATTGTCGGACTTGAACGCAAAGTCCGTACTGGACCCGGTATCTTTACCCGACAGTAAAATTTTTCCCGCCTCGCGAATAAGGCGGTACATAAATTCCAATTCGGAGGAAAAGCGTGAAGCGGTGAAAACCTGCATCATGCCCGAAAGATACAATTTCAGGTGACGGGAAGGATGATGATAAGTCGGAAAGTCTCTTTAAAGAGACGGTAACCTGTCGGGTCCGTCACTGGGTTTTTTTGAGAAAGCCCTGGTTGATAAGCCAGAGTGCACAGACGGTGGGCCAGATGGATAGTTCAGGGGCGTCGTTAGAGGGCAGTGGTGCTAATCCAAAGCCATGCCCTCCATGATTGAAGGCGCGAAATTCAACCTTTACGCCCGCTTGATTCAAGGCCTGAGAATACGCTTGGCTATTCAAAAAGGAAACAATGGGATCCGTTTTAGCGTGGACGATGAATGCCGGCGGTGATGACGAGGTCACATTTTTTTCGGCGGACAAAAAACTTAACAACACCGGATCGGGCATTGTGCCAAGGAGGTTGATTCGTGAAGCGCGATGAGTAAATGCTTGATCCATGCTAATGACAGGATAAATCAGAATTTGAAAATCAGGCCGGGAAGACATTCGCTCAATAGAATCAGTTGAAAGCGGATTACCGCTATCAAAATGAGTTGCAAGAGTTGCGGTAAGATGTCCGCCAGCGGAAAACCCGATCATTCCCACATGATTTGCCTCAATCGAAAAATTATTTGCATGCGCTCGAACCCAACGGATGGCTCTTTGACCATCCTTCATTTCAATGGGGTGATGATAAACAGGTCCTAGTCGATAACGAAGGACAAAGGCAGAAATACCCAAATCATTTAACCAATGTGCTACATCCACCCCTTCCTTTTCCATGGATAACATTCCGTAGGCACCGCCCGGGCACACAATCACGGCAGTATGCGAAGCGGATAATTTGGAAGTGGGAAAAGCGATGAGGCTTGGCTGGTCGGATTCGTTTTGTCCGATTGCGCCCGGAGCCCCTTCAGGCCAAAGGACATGGAGAGTTTGGGCTGAAAGTGTTTCAGCAGTGAAAGAAACTAAAGTCAGAAACAGGAAGCAAAGAAAAATGGCACTCAACCACGATGAAGGAGCTTGTAGGCGGTAAAGAGAAGCGCGCCGAATCCGACCACAAAGAGCATAGCCTTAGCTACTGTCGGTACTTTTGTGGCAGAGGATTCTTCTTGTAACCATTCCGAATGAGGGGGGGCATCGTCTATAGGAGCCGGTTCTTTGAAATCGGACTCGATTAATGGATCGTTCAATTCTACGGGTGTCTCAACCGCCTTCTCCGTTTCCTCCATTCCCCTTTTTTTTGCCTCAGTTTCCAATAAATTCAAAGCAATGTCAGGGCCATCGCGTCGACATACGGACAACATTTGAAGCAGCTTCGCATCGGAAACGGTCGTCAACTTGAATTCGAATTCGCTCACCTTCATCGACAAGTCCCCTTAAGATGGCCTTTGCTAGTAGTTTAACAAACATAAGGCCTCCTACGC
>JAYVCH010000082.1:0-5596 GCA_043750055.1 Fibrobacteria bacterium
GTGTTCGCGCCCTTGTCTCATCGGTGTTTGATTCCCTCCGTCAGGGTTCAAGGTCTGGATTTGATACCTCCTATCCATAATTCATGCCAATCGCACCACTCACGGCGATATCCGCCAAGGTTTCGTTTACGAGCGCGTCCCGCATATCACTTTGAAATCCATCGCGAATAATATCGAGATAGACGTCATCTGGGACAAATTCCAAAAGGCCCTCGAACCCTTGCGCGAAAGCCTGAATCAGGCTGTCAGCAAGAAATGGGAAGAATGGGAAATCCCCCGCGAAGCTGATGAGAAATGGCCCGAGGATGCCAAGAAACTCCACACGCAATGGTGGCAAAAGCGCATCGCCCGTCAAAAAGAAATCGACGCATCCATCGCAGCCAAGGCCGAATACGAATATCTCTACGACAAACCCTATGAAGACAAAAAGAAAGTCCGCGTGGCTGGCCCCTTCACGGTCGAAAGCCTCTCGCCCCATCGCGTGCTGGGCGTGGATGAAAATGATGAATTGATAGACGGCGTCAAGGAGTGCAACAAGCCCATAAGGCGGATAAGATTAATTTCACCAGTCTTATCCCATGGCCCGGTGATTTGGTTTGCGCTGAGGGTCGCTATATTGAAGAAGGATCGGGCAAGGAAAAACGCGCGGCTATTTTTATCGGACCTGAATTTGGAACCGTGTCTCGACCCGATTTGGTGGAGGCGGCAAAGGAAGCGGGAGATGCTGATTTCGATGTGCTCATTACCTGCGCCTTCAATTACGATGCTCGCTCCACGGAATTCGCCAAGCTCGGGCGCATTCAGGTGCTCAAGGCTCGTATGAACGCAGACCTGCATATGGCGGACGATCTCAAGAATACGGGTAAGGGTAATTTGTTCGTGATTTTCGGTGAACCGGATATCGATATCCTTCCCGCGGAAAAAGGGCAGGTGCAGGTCAAGGTCAATGGCGTGGATGTCTTCCATCCCAATACTGGCGAGGTGCGAAGCGATAATGCCGATGGCATTGCTTGCTGGTTTATCGATACGGATTATAATGAAGAAAGTTTTTTTGTACGCCATGCGTATTTTCTCGGAGCGAACGATCCCTATAAGGCGCTGAAGACAACCTTGAAGGCGGAGATCAATGAGGAAGCGTGGCAGACTTTGAGTAGCGATGTGTCGAGGGCTTTTGATAAGCCGAAGTCGGGGCGGATTGCGGTGAAGGTGATCAATCACCTGGGGGATGAGGTGATGAAAGTGTTTAAGGTGACATAATCTGTCCCTGTAAAGGAAGCATATTTATGGGTTGGCTAGGTGAGTTCATTTACAAATCCAAGCCTGAAATGGAGGTATTTTCGTGAGTATGATTTCTATTGTATCCAAATTCGACGCTATCAAGAAATCTACGGTTCGTGGGACCGAATTCTGGTCGGCCCGCGAGCTCCAGCCTTGCCTAGGCTACGCCAATTGGCAGAATTTTTCCAATGTCATAGGGAAAGCCATGGCAGCCTGTGCAGGGACAGAGACACCGGTTGGAGATCATTTTATCGATATCAGTAAGATGATCCAGGCCGGAAAAGGTGCCCAAAGGGAAGTGGCGGATTTACTGCTTAGCCGGCACGCCTGTTTTCTAATCGCCATGAACGGAGACTCATCCCATCCCCAAATCGCAGAAGCTCAAACCTATTTCGCCATTCAAACCAGCAAGCAGGAAAAATTCGAAAAGGAATTAGAGCAATTAGATGGGGACCAAAAGCGGGTCATGCTCAGAAACGAATTATCCGAACACAATAAAAACCTTGCGTCTACGGCCAAAGGAGCAGGGGTACTGACTCCCTTTGACTATGCCATTTTCCAGGACGAAGGCTACAAGGGCCTTTAGGGCGGGTTAGGAAATAAGGCTATCCATGAGAAAAAGGGACTGAAGAAAAGCGAAAAAATTTTGGATCACATGGGCTCGACCGAACTTGCGGCGAATCTGTTCCGCGCCACTCAGACTGAGGACAAATTGAAGCGGGAGCGTATCGCCACCAAAACCGAGGCCAATCGTACGCACCGGGAAGTAGGCCGCAAGGTGAGAAAAACCATTGTGGAAATTGGGGGCACCATGCCCGAAGACTTGCCGGCGGAGACTTCGATTAAAAAAGTGGAGGCGCATCTAAAAAATAAAATCGGAAAATCCGAAGTCCATCCATTATCAACCGACGTGGAATAAAGAACGGAAGTGGAATCTTTTCTTGCATCCTTCGCGGCAGATCATGAACACAGACGAGCTATACCATGATGACGCTCCAGTCACCAAGGCCCACTTTGAAATCGAGTTGGAGAACGGTTCTACCTTTCACGGCCAACTGGATAATAATGGACAAAGTGAAATCCAAACTCTGAATTCTCGCCCTATCCGTATCCGGTTTGGCCCCGAACCCAACCCTTACCAAATTGTCGATAAAAAAATAATTTCTCCGATGGAGGAGAGTCTCCTTGGTGGAAAAGGAATAGCACTCAGTCAAATAATTGTTGATGCATGTATTGGGATGATTCCTCTCGTCCGCGATGTAAGCGCCGTCCGCGATATACTTGCCATACTCATGGGTATGGCTGAAGATCCAAAAAAACGTGAAAGTAAACTGGAATGGCTGGGTCTAGTGGTTTTATTGTTCGCTCTCATTCCAGTAATTGGAGGCGCGATCAAGGGCATGGGCAAACTGCTCGTGAGAGGCAGCAAGGAAGCGGCGGTAGCCTCAAGGAATTTAAAAGAAATGATTGCTGGACTCAATCGTTTTGGCATGGGCGATGCCTTAAAATGGCTTAAGGATTTAAACCTGGAAAATCAATCCGCAGAATTATTGGGTCGCTGGCGTGAGCTTACCCATCGATTAGACCTAGTCTTCGACACCGTGCTTTCCAAATTCAAAGACTTGCTACCCGAAACCATGCTCAAACGACTGACGCTCCTAAAGGAACAATTGGAAGCCTTGTCTAAAAAAGGTGAGGAAATGATTCCCGATGCCATTAAGGAATTGAATGAACGGCTTAAAGCCTGATTATGTTAAAACCGTCGCAGGAGAGATTGAGTAGATGGCGTGAGAGCCTGAGAAACTCCACACGCAATAGTGGCAAAAGCGCATCGCCCGTCAAAAAGAAATCGACGCATCCATTGCAGCCAAAGCCCAATACGAATATCTCCCGCACTAATAGAGGTGAGATTGAGCCTGGACAGGCGCAGGCAACTGAGCATACTATGGACAAAGCCCTCAGCTTCTTCCGTAACGCAGCTTCTATTCTGTCTTCCAAGAAATAATGTCCGCAGATCTTTTCGTCAGGAAAATTACCCCTGAGGAAAATATTGAATTCGACTGTGACGATGATGATCTAACGGATTTCTTCCGTTCCGATTGCCAAAATTACCAGCGGGAAATGCTAGCTGTAACTTATGGGATTGAATTCCAACGCCGAATCATTGCAATGTATAGCCTATGCAATTATCGGCTCGACGTGCATGATTTTTCTGACATTCAAAAGAAATAGAAAAAGGCTGCCAAAGCCATACCCAATGCGAAACGAGGGATGAAACATTTCCCAGCAGTCAAAATTGCCCGTCTAGCGGTAGGGCCGGGGTTGGAAAAGCAAGGTTTGGGTCGTGCTATTGTTGTTTTCATCCAAGTGTTTATTCTATTGCGTAACAAGACCGGGTGTCGTTTCCTGACGGTTGATTTCTATCCGACTGCAATTGGCTTCTATCAAAAGGTTGGATTTCGAAAGGTCGAAAAGGAAATGGACGAAATTCCCGATTCCGACCATGTCCTCATGTACCTTGATTTGGCACAAATTAAACGGGCTGAAAAAATCAAGGAAATCGGTGATATCGTCGAGTCCCTGATTATGAACGACCGCGCTGAATTTGCGATGCCTAGTTGAAAATGGAATTCGGGAACGCGTCGAGGAAATCAGGGTACCCGTTTATGCCGATGCGCCCGTTGTCCCAACTCCCAACCGTTCCGTTCTAAGTGGGCAAAGCGAAGAGTCCCTACTCCAATATGGGGTACCTCAGGAATGGATTCACGATATCCTCAATGCCGACGAGGCCACGCTTCTGCGCAGAAAAAAATAGCTAGACGTGGACGCTTTTCAATTGATCCGCATCACATTTTCTTGATCTTGGTCTAATTTCGGAAATAAAAGAATTTACCCAATACCCGGTTACCAGCTTGAATGAAATAAACCCCAGTCGGAGCATTTGATCCAACCGACGTTTTTCCGTTCCAGTGGTAAGCAAATCCTGTTGGGAAAACTGAAGCAACCTTATTGCCCATCATCCCGTAAATAGAAAGGGGTTCAAACGTATTTGCTTTTTCTACCCCCGGTTGAATGATCACCATTTGACCCATTTGGGTAGCTTGAAAGCCGGTTCCAAGGGCGGATTTCCTGGTAGCGAGATAGGAAGCTGGAGAGGCGAGGGAATCATAAGTGATTTTAATCATTTGGAGAGTAATTAGAATATCTTGGGAAGCACTTTTGGTGAATTTTTTCCAGTCATCGGTAAGCGCTTTTGCCAAGGCTATCGAATCTGGATGGTTCGTTATTTCAGGATAACTGTAGGTTAGCAGGCTATCTATTGTTACAACCCCAAGCGACGATGTTTTTTTTACCGTGCGCAATAAAGTGGCGTTGGCATACCAGATGCTCATCATCGAACTAGTTTTAAACTTTCCCACAGCATCTATAATGATATTGGAATCAGCGCCTGAGCGACTACCAACTAGACCAAACCAGTAGGCATCCCAGCCTGGTTTCTTAAATGGATATTCCGATTCATTCACACGGAAGAAATAATCCTTTTTCACTTGAGCGAAACTTTTAGCGGATTTCGGACTTAATTGATAAGTGATTTGTATCGGGGCAGCTGCCGTGGTGACACATGCGCCTTCAGGTGTAACAGACCCATCAAAGTCCGTAATAATTTGATAAACAGTGTTATCGTTCAGGAAAGTAAGATTGCTCATATTTTTTTGCAAACTCACTGGATTACCTTTGGCAGTCAGGGCTTTGGGCTGAGCGGCAAAACTTCAGCCTATGTCCTTAAAGTTGTGTTCTAGTGGGGGTGCGTTGGTTACCGAGCACACGACGTGTGAGGTAACGCGGGACTGCGAAGATTTCTTTCCTATTTTCGCGCGCATTCTTAGCTTTATCATCTTCCCTGGTTTCTTATCTCGGGATTCTTGATACTCTTCCCTGCATGGCGAAGTGCTTTCATTTTGCCATGCTAACCGTTGGGTGAAATTTTACTTAAAATTATTCCCCGCATTAGGCAGAAGAGTTTTGTAATGGCTCTCTATCTCAGCTTGTACATCACTATCGAATGGCGTGATATAGGAGTTTTGCAAGTGGAATTCTTTACTCGATGGCGCTATATCATCGATGTACACTCCCCCGATCGAATATTTCCATTTTAAAATTCCATTTATGAATTCGAAATCTTGAACTCCACGAATCCTGAATTCATTATTGATCGCTTGCCCGAACTGAATTGATCCGCCGACAGACGGAACTTTCTTATCTCGAATCACCCTCTTGATTAAATGAAAATGATCCAGAGCTGGGTTAGAGCGCTTTA
>JAYVCH010000083.1:0-5736 GCA_043750055.1 Fibrobacteria bacterium
CGAGGAATAGTCACAACCCCAAGTCCATCGCGGGTTCCGTCTTCTTTGAGAAGAATAAGTAGGCAAAGTGCCTTGTTCAAAACCCTTGGAAAAGGATGGGATGGATCCACCTTAATGGGGGTCAGTAGATGGTAGATTTCCTTGTGGAAATAAGCATGGAGAACTTTTTCTTCCTCCTTGCCCAAATCAGTCATGGTCTTGACAAAAACATTGTTCTCTTTGAGTTTGGGTAGCAACTCCTCGTTCCAGCATCGGTACTGCTGCTTAACCGTACGCTGACAAAGCTTCAGAAGGGTTTCCAGTTTTTGTTTGGCATCCAAACCCGCGATGCCATCAATGGCCAAGCCCGATTCTACTTTTTGCAACAGTCCGGAAACGCGCACTTCAAAAAATTCATCCAGATTGTTGGCTACAATCGCCAGGAATTTGATGCGCTCAAGCAAGGGGTTGGATGCATCCCGAGCTTCTTCCAAAACTCGGTTGTTAAATTCCAACCAGGAAAATTCTCGATCAATAAATCTGTCCTTACCCTGATAGAGGGGTGCGTCAACCATGGTGTGAATTCCTTAAGATCGCTTTTCGGAGGATTCGGAAGATATTTCAACGGGCAAGTTCAAATGGCCATGACGGCTCCAGAAGAAGGCGGCGCCTTCGCGCAGCCCAGCTTCACTGACGGCCAAACGTGGAATTCCAAAAAAGCGCATGGCGGTCGTCAACACTACAACGGCGGGCATGATTATTTTGGCTCTATCAAAGGTAATGTCAAAAAGGCTTTGGATATTTTGATGGGATTTGCCGAGACAAATCTCGGCGACGTCTTCAAGACTACCGGTAGTGATTTCGGGCAACAGTTTGATAAAAGGCAAGCCGCGAACGCATTGCACCATTTTGCCGATGGCGCGGATATTTCCCGAGCTGCCAATAGCGCGCAAAGCCGGAGGGGCGGATTTAATCTCGAATCGGGTTTTAAATTCCGTAAGCGCTAAATCCTGGATCTGGTCTAAAGCTTCACGAGAGAAATTTTTCCCTTTTAAAAATCGTTGACTCAGGCGAATGGCACCCAAGTCATAACTATGGCCAAACAAATATTCGAAACCGCGGCTACAGCTGATTTCCGCGCTACCGCCACCAATATCGATGGTCTTTAGCACCTCCTGCGCCCCAATGCCCTCTTTGCTGGCAATGCCCATATGGATGAGGTAGGACTCTTCTTCGCCGCTTAGGACGCGTATAGCCAGCCCGGTTTTGGCTTGCACTTTTCGGATAAAAGCGTCACGGTTTTTCGCGGAACGGACCGCCGAAGTCGCTAGGATAAAAGTAAAATGAACCTTGTCTCCCCCGGAGGAAGCGGGCAATCCGTCAATGAAGTTTGAAATTTTATCCTGGGCGCTCTCAGAAATGGAGCCATTGGAAAAGACCTCTTCCCCTATGGAAAAGGACAATTTGTCCTTGGAGGTGACATGATGGGTCTGGTTCTGAACATCATAGACCGATGACTTGATGGAATTACTACCGATATCGACAAAGCGGATGAGCATGGGTTTATTGTAATAAATTTTTAGGCGCAATGGTCTTCACTTCAACATCCCCAATTGGTCTTGGGTGAGGAACCATAACAGACGACCATTTCCTCTCCCAACTTCAGGGGTCTCAACCAAACAGGCTCCCCCCTTGGTCCATTTAAATGCGATGGGGCCTTTGGGGGCAATGAGCAAGGTTAAGAAATCCCCCAACCAAGGCTCATGTCCTACGATGGCAACCCGCGAGCGCAATTTCATGCGCCCTAGTGCTGAGAGGGCTTTTATGGGAGAAAATCCAAAATGAAGCTGGGGTACCACGCGAATGACCTTCGGGCTTAATTCCAGACCTAGGGCTAAAAGTTCCGTGGTTTTGCGGGTACGAACTGTAGGACTGGTCAGAATGGTTTTCAAGTCCAACTTGAGATGATGCAGCCCAAGCGCCGCCGACTTGAAGGCTCGTTCTCCTTTAGCCGTGAGAGGACGTTCATCGTCATTTGGATAAATCGCGGGTGAGGGTTTTCCTGCCTGGCCATGGCGAATCAAAAGCAATTCCATCTCGGAAAAATAGTTTCCAAAAAGCACATTCCGGCCAGTGATTCTATTTGCTGGGTTTTTTCTGGTTTGGTATCCGGGTTCAAAACCAAGGGGGCTTGGGCTTCAAACTCCGGGTCTGCGGGACTCGGGACCATTTTGATATAATCTCCGCCTGGCCGCAAAGCACAAATACCGCGCACAATGAATATTCGACTTCTCATCAAAACGCGCCTGTAATTCCACCACCCACAGGTAACGGTTGATTCCACTTTTTTCAACAGTTTGGCAACGCGGACTTCAAAGATCTCGTCCAGATTATTGGCTATTATGGAAAGGAATTTAAGGCGTTCCAATAAAGGATTTTTGGGATTACGCGCTTCATAAAGAACACGACGATTGAAAGCCAACCAGGAAAAGTCACGGTCAATATAACGACCGTTCCCGTTTCGGATTTTTTCCCAATACAAATCCATCACAACTCTCCGGTTATGAAAAAAAATTTAGGCGACGGGTGTTGCGAAACCATTTCAATCTCCAAGATCCCCCTATTTCTGCTTATCTACGGAGCTTTCGTTACACGATGGACACGAAAAAATGACATTGTGGGTAATCCAGTAGTGTATTTTAAGGTCTAGCAGTACTGACTGGAAGGGGTCCGGCATTCATGTCTAAAATGAAAATCTCGGAACCTAAAGGCAATATTCTTTTAGTCGATGGCGATTTAGAAACCAGAGAAGCAGCCGCTCTCGCGTTGCGTTTATCAGGTTTTCAGGTCTTTGAAGCAGACAATGGAATCCAAGCCTTTCTTTTGGCTGAAACCCTCTCCGAAACCTTGCATCTACTTATTACCGATGCCTTTTTGGACGGCTCCCCCAATGGTTTAGAATTAGCCAGAAGTTTGAAGTCCATCAATCGCCGCATGAAAGCGCTCTATTATTCCTCCGAGCGGCAGTTATTGGGCATCGAAAATAAATTGCCGTTGGAGTTACCTCTATTTTTATCCAAACCTCTGGACCTGGACAAATTGATCCAAAAATCACAATCCTTAATCGAAAGGATTAGACAAGAAGCAGGTATGGGAACTGGGGCTCTCAAAAGGGAAAAGAGCTTGGCACGTGAGGTAACATTGAAACGTCTTTTCCCAGAAGGGTTTCATGGGCGAATTTTTACCCCTGGAACGACTAAAACGGGGGTCAATCCATTTTCTGCGGTTCGCCAATAGCTAGGGAAATTCAAACGTACTTTTTGTAACGACCAAACTTTTCAAAAGGTGCTGCCTCTTTTGGTGATTGATCCTACAATTTGACCATTTTAAAGTATTTTTTAGCAGAATCAATGCTACCTAATCTTAGAAATACTGGATTGTTAGATGCCCTTGTGAGCAAGATGCAGGATGGCCTTATCATTCTGGACACAGATCGCCGGCACATATTTGAAAACGAAGCCATGCGCCGAATGACCGGGTTTTCTGCGGAAGAATTGGCCGGTACCACGGCGCCATTTTCCTATTGGCCACCTGAAGAGAGTGATAACATTTTTCCCGCTTTTCAAAAAATGATTTCGGGAGAAATCACCAATTTCGAACTCATTTTCATGCGTAAAGAGGGTACGAGATTTTGGGTTCTCGCCTCTCCTTCGGAACTTCGCGACGAAAACGGCAATTTAGTTGGTTACTTCGCTTCCCTGAAAGACATTAGCGAAAGGAAACAGCTTGAACATGACTTGCAACAGTCAGAGCAACGTTGGCGCTCCATCGCGGAAAATCCTTTCGACTTTGTTGTGGTGATTGATAGAAATTTTCGCTATACCTATGTTAACCATACTGCTCCAGGAATTGAGGCAGAATCACTTATTGGAAAAGCCACACCCTTTGATTTCACCGATCCCGCCTATCACGAAATCATGAGGAAATCATTTACCGAGACTTTTGATACTGGCAAGGCAACGAGTTATGATGTGTATATTTCGCAACTCAATGCATGGTTTTCGAGTATTGTTGGACCTATTAAAGAAGAGGGCCACGTTACCTCGATTTCAATTTTAACTCGGGACATTACCCAACAAAAATGCGCCGAAGAAGCATTACTCCAAAAGGAACGGCAATTACTGGAAAGAGATAAATTACAGGCTATCGGTACTCTTGCGGGAGGCATCGCCCATGATCTGAATAATTTATTAACACCGATTCTTAGTTACGCTGAATTAATTCAATACTCGGTAGGAAAGGATGCTCCGTTCCTTGATTATGTCGATGGAATACGAAGTGCGGGCTTACAGGCACGGGATCTGGTAAAAAGCATTCTGCTTTTTTCCCGCCGACAGGAGCCAAAAAAAGAGTCTTTCGAATTGGGAAAACTGATTCGTGAAGTCATCAAACTCATTCAAGCAACATCATCACCCAGTATTGAAATATCCGTGGAATTACCTGAGAAAAACGTACATGTTTTTGGAGATCCCACCCAAATCCATCAAGTCATTTCCAACCTTGCTACTAACGGCATTCAAGCGATGCAAGGAAAAAAGGGTCGCTTGAAGCTGTCCGTTCGGGTAGAAGATTTTATTATCCTAACGGTTCGTGATACGGGCGCTGGAATGGATGAGGAAACGCAGCGTCGAGTTTTTGAACCTTTTTTCACAACGAAATCGGTAGGTTCTGGTACTGGGCTTGGGCTGTCCATTGTGCATTCAATTATCGTGGAACACGGCGGTTCTATTCAAATCGAATCGACGCTTAACCAAGGAACGGCTTTCATTGTTTCCTTACCTGTAAGTCAGGCCATAATACAGCCACAAAGCCCGTCAACACCTGCCATTGAAAATAAACTACCCCATTCTTTGAGAATTCTGTGTGTGGACGATGAGCCGGGAATTTTGGCAATCATGAAACCCGTTTTAGAGTCCGCTGGCCATTCCGTATTGATTGCCTCCCATGCCCTTAGTGCTCTTACACTGTTTCAAAAAGATCAAAATGCTTTTGACCTCATTATTACAGATCAAAACATGCCTGATTTGGTGGGGACTTTATTGATTAGGGCTATTAAAAAAATGCAGCCTAATCTTTCCTGCATATTGATCACCGGCTTGGTCGATGCGCAACTTGAGGAAGTTGCAGAGGCCGCAGGGGTATGCGAAATACTTCCTAAACCTTTTCTTCCATCCGAGTTATTGCGCTGCGTTGCTCGGGTGGGAAACGCGGTTTAAACAAGAAAACTTCAGTTTTTTTAACTATTCAAGAGCATCGATATCGGCGAGATCTTTAGGTCTGCCCGCAGCCTTTTTATTTTTGATCAGATCCTTTTTTGAAATGAAATTGATAGAGATTTACAGCCCACCCGCCAAGGACGATGTACTTAACCTTTGCTGAGTTTAGCAACCGAATGAATTCTTTGAACTCTTCCGGTAGTTGCTTTTTTTCCATATGCATATTCTCGAAGAAGAGTTGTCCATTCTATTTTTTTAGAAAAGGAAAGCTTTCTAGCCTCCTGCTTTTTCCTTAAAGAGAGGCTCGCCAATGGAACGATCTCGATATTTTTAAATTTGAATTTCATTCCTTAATCCTACCTTGAATCCATTGATTTTGCAAATATTCTTTGGAAGGTTGACCATATCTCGTCTATACGCCAGGAGGGAAGGTCCCAACTGGCAAATAACAACAAAGTCGGTCATTCGCCACCAACCTTCG
>JAYVCH010000084.1:0-5036 GCA_043750055.1 Fibrobacteria bacterium
CGCGCCTTTTATCTCCGAAGCCGAGGCTTTTTTAGGACTGGGAATTAGCCAAGAACAACTGCTCGAAGAGTTCGAGAAGCATATTCAGGAGGCGGAGCCTTTCTTCTCCCTGATAGAAGCCAATTAAGGCATTCAGGAATATTCCGATGGCAGAAAACGATTTCGGAAACCCGGAAGCTTTTTTCAGCCGCCACGGCGCCGCGCTGAAAAACCCCATTCTAATTCGCGAAACCCTCACGGTTCTTCGCGACCCCGCTTGTTCAGCCTCCGACCTCGTGCAAATTTTGGAGAAGGAACCGGGCGTTTCATCCAAGGTTCTTAAAGCTGCGAATTCCGTTTTCTTCGGAACACCTAAATCCATTACTTCGCTCAAAGCCGCTATTGTGCGCCTTGGCAACCATAACATTTCCCGCATTGCCCTTTCTACTTCCTTGGGCGCCTCCGGGTCCCCAAAGTGGGCCGCTTTTTGGAAACACTCCATCGGCACAGCAATGCTAGCGCGTCACATTTCCCAATATCTTGGCGATCAAACTTCCCAGGAGCACGAAGAACATTTTAGCATGGGTCTTCTACATGACTTGGGAGTCTTAATTGAATTGGGCTCGGGCGAATTCCCAAGAGTGGAGCAGACCTTGCGGGTGGGTCCGCTTAACCTTTCCGAGGCGGAGAACATGGTTTTTGGATTTGACCATTGTCGCTTGGGCCGCGTGGTGGCTGAGCGGTGGAATTTTCCCGGAGACTTGGTCGATGCCATCGCGTATCATCATCAACCGGAAGTCAGCAAAGATTTTTACAAGAAAGTTTGCATCACTCATTTGGCAGATTTAATCTGCCACGGATTCCATATGACTTCCCTCCCTGGCGAAGCTCCACCCCCCACACAGGAAACTTATCTGCAAGACCTGAACATGCCAGTTGAACAATTGATGCTTTTCGGGGATTGGCTATTACAACAAAAAACCGAAATTGATGCCTTTGGCGATTTGATGGGTTCTTAGCCCCAATTAAGCCTCACCCAGATTCTTATATTCATTCCCCACAAGGGAAATGAAACAAATGGGTTTTTTTGGAAAAATAGTCCGCGGTCTCACCAAGACACGCGAAAATATGGTGAAAGAAGTCAAAGCCGCGTTTGGCAAAGGCAAACTCACCGATGCCGTCGTTGAAAACATTGAAGAAAAATTGCTGGCCTGTGACATTGGGATGGACGTGGCATCCAAAATCATGGACGATGTCAAAAAAAAAGCAAAAGGTCAAGAGATCGACAGCAAGCAACTTTTGGATTGGATGGCCGAGGCTACGCGCAATCTTCTTCCTGAAACTCCGGAATGGGAGAGCAAAGGAAAGCCGCATGTCATTCTCATGATCGGAGTCAATGGCGCAGGTAAAACGACCACCATTGGAAAACTGGCTCATCATTACAAAGCCCAAGGCAAAACGGTGTTGTTGGCGGCAGGGGATACTTTTCGCGCCGGTGCCATCCAACAATTAGAGAGATGGGCGCTGAGGGTCGGTGTCGAGGTCATCAAACATCAAGAGGGTGCTGATGCCGCCAGTGTTGCCTATGATGCGTATGCCTCCGCTAAAGCACGTGGGCTTGACATGCTCATTATAGACACGGCTGGACGCTTGCAAAACAAAACCCATTTGATGGAAGAGCTTCGGAAAATGGTGCGTGTCCTACGAAAACAGGATCCTTCTCTTCCTCACGAATGCTTGCTTGTCATCGATGGGAACACGGGTCAAAATGCGATTCAGCAAGGTCAAGGATTTAACGCCATCGTCCCTTTAAATGGACTCGTGGTGACAAAATTGGATGGCACGGCTAAAGGCGGGTCTATCATTCCAATTTGTCGTGAATTCGGGATCCCGGTTTCTTGGGTTGGGGTAGGTGAGGATTTGGACGATCTCATTCGATTTTCGCGCGAGGACTACGTACGTGGCTTATTTCTCTTAGAAGGAGAAAATGCGGAATTGATTCCCGATGCTTCGGCTTTGCCTGAGGGCAAATCTGCATCCGATTATTATTTGGGAGTTTGAGTTACTTCACTTGTCGAGGTCCGCTAGCCCTTTGTACCTTGCCATAATTGGGGGTTTTGCGTTGACAGGTTTAGGCACCGGCAGTACTATCAATCTAAGGGCTTTTGGCCTGTTGTCGCTGGCAGTACTGGCCTTAACAGCCTGTCGGGGAAAAGAATTTGTTCCAGATGCCAAGTTTGTAGATTTATATGTAGAGCTGAAAATGGCGACAGTTGGATACGGCACTAATCTGGAAAAGGTGAATGAAGCGAGGCGGGTTATCTTGGCACAACACCATGAAACTCCAAACGGTTTTCATACACAATATGCCAAGTTGATGTCTCATCCGGAATCCTGGAGAAAATTCCAGGATGATGTGATAAAGCAGGTTGATTCCTTCCAAGCCACCCACCAAGTGGACAAAGTCGATTCTACCAAGCATAGCGCAACTGTCAAAAAAGTCGAAACAAGTTTAAAAGGAAAATAGGAGAACAAATGGCATCCGAGTTCGTCGTCGAATTGACCAGTGAAAATTTCGAAAAAGAAGTGGCGACCTATCAAGGAACCGTGCTTGTGGATTTCTGGGCACCGTGGTGCGGCCCTTGCCGCATGGTAGGTCCAGTCGTTGAAGAAGTGGCCAAGGATTATCAAGGCAAAGCCAAAGTCGGCAAACTCAATACGGACGAAGCGCCTGATATCGCTAGCAAATTTGGGATTCGCAGCATTCCCACGCTTTTGTTTTTCAAAAACGGGGCCGTGGTTCAGCAATTGGTGGGTGCCTATCCAAAAAGCAAAATCAGCGAAAAGCTGGAAAGTGCACTGGCATAGTATGTTCCGTTGCTGGCGGCTGATTCCTATTTTAATCGTTCTTTTGGGCGGGGCCCAGTCTTTTGCCCAAGGGGTAAATTGGATGACCTTCGACAAAGGGTTGAAGGACGCCGCCGCCAATAAAAAATACGGATTCATCGATGTTTATACGGATTGGTGTGGCTACTGTAAATTGCTTGAAGCTCAGACTCTGAAAGCGAAGCCCGTCATGGCTGAGCTTAAGAAAAATTTTGTTGCCATCAAACTGAATGCTGAGAGCGAAGAGGTTGTCACCTATAAAGGAAAGAAGATAACCCAACGCGAGCTTTCGGCTATGTGGGGCGTGGAAGGGTTTCCAACCATGCTTTTTCTTAACCACAAAGGAGAAATCATTGGGAGCTTCGCTTCTTTCGCTGAGGCAGATTTAATGGTTAATCTCCTTCGCTACATTTCCTCCGGCGCCAGGGAGAAGAAAACCACTTTCGAAGATTTTCTGAAAGAACCTTCCTGATGGAATTTGTCTTTTTCATTGCGACGGGCCTCCTGGTCCATACGTATTTTCTGTACCCACTATCGCTGCCCATACTCAGTGTTTTTTTTTCTGTCCGTCGTAAGCATGGAAATCCGAACAAATTTAAGGTTTCCATGCTCGTCGCCGCGCACAACGAGGAAAAGGTTATCGAGGAGAAAATCAAAAATTCTTTCAGCCTAGAATTTCCCCGCGAGAATTTGGAAATCCTGATTGGGTCGGATGCATCCACAGATCAAACCAATGCTATTGTCTCCAAGTACGCTTCCGATGTAAAGCTTTTCGCCTTCTCACAAAGGGGAGGTAAGGCTTCGGTGTTAAACCAGTTGGCTCCTCGAGCTCAAGGTGAAATCCTAGTCTTTTGCGATGCGAACACTATGTTACTTCAGAATGCGTTGCAAAAACTATTGGCCCATTTCGAGGATCCCAGTGTCGGCTGCGTTTGTGGACGTCTCATTCTGCATGATTCCGGACAATCGGCCCTTGGTATCGGGGAGAGTATGTATTGGAATCTGGAATCGGAAATCAAAAAACAAGAGGGCAAGCTCGGCATCGTGATTGGTGCCAATGGGGGCATATACGCGGTTCGCAAAGAATTGTTCGAACGAATCCCAGTCGATAAAATCGCCATGGATGATTTCTTTGTGACAACTTGCGTACTCAAAGCGGGTAAAACCGCTATCTACGAGCCGCAGGCTATTGGCAGCGAAGAGACATCGCTGGAACCCTATGGTGAATTTTATCGCAAGGTTCGTATCAGCCAGGCAAATTTTAATTTACTTCCGCGCTACCTCACGCTTTTGAATCCTTTCCGAGGTTTGGTCGCTTATGGTTTCTTTTCTCATAAATTCCTGCGTTGGTTAGCTCCCGTTCTCATGATTATATCCTTAGTCTCCAATGCGATTTTATTGGTAGATGGCCCCTTCTTCTACACCACTTTTGCTCTTCAAGTGATCCTTTATTTTTGCGCCGGGCTTGGATATGCCGGCAACGGAAAAACTCGAAAGTCAAAATTATTACTCGTTCCGTTCTACTTTGTATCCATGAACTTGGCCCTCCTTATTGGGATGTGGCGAGCGATGACACTTCAGAATGGCGGCATGTGGAAACGGATTGAACGCTCTCCGCAAAGAGCTGAGCCACCCTCTGAGCGCCCAGGAGCTACACGCGTCAAGCTGAACGAACTTTCTCCATAATTAACTTACCTTTGTCTACATGGCCGCTCGGTTGAATCCGAAATCGCTTTTTGTCCTTGGTATCTGCCACTTTGTAACCGTCTCACACAGCGACGCGGTTCTTACTGGTTCTCTGGGAGCCAATTCCCATACCCATTTCAAAGGCGCCTCCTTCGCTTATAATGTGGGCCTCTTCGCAAAATTTGATGACCAAACCCTTTTCGGAATCCAATCAGGTCAAGGAACGGTCGATGAATCTGAAGCCATTCCTATTTTTGCCAGCGCCATAATTCGCATGCCACTGGGGCGCGTTGTTCTACCCGTGGCCACGGGGGATGTTGGCTATGCCCTTGGCCAACATCGTTCTGGATTTGTCTGGAAAGCAGGGGGAGGATTCGATATCAGGAATGGTCGTCGTTCCAGTTTTCTTCTATTGGGTTCCTATGAACAACAGGGATCAATTAAGGGATGGTCCGCTCGCGCTGGAATTCTGCTAGAGTTTTAAA
>JAYVCH010000085.1:0-8102 GCA_043750055.1 Fibrobacteria bacterium
CCCGATTTGGGTGGTAGTCGTTTAATTCGAGAAACAGGCCTAGAAGTTCATTCCCTCGTTGATTTTCCTGAGTAAAAACCTAACAACCTAATTGGGTGATGGGAGACACAACTCCCTTTTAACTCCCAAGCTATTTTAACCGGAATGAAAACCGGTACGCCCACTTTTTTACTCAAGACTCTGGTCTTTCTTATCCTACCAGCGTTTCAACTTAATGCCACCATTCCTCCCTTGGTGCTTTCCGAAATCATGTCCGACCCTGTCTCTGTGTCGGATGCGCACGGTGAATTCATAGAATTTGCGAATACGACCGCCGATACCCTCCGCATCCACGCATTGGATATTGTGATCGACGAGATTAATTTATCCCTTCCTTCCGTCCAAATCGGTCCAGGACAATTTTTTATGGTCTGTCGCGATTCCTTGCCAGTGGATAATGGTAGGCTTATTTGTAATCGACAATTGCCTGCATTGAGTTTGGCCAATGGACGGATGCTTTCAGTTAGAATTGGGGCGAATGATTTGGTCACCCATTATTCTATTGGGCCTTCAAGTCCGGGTATAAGTTGGGAAAATACCTTCGACGTGGAACGCGAGGCTCAGAGTTTCAAACCCTCGTTGGGATGGGGTGGGACAGGCGAGTTGTTCACGCCCGGGAACCGGAATAGCCAGAGCGCGCTTCCCCTGAAATCGGATCTAGGTATTGAACAGGTTACCCTCAATTCGGAAGGTGTGGTAGAAGTTCAGGTATTAAATTATGGATCTATTTTTCCTTCCCATCCCTTCCTAACCCTCCGACTCGATGACTCCTGGAACGGTAGGTTTGAAAGACAATTGGACTCCTTGGAATTAGCCCCCTTTGAGGGCCAAGGGTCTATTTTTAGAATCCCAGTTGAGAAAGGTCTTCAAGGATTGATTCGTGTTGAGCTGACTTGGGATGAGAATCCGCAAAACAATTTTAAGGTAATTCCACTTGAGATGGACACGTCCTTGGTGATGAGTGAATGGTGTCCTACGCCTAAAAATGGCGCTCCGGAATGGATAGAAATCCATAATCGTTCGTTGGAAATCGGCGGACAAGGTAGAACACTAGACCTTTCCCAAGTTGCTGTTAATGGTCGTCTGCTTGGACCCAAAGCCGGTGAACTGGCCCCGGGAGAATTCTTAATTGTAACCGAAAGCGAATCGCGTTTTCGAGTTCAATTCGGAGCCCTGAAAATACGCATTTTGGAAATCGCCAATTGGCCTTCTCTGCGTAACATAGGGGATACCCTGACTCTAAGCATCGCGGGCTTTCCTTTGGAGAATTTGATTTATTCTACCCATGATTTGGCCTCAGGTCAGAGTTGTCTTTCGCCAGGCAAGTCCGGTTTTGTGTCGGGAATGGGATCACCGGGTTTTATACCGAAGTCCCTGGATGAATTTTCCTGGGTGGTATCGGGGAGAGTTGTGGGTGCGGGCACGTTTTTGAATGGGGAGGTTAAAGGTCAGAGTGGACTTGTGTACTCTATTCAGATTTTTGACATCGATGGAAATTGTGTCCGTTCTATGGCCCAAGGATTATCCGGTCCCTCCAAGTTCGAATGGCGCGGTGAAGATGACCATGGACAAATGCTGCCAGTCGGGCCTTATGTTCTCTGTCTCAGATCAGGGGGTCATCGAACCAAAAAATGGGCGATGGCGTTGAAAGGCCTTTGACAGTGAGAACGCACATTTTTTTCTTAATCCATTTAGGCATGATTTGCAGCTCGTTGAGGTTTTCTCAAGCTGAGAACCCAGCCTCGACAACGGGATTGTACGGGGCCACATTAGGAGCCGGCGCGGCCACGGCAGCGCAGAGAATGGCCTTTGGTCAAAATCCCGCCGCACTACTTCCGTCAGAAACCGGAGGATTAGCATCCGGTTTCCATCTTGATTATCATCGGCCCTATGGAATGGAGGACTTAAGCGTTTCCGAAGCGGGAGTCTATTGTGATTTTAAACAGGGAGGATTTCAATTATCCTGGAAAGAAACTTCCCTGTTGGAAGTCTATCACGAGCAGGGATTTTCTTTTAATCCCTCCTTCCGATTTGGCAATAGACACAATTCTTTTCCCGGTTTTCTGGATATTGGGACCGTCCTTACTTTTTGGCGTTTTGATTTTCCTGAGCAGCAGAATTTTTTTACGGGGACTCACGGTTATGGATTGGTTTGGCAGCCATTGCCTCGATTTAAAACGGGTGGATTTATTTTGGGTCTTCCAGTTCCTGGCTTACCGGGGCCTAATTTGGAACAGATATGGCAGTATGGTTTCGAGGCTACGAGTAGGGGTTTTGAACGTGGGTCGCAAAATGGTTTTTGGCAAACCCTGCGGCTCGATTTTCGAAAATCCAACTCCACATCTTGGCGAACCTTGGCGGCATGGTCCTTTAATCCAAATTCCGCATGTCAATTAACGGCTGCGTTTGCCTCCACGCCCTTTCAGGCCTCATTTGGCATCGACTGTGGCTTTGTGGGATGGCGATGGTATCAAGCTATCCGATACCATCGGTTTTTGGGCCGGACGATCTTATCGGGGCTTTCATTTGTCTCTCCATAACCCAAGAATGACACATAATCCAGTTCGTTTTCCTGAACAGACTATGCGGCTTGACTTCCATCGTTTTATTCCAGAAAATGAGAGAGTCAAACTTTATGATCAAACTCAACCTCGATGAAATCAAACCTGGAATGTTACTGGCAAGGTCAATTGTCAGCGAAACCGGAGAGCTATTGCTCTCGGCGGGATATGTCGTCAATGATAAAGTTATCGCAAAAATGCGGGAAATCGAATTGAATTCCTGCTGGATTGCGGAAGAAGGAACCGAACATATCGTTCCAGAAGAAACAGTGAATGAGCAGTTAGCCTTGCAGTCACAATTCATTGTTCAGGAAAATGCGGACATCCTGAAAAAAGTAGCCCAAGTCAAAATCCTAACGCAAGCGGGTATTTCCAAAGTATTGGCGGATACCTCCCGCTTCAAAAATATTATTGCTGTCGAGGAGATCAAAAAAATCATTAAGCAAATCATCGAGGACTTGCTTAACAAAGAACCCGTGGCGGTTAATCTCACCTCAATGCGAACGAAAAATGGTTACTTGTACCAGCATTCTTTAGACGTGACCATCACCGCTATCATTCTCGCCAATAAATTAAAATACACAAACCGGGAGGTGGAAGAATTAGCTCTTGGCTGCCTACTCATGGATCTCGGTATGGTCGTGCTTCCAGATTCTCTGCATTCAAAAGAAGGTCATATGAATGAGCAAGAAGCAAATTTGTACCGTGAACATCCTACCTTGGGATATGCAATTTTGCGACAAAACGAACGACTCAGCATTACCACCGCGCACGTGGCCTATCAGCACCATGAACGACAAGATGGGAGTGGTTATCCTAGGGCGTTAAGGGGCGACAACCAAATCCCGTTAAAGACATTGAACCCGGTCAAAGGCATGATCCATCGCTATGCCGAAATTGCTGCGGTTGCGGATACTTACATTTCGCTCTTGATGCCCAAGCCCGGTACGACCGCGCCCCTCCCACCTGACGAAGCCATGCGAATGGTGATCCGAGGTGCCGGGACCCATTTGAACCGGGCCGTGGTCGATGCATTCATCAGTATCGTGCCAGCGTTTCCAGTAGGCTCACGAGTTGTGATAACTGAGGATAAAAAATATCGTAAATATACCGGATTTTCTGGAGTGGTGGCGCGGAGCAATCCAAACAATCCAGAGAAACCAATTCTTCTGATTATATTCGATAGAGAAAAGAAAAAAATTAAGCCTTGGACTTTGGATTTAACAACCGAAGAAGGATTTAAAATCCAGTTTGCACGTCTACAATAAGGACTTCAATAGGTAAAGCATGGCGATAACATTGAAATTGTTATCTTCCTGGATGAAAGCACGGGATTATCCACAATGGAACCGTCCTCGATCACACTACCGATTGCCATTGAGGCCTACTTGGAGGACCTCCGGGATGGTCGTGGCTATTCAAATCATACGCTTTCAGCTTACCAAAGTGATTTGTCCAAATTAGTCGAATGGAATTCGTGTCGGAAAGCTCGGGACCAAATTGTTTCGGCGCTTGATTTGACCAAACGAAACCTCCAGCTTTTTCTATCTGCACAAGCGCACAATTTGGCAGCGAGCAGTCAAGGACGTTTGTTGGCTTGCCTCAAAGGTTTCGGCAAATTTCTTGTCACAAAATATTCCATGGCCCGGAACCCGGCCCAAACCATTGCCTTCCCCAAACAGGAAAGCAAACTAGTGTCCGTTGCTGGACCGGAATTTTTGGCTGGGGTGTTGGATGAAGATTTGGAGGCGGAAACTTTTGTCGCGGCTCGAACCAGACTTTGTTTGGAAATGTTTTACGGTTCAGGATTGCGACTCAGTGAGTTGGTCGGTCTAAGGTGGAATCAAATCGGACGTGATGGCGCATGGGCGCGAGTATTAGGAAAAGGCAGCCGTTATCGGACGATTCCGCTTACCCAATCCGCTCGTACCGTTTTGGAAGAGTACCGGGGTTTTTGTGCGGAATTAGGATTTAGCCCGGAGGGACCATTGCTGATTTCCTCCAAAGGTAAACCCATCGGAAAGCGTATCGTTCAAAGAACGGTAACACAGAAGTTACAAGGGATGGGCCGCAAGGGAAAATCTTCGCCACATGTCCTTCGACATTCTTTTGCGACCCATTTGCTGGATAATGGAGCAGATCTCATGGCCGTGAAAGAAATGCTGGGTCACGCGTCTTTATCCACGACGCAAAAATACACACATGTATCAGTCAAAAAACTCAAGGAGACGTATGCTAAGGCCCATCCCAGGGCCTAATCGTACAAATCGATATGGCAGTTGATAGTAATGGAATGAACCGGGAAATTGATTCGCTACGAGGCCGTAACCTTGAATTGGAATCGGCTCTTAAAGCCCTTCAGATCAAATTTGAAGCGATTCAAAAAGAATTAGTTCCTTTTCATATCTTGGCCGATAATATTCCCGACTGGGTTTTTCTCAAGGATGTGGAACTCAAGTTCAAATGGGTGAACCGTAACATGTATACCAATCGTGGTATGGCTTCACGCGATGAATTAGTTGGAAAAACCAGTTTTGATTTGCACCCCCTAGAACGCGCGAAAGAGGCTTGGGCAGATGATCAGAAGATTCTGACTACTGGTGAACCCCTGATGGACAAAAGGGAAACGGACTTTTACCTGGACGGCTCCAAGATGTGGGTGCTCACGACCAAGGTGGCCTTGCGAGATTCAGAGGGAAAAATTATCGGAATCTGTGGCATTTCAAAGGACATTACAAAAATGGTTTTGGCGGAACACGTGCTGTCTCAAGATGGAGCCTTGCGTAATGACCTTCTAGAAAATATTCCCGATGGGGTTTGGTTTAAAGATCGGGAAAGTCGTTTCACGTGGGTCAACAAAAGTATCGTGAACGACTTTGGGATGTTGAATAGATCAGATATCATCGGCAAAACCGATTATGATTTTTTCCCCATGGAGCATGCCAATGCCGCTCGGGAAGATGAAATTCGGATTATGGAAACCAACAAACCAATCCTCAACCATCTAGAACGGGACAATTATGGTGATGGAACCCCGAGATGGGTCTATACCACAAAAATTCCAATTCACGATTCACAAGGCCAGGTCATTGGCACTTGCGGAGTGACCAAAGATGTGACGACCATGAAAAAAGCGGAAGAGGCTCTGGCATTGGAAAGTAACCTACTCAATGCCATGCTGAATAATATTCCTGATGCGATCTATTTTAAGGATAACCAAAGTCGATTTGTCAGGGTAAGCCGCGGCATTCATCTTGAAGGCCTCAAGAATCTAGGGGACGCAATTGGTAAAACCGACTTTGATTTTTTTGCAAAGGCCCATGCAGAAGAATCCTTTCGAGATGAACAAGAAATCATGCGCACAGGAATTCCGATTGTCGACAAACTCGAGCGTGAAGTTTTTACAAACGACCGGCCAGATGCTTGGGTGACCACAACTAAGGTTCCGGTCTTTGGAAAAGACGGTAGCGTCACGGGGCTGGTGGGTATTTCCAGAGATGTCTCTGAACGAATTGCTGCGCAGGAGGCTATTCGCAAAGCGAAAGAAGATTTGGAAGTCCGAGTCCAGGAACGGACGGCAGCTTTGGTGCAGGAAATCAAAGAACATCTACGCACAGAGCGCGCATTGCGCGAAGGCGAAAAAATGTTACAGGAGGCGAATCTCCACTTAGAATCGCGTGTGGGACAGCTGCACTTTTTGAATTCGGCCGCGCACAAGCTGGCTCATTTTCCTCATCGCAAAGATTTGTTGCCTGCTATTGTGGACACCTTTGTTCGCAGCCATCCTGGTATTGAAGCGGCCATTTGTGAAATTGGAAATTCGGGATATGAATGCGGAGCTACTTCGGCTCGACTCTTTGATTCTGAGCACCGTAGAGCATGCGCCCATGCATTATCCGGGCAGGGCCAAAATCCGCTCTTGGTTCCGATTCTCATTCCGAACCGTAAAAAGGATTCTGAACTATCTAAAATCGATATTCCGGGATTGGATGCCTATTCCGTATATCTGGCCCTGCCGCTTTTAGTGGAAGAGACCTCCTTGGCCGTGGTCCAGATTTTTGGTCCTCCTTCCTTCCTGACTTGGTATGAGCAAGAAAATGTGATATTAAATACCCTGGCCGCTCAGGCAGCAATCAGCTTATCCAATGCCAACAATTTTTTATTATTGGATAAGGAAGCACGAATCGCGAGTGAGTTGGAAGTAGCCCAAGCGATTCAACGTCGATTCACTCCGCAAGATAAACCTCTGATTCCTCGCGTGGATCTGAAGGGAGTCTACTTCCCAGCTAATGAAGTGGGGGGAGATTATCTGGATTACTTCCAAACGGACAACGGCAATTGGGTTGTTGTCATTGCCGATGTTAGTGGTAAAGGCATTCCCGCTGCCTTGGTGATGACCATGCTACGCAGTACTTTCCGGGCCGAAGCCCGTTACGAGACATCGTCTAAAAAACTGATGTGCGCCGTCAATGATTTGATGATCAAGGATCTAGACGATAAGAGTTTCGTCACCGCCTTGTGCTTGATTATAGACAAGGAAGGAAAAACCATGACCTATGCCCGCGCCGGACATCCGCCCTTATTGATACAGCATCGTAATAACGGAGGAAAGCCCGAAGCCCTGATTCCCAAAGGGCTAGCTTTGGGAATGACCAGTGGCGCTATTTTTTCGGATAGAATGGAAGAGATGAATCTGGAATTGGCTTCCGGGGATCGATACCTCATCTTCACGGATGGTTTGTTGGAAGCGATGGATGTGGATAGGAAATTTTACGGAATGAAACGGTTAACGGATCTCATTTCGAGTGTTCGTATTCATGAGCCTGAAAAAGTGTTAAAAAATATTTTGGACGATGTGCGGGTATTTACCGGCAATGAACCTTATCACGATGATTTAACTATGCTCGCAATGGAAGTGACGGGCTGAATCAGCCCGGCCAATTAAGTGGATTTTTTGCTCGGGTATTTTTTTAAGACTGCATCTAGCTGTTTTAAAAATAATCGATTCTGAACAGGGGTTCCAATGGTGACCCGGTTCCAATAATCGAGTCCAAAGCTACGTAGGGCGCGAATAATCATTCCACCCTTTAATAAGTCCTCGCATAAATCGACCGCTATGCGATCGGTTCGAAAGCAAATGAAATTGGCTTGAGTCGGAATGAATTCAATACCGCGTTTCATAAAACCCAATTCCAGAAAGGTGCGGCCTGCTTGATTATTTTGAATCGAACGAGCATAAAAAGAAGTGTCGCCGAGTGCGGCAAGGCCTCCGGCTTGGACCAATAAATTGACGTTAAAGGGCGTTTTGACGCGACTGGTTTCCTTCATCAAGGCTGGATGCCCAAAAGCATAACCCAGCCTTAATCCGGCTAGCCCAAATATTTTACTGAAAGTTCTACTTACGATTAAGTTGGGATATTTCGATAACAATTCGAAAGAGCGGGGAAAGTCCGGGGCCGATGCATATTCAGCATAGGCTTCGTCTACGACAACAAGAGTCTG
>JAYVCH010000086.1:0-6365 GCA_043750055.1 Fibrobacteria bacterium
CCTTTGGTTCCGCTTCCCACAGTTTCTGGACAATCCACTTTTCCCGTCTTGGTATTGTATCTCGCCAGGAGATAATGGGTCGTGTCCACCTGAAAATCAGTCACCCAAAGTTCATCGCCCCGCGGATCGCTAACACTGTTGATAATGGTATAGTTGTCTCCCTGTGCTTTTTTCAAACAGGGATCGGTATCGGAATTCATGCGCTTGTTGTAATCCTGGCCCAATCGAATCAAACCCATTCCCCAATTGCCCACAATGGCTGCGCCCTCATTACTTATCACCAAGTTTTTAAGTGGATTTTGGAAAATTTCATTGGATGGATTATAAAATTCACCTCCATCGACAAGATTCCAGTTTCCGTTTTTTAAAGCGACGACACTGTGCAATGTCAACGCAAATACTTGGTCCTTTTTGGCCGCGATATTTCCAACCGGCGCCGTTGGAAACGCATGCACCGGCGAAAGTAATCTGAAGCCGGTCTTGGAATCAAATAGAATCAAACTTTCGGACAACCCCAAAAATACCCGTCCTTCCATAGCCGTTGCGCTAATTAAAGGAGGTATCCCATCGAAGGATTTCTCTCCTAGAACCAATGGCCGCTTGCTCAGGGAAATCGTTCGGAAAGGCCCTTCAATTAGCACGCCTGAGTCATGAACAATAATTTTCCCTTCGAACCGATCCAAAAAAATCGGCGCCCCTAAAAGAGTGTCGACGGGATGGGTTACACTGTCTACCCCAATTGTTACCGCCGGGTTTGCAGTAACACTCCGGAAGTTATCGCCCCGTAGCTGCCGAATCGAATTTGCCGAGCTTTTCCCAAGCGATGTGAGTGTTGGAAAAGTAATGCTGTTCGCTACACTGGCCATGACCCAAATTTGCGGATCGTAAATGCTCCCAAATTTGTTGGAAAGGATATTGTCCCAATCCACCGCAGCCTTATATACAGCCTTGCCCGTCGCAACGTAAAGCGTGTCTCCATTTCGTAACAGACTCGTTACTGACTGACCTGCTTCGCCACCAAATTTCACAACATTGGCAATGGCCAATCCGGTTTTAGGTTCAAAAAAACTTAGGCCTTTGGTCGACCCGAGAGCCAAATACTTTCCATGACTTAAAATGGATTTGGGATTTATCACCCAACCGGAAGCCTTATAGGATCGGCCCATTGTGGTCCAATGGTCGCCGTCATATCGAGAGACCATCCCAGAGGACGCAACGGCCCAAACCTGCTGGGCCGGGTCCACCGTGATCCCGACAATATTCACATCGACGAGACCGTTTTCATTCGTGAAATCCGTTTCGTCGAAGGTATTCAGATTTATTTTCCGAATCCCGCCCGAGGTGCCCACAAACAGAAATCCACCGGATGTTACCATCGCATTCGGCTGATTCATGTTTGTATAACTATGCCATGTCCCGGTTCTTGCTCCAGCTGGCATCGACCCCAACAAAGTGCCAAGCGCGAGTCTTCCCAGTAATTTTATTCTGATCCGCATAGGTTACCTAATGTACCAAATTCCCTTCTTTCACCCCTCTGAAGGAATTCCGGTATTGTTCAATACTATTCCAAACCACGGGGGAAAAGTCCAATTGCTGGTCCACAACTACAAGTCGTGGAGGGACGATGTCTTGTTCCTTCAATTTGACCCAATCTTTTCGGGTGCAAAGGATGTCATGTTCCGGGTATTGTCCTAAAAAACGCTCGATATCTCGCTTCACGAAGCCACGATGATTCAATCCGCAATAGGTGCTTTTCAATTCAACTCCTCCGGATGCTAAATCGGCAAAAAAGCCCTGCGGATTTCCCAAGGCGCATACAGCCACACACGGTAGGCCAATCTGAAATTTTTCCGGAAATTGAAGCATCCGGAGAAATTGGAATTGCGCGTTGGCATTTTGAAATTCTGTCTTGGCATTTTTTTTATCGGATTTCCGCGCAGACGGCCCCCTCAAAATCAAATCGGCTCTTTGCTGCCCAGCCTCCGTTTCCCGGAAACGCCCCCCTGGTAATAAATCCCGGAAGCGGGGATTTTCCTCCGTCCCCATTAACAAAATTCGGAAAGCGTTTTGGAGGCGAGGGTCTTGGAAGCCATCATCCGATAGAATAAGGTCGAAAGGGTGTTTTCCAAATACTTCCGGGTCCTGCAATTCTTGCCAAGCCTGAGCTCGATTTCGAGTTGAAAAAACCCGGGCACCAGACAGTTGCCGTAACATGCAAGCTTCGTCTGAGGTTTCCCGCCAAGTAGCGCCGGGCATTACTTCGTCGAGATTTTTTTTGGTACGCCGTTCTCCCTTCCCGCCAATTCGGTAGGTTAAGATGGCGACATTTAGACCTTCCTTAATCGCCTTTTGCGCCAAAGCCATGGTCATGCTGGTTTTTCCGGATCCTCCCACTTTTAGAGCTCCAATGACCACCATGGGAATGCAAGGAGATTCTCTCCTTGTTGCCGTTAGGAGTCGAGAGCTTTCCCATCGAACCACCATATAGAGCCTATGAAGGTTGGCCAAAGCCCAATATGCAGGGACTAGGGGAATGAGCCAGGGGTTTGGCTTCCACCGTCGGCCTAAAAATAGTCCAATTTCTAACAAAATTGAATTATTTGCCGGCATGTGAGATAATGAAACCTAAGATTCGACGCGTTCGCACTTTGGGGAAAACTAGTTAATCCCGAACTTCGGCCGGTTAAACAAAGAGGTTGAATATGGGGCTGGACGACAAATTAGTTCGAAAAAAATTGGAGGTTCTCCTCAAAGACGACGTGTTGGTGGAACGATATATTCGGACCTATGGCCCAAAGCTCGACATGAATCATGTCAACAAAATCAAACAAGGTGCTCAGGTCTCTTCCACCGAAGCGGGTATGGGCGCGGCTGACGACCCCACCTACCAAATCAAAGTGAAGTGCCCGATTTGTAATCAGGCGGATATCATTTGCCATGAACCCAAGGCAAAAAGCTTTACCACTACTTTCGATCGGTTCTTAATACCCAGGTATGCGGGCGTGAAAGGTTTTAAAACTTTGAACTTCAGTTTGGTCTCCGTTACCGTTTGTCCCGCTTGTCTTTTCGCCTCACCGGATAAAAAAGATTTTCTCACTTTTTCAATACAATCACGAACGGAAAATAAATCCCAAATCGGTCCCTACGTTCTCGATGAACTTCGGATTAAGGTGGAAGAACGAAAAACCTTGGTTCCCGGTGTCACCGATTTCACCGCTTTTTTTCAAGTCCCGCGCAAAGTAGAAGCGGGCATAGCCAGTTACCGTCTCGCCATCCATCGGGCACAGGCCGAAGGCAGCTTGGAAACGCCGCTCGCTTGGTACAAGGCTGGAATGTATGCCCTAAAAATTGCACTGTTCCTACGTGATTCCGGGAAAGAGGACGAGACTGTGCTTAAGGAGGCGACCAATTTTCTTGCGAAAAGTTTCCGGAGCAGCGAAATCAAAAATCCTGATCTGGAGTATCAACTCATCTATACAATTTGTGCCCTTTTCTTACGATTAGGTGAACAAACCCAATGCCAAGCGTTTATGAGTGTGCTAGAAAAGCGAAAGTCCGAACTCGAAAAGCTCGCCAAGGATGATCCTAAGGTGACTACAGTCTCGGTGGATAAGTGGATCGAAAAAGTGAAGGATATGTGGACCGACCGCGACACTCCGGATTTGTGGAAACATTAGTCCTTTCTCCCCTACTTGAAGCATGAACCGTTTGCGTTTAACATGGGGACTGCTCCCAATTCTTTTTTTCCCAATTTGCTCGCAGGCCGCTACCCTGGGTGCCATCGATATTTTCCAAACCGGTGGCCAAAACGCAGGCGTACCGGTTTTTTCTTTTCTCAAGTTACCCACTTCCGCGCGAAACATTGGCCTTGCGGCCTCGGTCTTAACCACCGATGAAGAAGCTTCGATAATCCAATCAAATCCAGCGGGTCTGGGTTTGATACAGGATTATTACTACAGCTTGTCGCATGCTGAAGTTTTAGGTGAGTTTCGTCACGAAAATTTGGCATTTACCTATCCCACCGAAATTTACGGAAACTTTGGCGGATCCGCTAACATTCTTGCGGCCACGGCGTTTGAGGAAGCGCGCGACATTGACGAGAATCCAGTTCATCCTACGGCCTATGACATGGCCATAGGCATGGCCTACGCGAATTCCATTCTAGAGGGCCGCTGCACGACGGGAGGACGACTCGATTTGATTCGCAGTTCCTTGGATGGAACCGTGGCCTATGGATATGGCCTAAATGCCGGAATCATGTTTATGCTCATCAATGACTTTCGACTCGCGCTAGTCATTAAAAATCTTTCTCATGGCGCTACCTACGATACCAAAACCGCACCGCTCGAACCCCTCCCCTTGAATGTGGGAATGGAATTGGGAAAACCCATGCTGGATTCAAAATGGTCGGGCCAACTCGGAGTAGTCCAATCCAATGAAAACCTGCTTCATTATTATTTCGGTGGCGAATGGAAATTGCGGCGTTATATCATTCTGCGCATGGGTTATGAAGGCTCCACCCAAGATCGGCAGTTGGGGAGTTGGACAGGGTGGGGAGCGGGCCTTGGAATCAAATATGAGCGACTCACTTTTGACTATGGTTACAAAGCGCTAGGCCCTTTGGGAGCCTATCATGCTTTTACCCTGAATTATTCCCGCAAGTCTAAATTCCGTACCCGCGATGAAATTCTGTTAGAAGCCGCCCAAGAACGATATCGACGCGGCGAATACAAGCGGGCGCTCAAATTTGCCCAAGCAGCCGTTGATGCCAATCCATACAATTTCCAAGCTCAAGCCTTGTCCCAAAAGCTTCAGTTGGAATTGGATCGCATCAATCAATCGGCTATCGCCATTTTTTACACCGCCAACACTGATGGGAATCTGGCGCCCGAATGGAAAAATGGACATGCCATCGGAGGAATGGCACGCCGTAAAACCAAGTTGTTAGAACTGAAAGGCGCGCAGGGCAAATGCCTGATTCTCGATGCCGGAAACCTGACCGCCCCCAAACGCCTGGCGGGCGGAGAAAAATTCGTTTACGGTGCTTATGCTCAAATGCCCTACGATGCAATCAATCTAGGGTCTGCCGAGTTTATAATGGGGTCGGACCATTGGGACCCTAGACTTCCTTTCCTTTCCAGCCAAAATCCAATCAAGGATATATTCCCCGCTATCCTCACGGAAAAAAAATTGAAACTAAAGAACGGTCTCGAAATCACTGTTCTTGGCGCCATGGAAAATTTCGAATTGAATAACCCGGCGCTTGGAAAAAAAGCCTTGGAAGCGGTAACCTCGGCGATACACCGACGTTCTACAGAGGCGGAAGGACATCGTATATTAATTCTTCTTTATAATGGAACGCTCCTCACCGCCCATAAGCTGGCCGAAAAAGTTCCCGAACTCGATGCCATCATTCTTTCCGGTGAAGCTCAAGCTTTAGGCAGTCCGATGAAAGTTGGCAATACCTTGATTTGTTCCCCAGGTCGAGGCGGCACGGTGATTGGGAACCTGACCTTTGTACTAAATAAAAACGGAACGATAAAGTCGTTCCGACATTTTCTCATGCCCTTGGACGCCACCATTCCAAATGATCCGGCGCTGGAACATTTTCTTGAACCCGTCACCATTGATCCCAATAAACTATCCTTATCGGGTTTTGAAGATGACTATCGGGCGCAGGTGATAGCTTATATTCGCACACCTATTTCCACTGCCATCGGTCAGCTCATTTTGCGAGACTTGACTACCGGTCGGGACTACCCCATCCCCAGCGCGGACTTGTCCTGTTCCAAGCCTATACTTGGATTTGGTAAAAACAAATTAGCCTTCTTAGGCGAGAGCAATTCAGGAGCCCGAGAAATTTACGGCTTTGAGCCTTCCCTGAATCGCCTGGATACCTTGACCCACATGGGTGGAAAAACCGTTGACCTCGGATGGATTCTCGGTAACAATGCTTTGCTGGCCGTTTACGAACAAGATGGAAAATCCGATTTGTACCGCATCGATCCTTGGAGTCATGAAATTCGAAATCTGTCCCAGGGAAAATTGGGAATGGTGAAAGGATTTGGAATCACCAAGGTCGGCGATCGAATCGCTTTGAATACTTCAGATGGCAAAGCCAGTACGCTTTGGGTGACCAACCTAGAATTGGAATCCCCCTTAGCTATCCTTATTGATAAATCATTTCTTGGCTCACCCAAGTGGAATCCCCAAGGAAGTCGTATCGCTTTTCTGACCGCAACCGAAGGCGCGCCCTTGGATTCATTGGGGAATGTCACTTCGGGAGAACTGCGCGTATTCGATATCGCCGCAAAAAAATTGATCTCCGCCACGCAGCAGAGTCGTGTCCACAGCTTTTCTTGGTC
>JAYVCH010000087.1:0-5731 GCA_043750055.1 Fibrobacteria bacterium
CCCACGAATTATGTCCGGGTAAGGTTTCGCTCTCAAGATGTCGCTATAGACAATGTGGACGCGACTTTAGAACGTCATGAACGGTCTTATCGCACGGACAGGGAGATGCGGATTCAAGATATGTACGGCATCGTTAAGGCCAGTGAAAACCGACTCAAATCCCTTCGTGAAGAATATAGAGATAAAATTTTTGATGAAATGCATGCCTTGGACATTGTCTTAACTGCGGATACCGTCAAGGACATTCCACCCCGACTCCTACAGACTTTTTGGTGGAAACAAGATCCATTGGGTCAATTGTCCATAGCAGAAATGAAAAGACAGGAAAAGGATAAAATGTATCTCATCGAGCGCTATGAACGCCGCGAACAAAATGAATTGGAGGAAATAGGTCAATACATGGTTGAAATCCACAAAAAATTCTCGATTCCCATGGCTTGTCTCGTCTTTGTTTTTATTGGCGCGCCTCTTGGTATTATGGCCAGAAGAGGAGGAATTGGAACAGGAGTGATTTACAGCATGGCCTTCTTTCTTTTGTATTGGGTCTGTATGATTCGTGGCGAGGCGATGGCCGATCATAGGACGCTGCAGCCCTGGCTCGCTATGTGGGGTCCGAATATTCTAGTGGGCCTGGGAGGGATTTTTTTGGTACTAAGAATGTCCCGGGAAAATTATTTGAATAACATTTCCTTACCGGAAAAATTCCTTGGACTGTTCCGACGTAAGCGAAAACACCCATGAAAATTTATGTACGTCATATCCTATCGGGTTTTATTGGACTTTTATTTCTGGTTTTAGGTGTTACCATTGTCATTTTTATTGTCGTCGATTTCGTAGGCAATAGTAAAGTGTGGATGGCTCGACCTCCTCGTGATGTATACCACTATTATCTGGATTTTCTCCCGCATATTGTCTACCTGGTACTGCCCATTGCCATGCTTTTGGCTTCTGTTTTTTCAGTGGGAAATCTTGCTCGTCACTTAGAACTTGTCGCTTTGCGCGCCTCGGGGATTTCGATTACACGAATTTTGTCTCCTATTTTATTGATTGGAATCATAGCCAGTGCCGCTATGTTTTGGTTTGAAAACTCCATTCTTCCCGATGCCAATCATCGGCGATATGAAATTAATGAACCGAAATCCATGGATGGTGATTCGGGAGGCGATCCTCTGGAAAAATTCAATTACCTCTATACCTCCACCAATGGGCTCATCCTTTACTTCGATTTCTATTCTGGACATCGCAATTCAGGTCAAGGGGTAACGGTTATCAACCAACCCAAAAAAGGCCCTTTGGCGATGCGCATTGATGCAAAAACGATGTCCTGGGAAAAGGACAAAGGGTGGACTTTGAGAGAAGGAACAAAACGGGTTTTCAAAAAAGGGTTGCTAGAGGCGACGGCGTTCAAGGAGTTGCCATTCACACAATTTCAGGATCAACCTAAAGATCTATTGGATGATCGAACTTATTCAGAAGAAATGGCTATGGATGAATTGGATCGTAGAATCGATATTCTAAAAAGATCCGGTGAAACATCTCGGATCTTAGAAACCGATCGCTTTTTTCGGTTCTCCAGTAGCGTGGTTAATTTTTTTATGGTCCTAATCGGAACTGCTATGTCGGTGCATACGATTAAAACAGGCTTGGCCAAAAATTTTGGGATCGCCCTGGGAATCTGGGCCGTTTATTATGTGGCCCTGCGGGTTGGTTTGGTTATGGGGGAGAACGGTAGTCTCAGTCCGCTGGTCGGCGCTTGGTTTGGAAATTTCATTTTTGCACCCCTCGGTCTAATCCTGTTTTGGAAAGCGGCTAGAGCGTGAACAGTCTCTGGCTTTTTCTGGCGGGGTTGTTCGCCGGGGTAAGCTTCTTGGGAGGCTCTTGGAAATTTTCAACTGTGCCCACAATAGCTTGTTTGGTGCTTGCATATACTGGACGAAAGGAAAAAAAAGGGATTCACAAAAGCCCAACCGTTAAATCCCAAGCCATTGCATCACCGCATATTCCTGAGCCATCTACAGAAGAAAGGCGCCAAGATACAACGAGAGCCTTTCTCAAAGGGGATATGGTTATGGCCGGAACCGAAGCGAAAGCAAGGGAGCTGCGTCGTCAAGCCTTTCAAGATCTCGAGGATATCATCGATGGGGCCATATTCGATGGCTTAAACCTTTTAAAACAGGGGCTGCCGGGTGGCCATACCTATGCAGTCTTACTTCCCGGTAAGGCCGAAGGACTGTATCTTCGGGCCTGGATTACGGATAGTGACTCGCTTATTCCAGGGGCTGTCATCCAAAGCAATCAGGGCTTGGTCGGCCAACTTCAGAAAGATGGGATTCGGCGAATTCTAGAAGGCGATATAGCCGCAGATTCCACTTTACTCCATTATTATCTGGCAAGTGAAGAAGGCGTTTGTTCCTTGGCCGGTGTTCCAATCTTGGTCAAAGGGGTTCGGCGTGGCGCCGTCATTGTGGATAGCTTATCACCCAATGCCTTTGATACCCAGTCCTTGGAGCGGCTCGAGTCCTTGGCCAATCTAGTTGGTCAACTTGCGTTCCAGGCTTATATGGCTTTTGAAAATGCCTACCAAAAGGAACAGCTCGTCGCGCTCAGTACCTATCAACGTAAATTCCTAGAAAATATGTCGGTGGAAAACATCGTAACCCATGTTCAGAACTATATGGCCGAATGCCTGGAGGGCGATCGGTTTTTGGTCGTAGAACGTTTGGAACGCAATGGGGATAAGGCCCGTATTGTTAGTTGTCTCGGGCAAAATGAGAAGGAATTGCAAGGGTTCGAATTTTCCTTGCAAGATAAAGGCTTGGTCTCCTTGGTTTTTGAAAAAGACCAAGCAATCAATCGCTCCTTTGCTTCCAATCCGCATGTTCCACGTTTTACCCAAAAGGAAAAAGCGCTGGGTCATATGTCCAGTCTCATGGCCGTACCGGTACCCACGGATCAAGGCATCGATATGGCACTGGTTGTGGAATCGACCCGGTCACATCGGTTTTCAGAACACCATCAAAATATGTTGACGACCATTTCTCGCGCAGCTGGATTTGCCCTTTCTCGAGCGCGCCTCTATCAGGAAAAAGAGCAATTGGCAAGTCGCGATGGATTAACTGGAGTAGAAAACCACCGTACCTTTCAAGAGCGTTTCCAAACCGAGATTTTGCGGGCACAACGCTATGAACATCAGTTGGCAGTGCTAATGATCGATATCGATTTCTTTAAAAAGGTGAATGATTCTTACGGTCATCCCGTGGGAGACTTAGTGCTCAAGGAAGTGGCCAAAATCATTACGCAAAACATTCGTGCCGGTACTGATTTGATGGCGCGCTATGGCGGGGAAGAGTTTGTGTGTATGTTGGCTGATACTGATCAAGAACGTGCAACAGAAACGGCGGAACGAATCCGCGAGAGCGTGGCCGCCAAAAGTTTTGAAGCGGGAAGTACCCGTTTTCAAGTCACCATGAGCATCGGCGGAGCGATGTATCCTGCCGATTCCCGATATGGCCAGGAATTATTGGAAAAGGCGGACAAAGCCTTGTATCGAGCCAAAGAAACGGGCCGCAATCGATTAATCTTTTACAATTGAAGCATTATGTTACAACGCCCAGATGATGAATATTTTATGCGCCAAGCCCTTCGCGAAGCCCAAGGTGCTTATGATGAGGGCGAAGTTCCCATTGGCTGCGTGATCGTAAAAGAGGGCAAGGTGATTGGCCGAGGTCGCAACCACATGGAAACGTTGAATGACCCCACGGCTCATGCGGAAATTCTGGCGATGGGTGCGGCCAGCGGCGCTTTACAGAATTGGCGACTGGAAGGCTGTACCCTCTATGTTACCTTAGAACCCTGTCCTATGTGTGCGGGAGCGATTTTGAATGCTAGGATTGCCAAGGTCGTGTACGGCTCCAAGGATAAGCGGTTAGGAGCATTGGGCTCTACCTATGACATCCTTACCAATAACCCACTCAATCGTGAAATTGAGGTTAAGGGCGAATTATTGAAGGATGAAAGTTTGGGGCTGATCCAGGATTTTTTCCAGGAACTAAGACGAAAAACCAAAAATAAACACCCGCCGGAATTTGGCTAAAACACTTACTCTGGTCTAGGTTAATTTTTTTATCTTGTCTTTCGCTCATCCTGGGAAGTTTAGACCTCACGCAACGGAGGCGAGCTGAACCCCGCCAGGACGAAAGTAGCAACGGTAGGCATCTAGTCTGTGTGCCGTGTCAAAGTCTACCACCGACCGGGATGAGCACTACTTCACCACAATTCCCGTAATCGCCGTATATTCTTCTAAACTCACCAGGGCATCCTTTTTATCCATTCGATCCGGATAAAGGATTCCTTCCAGATGATCAAATTCATGTTGGAAAAGACGAGCTAAAAAGCCAGTCAATTTCCGGTTCTGACGTAGGCCGGTACGATCCAAAAAGGTGACTTCAATGGCAATGGAACGAGGAACCAACCCCCTAAAACCGGGGACACTTAAACAACCTTCCCAGCCTTTCTCCGTTTCCGAGGAAGCGGAAAGAATTTCTGGATTGATAATCGCCGTCGCTTCCATCAAAGGAGCGTCGGGATAGCGGGGATTGGGACGCGGGGCCATTATAAAAAGACGCCAGGAATTTCCGACCTGAGGGGCAGCGATCCCGACCCCGTCATTATCATCTCCACATTGAATCAAATCATCAATGAAAGCTTGAAGTTCGGGATTTTTGAAATCTAGGACCGGTGCCGCTTTCTGCGTCAATTGAATATTATTTCTGTCCAACAAAAGCAGGTTTTTCATAAATCAGATTGCCTCAGAGTAATTCCTAAGCCCGAACCATGCGTAGCTTTGATTTTCCCACCCTTGTATTCAAGACCATCAAAAGGGTCGTTTTGAATCAGCCAACTTCCATCCAAATCGGCAAAGTCTGCTCCCTGAGCCACCACGGTTCCAGCAGAAATCAGAAGACTACTTTCCAGCATACATCCAACCATGGTTTTTAATCCCAATTGACGTCCAAGTTTAATCATGTTCATGGCCGGAGTGATGCCTCCACATTTAACCAATTTGATGTTAAATCCAGAAAACCGTCCAACTAAATTGGGAATATGCTCGAGTCCCACACAGCTCTCATCAGCCAGAATAGGTAATTTGGACTCGAGTAAAATTCTTGTCATGCGCTCGTCTTCAGAAGGAGGCAAAGGCTGTTCGATGAACTCAACTCCCAAGTCTGCCATTTGGCCGCTCAGCTTTGGAATATCCAAAGCGCTCCAAGCACCGTTTGCATCCACTCGGATAGTTGCGCTAGACTGTTTTCGAATGGCCTTAAGCAAGTCAAGATTCGGGGTCGAATCCATTTTCACTTTGATAGTTTTAAACTCTTTTAGGTCAGATATTCGCTGATCCCATTCCTCCCGTGGACAAATCCCTAAGGTCGCGGAGGTTAGGACATCAAAGGCATAGGTTCCAAGTGCCAATTCAATCACCGATTGCTGGTTTAATTTTCCCCACAAATCCCAAAGAGCAAGATCCACCGCACATTGGCAGGCCCTGGAAGGCGCAACCCTTTCCCAAATTTCTTGCCAAATACGTTGGATATCCTCTATGGTAACCAGGGTTTGTCTTCTCAAATAATCAGACAAAGCTAGGAGTCTCATTTCGACATCGGAAGCATTCTCATTGAAAAAGGAATTGGGTGACGCCTCGCCGTAGCCAAAAGTCCCACCCTGCTCAACC
>JAYVCH010000088.1:0-3192 GCA_043750055.1 Fibrobacteria bacterium
ATTGCGATGAAAAAAAGGCGATTCCTCTCCATTGATGACGATGGTGGACACCTGGGGTCCTACATGCAAGGCGACAAGTGGCGCTGCTCCAGCGGCCCCGTCATTCCATGTCCAAAGCGCATTCGCCACCGCTATCGCCAAAACGTCTACGGCTGTGGGCTTTAGCCCCGCGCGTTCCATTACTTGCGTCTCCTTGGTCAATAAACTATTTCCTGCAAGCGCCAAAAGGATTTGGCTCTTGCCTCCCAGTCCATTTTCATTGGAGAGAACCTGGTAATCGAGCGTTGCCGTCGCCACCTCAAAATGAACCGTTTTTCTCAATTCCAACCTCAGTGCTTGTTCCATTTCCTCGGGTGCTAAATGGCGAAATTCCATTTGTGCAGCATAAACTTGTTTTCCGGATAAGCAGGCTACCACCGCATCCCGTTGCAATGGTAGGAGTTTATCTTTAAGTTGACGAAGTCCATCCAACAATTTGCCATCCTCTAAAAAATTTCCTGTCACCTCTTCCAATTTTTCAATAGTGTAGCCGCCACGTCCATCAAGGGCTAATCGTGCGCCGCGAATTCCATGAAGGTCATGCTCTACCCCGATGGAGAAACCAGGTTTGGAGGATTGAATTGTGCGTTTGACCATAATAGGATCAATCACTTTCCGCGAAAGGTTTGTGTACGATTGCCAAGTACAGGTGTACTGAGATAGGGTGATAACCCACCAGGACCCGTAGTGACGGAACTAATAATTTGGGTGATTACAAGAGTATCGAAATTCGCACCTCTAGTCGCCATGCTGATCATACAATGCGAACCACTTAGGGTGTCCAAAATGACTTTTACCCAACGGTCATTTATTAAATCGAATCCACTTGCGCCACGAGTCAAGACTAGTCTCGGATTCCATAAAGGATCGTTCATTTTCTCGCCTACAATAAAAGGATAGATTCTTGTCCACCGAATCCCGAGTTCCAACCCCGATTCTGCTGCGTATTGTAGTTGAAGATCCGTGGCTGATGCCAAACCGTCTTTGGCCGTATTTGTAGAGAAAAGTAGAAACCCCCCCGCAGCAATAGACATGGCCAAACATAACCCAATGACTCCGACTAAAATGGAACCCTTTTCCCCTTTCATCTAAATCGGATTCCGACAAAGAATGGTTTCTGTCATCACGGGAAAGGAATAAGTTCCACCTTTTGATTTCATAGCCAATCTGAGTTCAACGCCCCGTCTTCCTGGATAGATTAAAAATTGGCTATTCGCATCGTCAATAAAGGCGGTATCACTTCCGACTTGAAAAGGGACATAACCTGACCCACCTGGCAATTGCCATTCTTCTAAATAATGATCACTGGAATTGATTCTGTACCTTGCCAAAGCATTCCCCAACTTATCGCAGAATAAAATTTCATTGGTTGGGGGAACGGGTAAGTCATATTCAGGGTGGGCAACAAAATCAAATGGAATCAGGAGTTCCAGCTCTCCTTTTTTTATTCCAAATGATTTTTGAGCTGTGAAGCGGATTTGATCGGCTACCACAGTTTGCATTTGTCCAACTTGCAAATGCAGCAGTCCATCTTTGATATGATTATTGGTCATATATAAAACGGATAAAAGCGATCCAGCGACGATCGTTGAGAGAATGCCGGTGGTTAAGGCTTCAATAAGGGTGAAACCTCTTTGATGCGTCAATTTATTCCCGCCAATGACTTGTTTATTGTGAGTGACTGAGTTGCCCCCGCGACGCTCCATGAAACAAATACGGTGCGAGTCTGGTAGGGAACGGCCACGGTAGAAACATGTGTGGGATCGTTACCATCGGTCCATTGTAGTGGAGTCCCTTCCAGTGTGGATTGGATTTGAGTATAAGGAACCAAGGAGCCAGCACCGGCAATAAAGTTGCCTGTTGTTGCGTTTGCGGATGGTGCTGGGAGCGGGTATTTGGCTGACTGAAAATTGGAGTCTTCCAAAGCGTTTGCCGCATTAATACGCGCCTGTCGGTTTAAACCATCCTCAGTTTCAAGGGTTCTCCCAACGGAGAGCATGGTCATGATTCCAGTAATGGACAGGCCGAGAATAACGGCTGACACCATTAATTCAATAAGGGTGAAGCCGGATTGGTTTTTGTTTAGGACCTGAGTCATGAAAGATCCTTGGCACAAGGCCTTAAAAAGCAACGGCTTGTGCACCAATTTCTGGATGGTATAAATCCTCAACCGAGACGGTGCGGAGTTGAATGGTGATTCTATAATTTGCCGGGTCAGTGAGAAAAATATTTAGAAGGGATTCGCAGCTAGGTGGTGTGACTGGTGAGCATATTGGAAGGCTGCCTGTTCTTCGGTAGTATATGTTGGCAGAGGCGGCTGTGGATCGGGCGATATTTTTAGCCGTATCAATCCTTTGATTTTTTACATAGCTCGAATAAACTGGAATCGCCACCGTCGCAAGGATTCCAACGATCACAGCCACAACGATAACTTCCACCAAGACAAAGCCTTGGCGGAAATTTTGGCTTTTAAAGCAATCAGCCTTATCGCTTAGAATTGAATAAGGATTCATTATCCAATTCAGTAGTTATAGGATGCAGCGGTTGTACTCGTTGGAGATGCAATATGTCTTGCAGTTACTGTTCCTGTTGCGACCAAGCTTGAGATAGTAATTACAATTCCTGCAGGAAGTTGCATTGTTGCTCCCGGCACAGATCCGACTGTACATAGAAGGGACGCGGATGCTCCAGCGGTCGGAATTGTTCCAGCGGTCACCGATACAATTCCAGCTTGGTTTATGCAAGCTCCCATGTAGGAAGCAACTGATCCTGCCGCATTGGATGCTGAATTTTCCCGCGAATTTGCCACATAGCTTGTATACATAGGAATAGCAACAGCTGCCAAGGCGGCGACAATGATTGCCACCACGATGACTTCGACAAGGGTAAAGCCCTTTTGGTTTTTATTTTTTTTTAACTGAATCATATTGAATACTCCTGAATGAGGTTGAGACTTGAAATTCATCTTTTTTCCATAGTTCATCAATGGATGAACTGACCAATCATGAAAATAGGGAGATAAAGAGCAAATAATACCGCTCCGACCAGGCTTCCCAGAGTGACGATAAGCATGGGTTCAATGATTGAGGATAATGAATCCACAACATTTTTTATTTCCCGTTCATAAAATTCCGCCGCTTTGGCTAATAGTTC
>JAYVCH010000089.1:0-8360 GCA_043750055.1 Fibrobacteria bacterium
GTGATTTGCGGCAGAAAATTATTCGACTGTTCGGGCCGACTGCGTGTAGGATGTATGGGCTAATTGCGGAAAATGGCTTTTAGGGTCTAGGAATGTGGGATAGAATACGAGGATATGAGCAAAACCGAGCCCATTTAATTTCTCGATAATTTCATTATTACTATCCACCCGTCCAATTCGCTTGCCGAGTTGTCGTAATTTTAGTTACATCTTTTTTGTCAATTAACGCCGCGATAAATAACCACATAGATTTTCCATTTAGGCAGTGTCATCAATGGAACCCTCTATCGGTAAAAAGGCGCGGCGCAACAAGAGTAGGAGAGGCTATGCGAAATACGTTTGATACTGTGGTGCGGGTAATGGTTTTTTCCTCTGTCTTGGCGTTCAACGTACTCGCAGGGGGGAATTGCCTTGAGGACTTTTCCATTTTCTCTAAGGAAGTGTCCGGCCTTCGGGATAGAAGCAAGATTCTTTACGGCAATCTCGGTTCTAATGCTTATGTGGAGTTGGGGGTCGAAGCTCGTTTATACGGAAACCTGAAATCCGTTGGTAATGCCACCCTCCGAGATCGGGCTGAGATCCAGGGCGATGCCGAAACCGGCGGGACATTAACCAGAAATAATCAGACTCAAATCACGGGAATGGTGACTCAAAATTCGGCACAGGCTCCCTGTTTTATACCTGAGAACACTAATATTACGATCAGCAGTACGGATATCACAGTTAATAACGACCAAAACATTACTTTGCCCCCAGGAAATTACCGGGATTTTCTCGTCTATTCCCGATCCAGGGTGCTTTTAAAGAAGGGCGTCTATAATTTCAGAAAATTCCAATTGGAGCCCGATGTTCAGGTGAATATCCTAGATAATGCGGGAACTGAAATCAATGTACAGGAAAACTTTGTTCTTTCGGATAGGTCGTCCATTTCCTTCACAACTGCAAGTAATCCCAATGCACTAAAAATCTATACACATCAGGAAATACCATTAAGGATTGGCGTGGAATCCAAATTTGTTGGAACCTTGACCGCCCCCAGAGCAGAAGTCAGTGTTGCATCACGCGCACGGATCATTGGAAAACTATTTGGAAAAAAGGTCACAGTCGAGCCTGACGTTTTGGCCTGTAACCCTCCCAAGGTACTCGGCATTCACCATTCGGAAGGTGCCTACGGTCCTTTTTTCGATCCGAATCAAGTGGAATACAGTGCCACGGTTTCCAATTCGGTCACCCAACTGGACCTCGGATCCGATTTGGAAAGAGCTGGCGACATCCTCACCATAAACGAAACAGCGAATACCAATGTATCCTTTCCTGGCGACTCCCTAAAAGTTGATTTTAAGATTGTTAGGCCTGTCGTGTCCGGATATCCGGCTTGATGTTTTGAAAGTCATTACTTCCTAACGATCAGGAAAAGTTCAAATTCCAGTATCCGGGTCAAGGAGGCGTCGCCTTGTTCGGGTTCGGGATGTGATGGTACCACATGGGAAAAGGCTTTTAAAGATCTGCAATCTGGTCTGAACGCCGCCCAGCGTGACGGTCGTGAGATCTGGATTGCGAAAGGAACCTATAAGCCTACAGCCCTCCGGGACTTGGCCGATGCACGGAGTGCAACGTTCCTATTGGGGTCAGGAGCAGAACTGCATGGTGGGTTCGATGGCCAAACAAGTGAAAACTTGGAGAACCGTAAGGCATCAATTTCCTCTTGCGTGCTTTCCGGCGATATTGCAGGTAACGATGACGTTATGTTTCCCGGGGACATCCAAAAATTTATTGAAAATTCCTACCATACACTTACTCTCCAAGGAAGAGGGGCTGGGCTCTTCATTGATCGAGTTACTGTGACACGTGGTGCGGCCACCGGAACGAGCCCAGCCGATCAGAGAGGTGGAGGGATTGCCATGGAAGGGGCCTCGCCGCTCATGCGCGAATTGGTATTGACCAAAAATTATGCGAAACAAAAAGGGGGGGCTCTATTTTCAGCTGGGACTAAGGATATTCAGTTGCTCAACTCCTATATAGTGGATAATCAATCGGGCGTTGAAGGCGGTGGTTGCGCACTTGAAGGATCTGGTGGAACATTGGGCAATCTCGTGTTCGCAAAAAACATCGCATTATCTGGTGGAGCCATTTCGCTTCGCAATAGTTCCCCAATCATTAGGTTCGCCACGTTCGCAACGAACAGCGCAAGTTTCGGTGGGGGTATTTTTGCGAGTGGCAGCAGCCGTCCCGTTGTGGATCAAAGCATTCTCTGGGGTAATTTCGCGCAAGGCGGACCTGGTATTTACAAGGAAGCCGCGGCCTCACCAACAATTGGATATTCTGATTTACAGGGTGCATTCATCAGTGGAATATGGAACGATGCCGTCGGGCAAAATGGGGGAGCAAATCTGGATTTGGATCCCTCTTATCACAGTCTGCCTACGGGGGCCTTTGGAACAGATGGAATCGCGTTCAGCCAGGATGATGGCTTTCAGTTGGAAAAAATTAGCCCCCTTGTTGATAAGGGCCAAACCACCGTACCGGACATTTTTTCCTTTGATCTTTTCGGCATTACAAGACCGGCAGACGGCGATAGGAATGGAATAGAAAATGCTGACATGGGCGCATACGAATTTTTTGAAATCGAAAATGGGGATGTAGCGGTCGGATACTACATCGCTAGAACCAAAAACTTTTACCCTGTGACTAATTATCATGTCGCTGAACTCGAGAATAGCACACTCGAAACGGTTGACATTGCAGCAAATTCTTCAGCGGGGTATACAATTAAACTGTTGGCGGCGAGGAACAAGCATTTGAAGGATTCATTTTATGGGTATGTCAAAACTTTGAAAGATGATGCGGTTTTCTCTCAAGGTGTTAAGGTTACATTTTTCCGTCTTGGTGAAGAGGGTGGGAAACTGGTATATGGAAATAGGCGTAGCGATGGCACCTCATTCGTTGACGGCAAACCTATCGTCTTTATTTCAAAAAAGGAACTCGAAACCGCCTTTAATCAACGGGCCTACCTCATTCACGCCCCTGTCAACCAAGGAGTCATGAAAGTCCTGGTAGACGTCCCCCATAGCCAATTCTAAAGGACAGGAAACAACGATGAAAAAGCTTACTAATTATCTATTGCTTTATTCTGCCGCATTCTTTTTTATTGGGTGCAATGCAGATGATGGCTCAACTTTAGGCCAAACCAATGGTGGGAATCCAGGGGGGATATCTCCTGCGATTAAATTGGGACTTCTTAGAGACTACTATCACTTCGACAATACAATTACGCCACCCCACCAAATATTTCCCGTCGATAACCTTGATCCCGTGACGCTTGCTTTTCAATATGACGATATGACTGGATACAATGCGGTTGAATTTCGTCTCACAAACGGAGAAAGCTCTTCTCTGAGAATCAAGCCAGATACAGGCCCCAATTTAACCGACTTTGTCACCGATGTTGTTGGTATGGTGCCTGGACAAATAGGTTTGGTTGATCTCGTTCAGTACCAGTCCCCTTTCAGGCAAAGTGAGGAAGTGATTGTCTATGCAGTAAATGTATTATCACAAAGAACCGACGGAACTTTTGAGATTTCAGGTCAAAAAGAGATTGGCCGGCTGATTTTGGATTTTTATGCGAATAAATTGGTCGATATTGAATTGATAAACGCGAGAACATTCAGTACTGCAAAAAAAACGAATGACGCCCCTAAAAAATACAACGGACCCAGACTCAAAGAGCTTGCAGACTATTTCATTACTACTGCCGCCATTACAATGACATCGGTGACTAGCAGCGATAGAGACCTTGTATTTGATGATAATGAGGATGGTGCTTTGGATCTAGAGCCTATACTCGGGTATAGAACTCCCGAATTTATAACGAAATTACAGTATGAAATACCCGGTCGGATTACAGTAATAAACATCAAGGATATCTTCACTTACTTTTCCTTGGCGGCGTCAGTAAATGCAGGCGACAAAGAATTGGTGATAACCGCTTTGGGTGGTTTCGGACTTCCAAAGGATGAAGCAGTATTTATTGATGACGAGGACAATACCAAGGACGAATATGTAATCGCATCATTGAAGCCGGGCAGCGCTCAAACATATAACATAATTGGTGGAGGGTCTACCGGGGGATTCAAGTTCCCACATACTTCACCGACAACCAAGGTGAATTCACCGTACCGTATCCAAGGCTTGGCCTCTCCGGTGGCTCACGTAGCGGTTGTCCAAGAAGGTGACTTCGCTTACAAAGATGAGGAAACTCGGGATATATTATTTGGGGTTACGGTGGCTCATGAAATATTTCATGGTCAAGATTTTAAATTGGATCATGTAAATGATCCCACCAATGTAATGTATACCTACTATCCGCCAGGTGGGACCTTGAACAAAGTGCAGTGGGACAAGATTCATGGTCTTTGAATGTAAAGTAGTTCGGGCCATTTTCATGGCGTTAATAACAGTCGTTGGCCCCTATGCGAATGTATTGGCAAAGCTTCCTTCCATACAGAAGCATAAAGCCTATTTTGTAAACCAGCTTTCACAGGATATGTATCCAATTTGGTTCCCCAATAGAATTCCCATGAAAAAAAGTGAGGACTATCCGGGCAATCAAATCTCGCAAGTTATCAAGACCGGAATATTGACCGGCAAGCCATTGCCTGAAAATTATACTCCTTATTATGTTCTCAATCATTTATTGACCGTGACGAAATACCACAAAGTCCAGGGCAAAGCCCTTATTCGCGATTCGGAAATGCTGGATCTCCTATTTGATGGACTGAAGATAAAGGATGAAAACATCCGTTTCAGGGTGCAGGAAACCATTACCGAGTATTTGCACCCGGATTTAAAAGTTAAAATGAAAAATAAGATTCTAAAACGGTTGGCGATTAGGTCAACGGATTATGAGCAAATAGCCAAATGGAAAATTCCATTTTCCGAAATTGATAAGGCTGTGATCTTGAAAAACCCTGCCGGTTACTCTGAATATGTTCGTTTTATCGCGGGAGATGAGATTCTCAGAAAAGAAACCGAGGATACGTTATTGAACGCGAAAGACATTGGAACTTTTGCGCACAACGCCAAGCTTCTTGTCGATGCCGATCCTATACATGCGGCACCGATATTATTCAAGAAAATTAACGACCCCATTTATGACTCCAAGGATACAGGGGCCTCTACAAAACATGTTCGAAGTATTATCATAAACCTACTTGGACTTATTAACCCCGATAGTCGGTTACTGAACGATGATTATGAGTTATGCATTCAATATGGGGAGGCTTACGAAAGTTCCATACAAAAAAAGAGGATAAGCACAGAAGATATTCGCCATTATATTGAAATGGTAATTCAATGGGGAACAGAGAAATATGGTATCAAGCCTGATTACCCGTTGGAGCCAAAGCCATTCATAGAACGTAAGAACTTTCCAAAAGAGCCGGTAACCTCTCAAGAAAAAGAGGGCCATGATATTGTCGATCCGAAAAAAAAGATTGAAATCAGGAAAGATCAGGCCCGCGATAGTTCAATGATATTCAAATCTCAAACCTGGCCCCACCGGATGCGAGCATTTAAAATGGAAAAAGGAAAATAAAATATTCTGAATGGGAACCCCTTCCCCATAGAGAAGAATCGAAACTTAAACTGGTGCGCGAAGAGACTAAAAAATACACCCCCCAAGAAATTTTCGAGGTAAAACTAGCGTACAACAAGCGCCAGTAGAGAACCCGCGGGCATGCTTCGCATTGCGGGTTCGCAAATGGGCTGCAAGGCCTTCTCGGCAATTCAGCTTAACCTTCGAGCGACGCGAACTTCACAAAAGTCTACGTCCGCTTGCTCTCAGGTTAGTTTCATTGCAGGCTGCGGGTGCTCATTTCGGGTGCAATAGCGCACCACTTCATTCGCATCCTCGCCTTTCGAGAATGGCCTTGCAGCCCACTTCCTACTGGCGCGAACGTTAGATGAATAACCTAAGATTTAATTTTTTAATTAGATAAAACCTAATTATAAGCCAGAAATTAAGACACAGATTTCCGCGTTAGTTAAATGCATATTATCAGTGTCTTGAAAAACGACCGGACAGAATAAATGATTCAATCAAAGAAGAGGTCCCCATGAGCCGTCCAGAACTAGATTTCATTCTCCCGACCAAATTAATCCCCATTGCAGTAGGTGCATTAGCCCTCATTATTTTACTTGTTTCCAGCTATCATATCGTTCCACCGGGTCATCGCGGCGTATCCATCACTTTGGGCAAGGTAGATCCGAATGTCCGCAATGAAGGCATTACGTTTAAAAAACCGTTCATTGAAAGCCTGGTCGATTTTCCCGTGCGGCAAAATACCGTGGAAGGACGAGCAGCCGCGTATTCTAGCGATCTTCAAACTGTCCAGGTGGCCTTCAAAACCCTTTATCGCATCCCGGAAAATCAGGTGACCACCATTTACCAGCAGTACCAAGGCGATCCCTATCAGACCTTGGTGGAACCACGTATTCAGGAAGAATTAAAACAAATCACGTCTCTTTATCGAGCCGAGGAACTCATTAAAAGCAGAGAGAAAATCAAATCCGAAGTCCTTCAAAGAGTCAAGAAGGCTGTAGGCGATCTCGTCTTCATCACCGACATGGCCATCACCAATTTCGATTTTACCGATGAGCTTGAAAAAGCCATCGAACAAAAAACGATTCGCGAGCAAGAAGCCTTGGCCAAGGCCTTCGAACTCGACAAGGCGCGGAAAGACGCAGAAATTACTGTAGTCAATGCGGAAGCGGAAGCCCGTTCGGTAAAAATCAAAGGTGAGGCATTGAAGTCCTCGCCTGAAGTCATCTCACTCGAAATCGTCAAAAAATGGAACGGGGTCAGTCCCACTTCGGTGGTGACGGGTCGCGGCGGGGCGGATATTTTATTGCCCGTTAAGTGATTCCAAAAAGTTCGCTAAATCGAAAGTATTATATGAAAATGTGCCCGAAGTGCAAAACCGAAATGGCAAGGGAAATGATAGGGGCCATTGAAGTGGACAAATGCGTAAATTGTGGCGGAATTTGGTTTGATACCAACGAATTAAAAATGGTATTAGACATTTATAATACTAGTAGAATTGATAAAAATGAAAATTTATTGTCGCTTGAAAACAACACGAAGCGAATAATTAACTGCCCAGTGGATGGAAGTCAAATGGTGGCTTTTGAAAACTTAAAATCGGATCGTGTTTCATATGAAAGTTGCCCAGCCTGTAGTGGCACTTATTTAGATTCGGGAGAGCTGGAAGAATTGGAAAAAAATCATTTGGTCGAATTAATACAAGAAATATTGATTTATCAAAAGAATAGGATTTAGGCGTTACAAAGTTCGAGAATACTTAAATTATGAAAATGGAATGGCTGAATTATCATCATCTCTATTATTTTTGGGTAACGACGCGAGAGGGCTCGATTGTAAAATCGAGTGAAAAGCTTTTTGTTTCTCAGCCCACCATCAGCGCCCAAATAAAATCTTTGGAAAATTCGATAGGGGAAAAACTCTTCAACCGCGTTGGACGGCGGCTAGAACTGACTGAGGCGGGGCATATCGCTATGCGGTATGCTGACGAGATATTCGGTTTGGGGAAGGAGATGCGCGATACTCTCAAGGGTCGACCGACTGGAAAAATTCCGACCCTGACTGTTGGCGTTTCCGATGTCATGTCAAAGCTGGTTGTTTATCGCCTTTTGAGTCCGTTGCTGGAGAGTCGATCCGGAGTTCGTCTCATTTGCAGGGAAGACAAAACGGATGCTTTAATAGCCAGTCTCGGGGCCCAAAAATTGGATGCCTTACTGACAGATGCCGCGCTTCCTTCAGGAACAAAGATCAAAGCCTTTAGCCATCTCATCTGTGAATCAGGAATCAGCTTTTTTGGCCTTAAGGAACAAGCGACAAAGTTGAAAAAGAATTTTCCCAAAAGTTTGGAAAAAATGCCCTTTCTATACCCCACGGAGAATACCATTTTGCGGATGACCCTCGATCAATGGTTTGAAGGAAAAGGGATTCGGCCTAAAATCATTGGAGAATTTGAGGACAGCGCTTTAATGAAGGTTTTTGGACAACATGGTGCAGGCTTATTTACGGGTCCAACCTATGTTGAAAAGGAAATCTGTAAACAATACTCCGTTTCCATATTGGGTCGAACCGAAGAAATTAGGGAAAATTATTTTCTTATTTCTCCGGAAAGGAAAGTGAAACAGCCCTCTTTAATCAAAATTCTGGATGCATCCAAGAATTTAAAAAGGTAAGGACTAGGACTTCTTTTTATCCGCCAACCAGAGCGAAGCCAATATGGCCATGGTCAAGATGCCGAGAATAATTCCCAAAGACAAAACCACGG
>JAYVCH010000090.1:0-3479 GCA_043750055.1 Fibrobacteria bacterium
GGAGTCATCCACACTATAGGGCGCGTCTTTGGGGTCAAGCTCCAGATATTCGAGCAACGACTTCACCGACCGGATGGCTTTTTGCATGTCTCTTTGCCAACTTGGACTTACTTGGAAATCCAATTCGAGAGAAGGTCGATTTGATTTTGGAAGAATAGGCATGAGTTTTCTATATCTATGGCCCAAAATCATTGAATATAGTCAGAATCCCCACGGAGGCCATTACGTATGGGCACGGTAAGCACGAACGAGTTCAGAAAACGGCTGAAGATTATGCTGGATAATCAGCCTTGTATGATCGTTGAAAACGAATTCGTTAAACCCGGTAAAGGCCAGGCCTTTAACCGAGTCAGGCTTAAAAACTTGATAACCGGCCGTCAGTTGGAAAAGACTTTTAAATCCGGTGACACTTTTGAAGAAGCCGATATTACCAATACCAGCATGCAGTTTTTATACACCGATGGGAACAATTACACCTTCATGGATACTAAGTCCTATGAACAGGTGGAAATCCCTAAGGATGCCATGGACGGAGCTGAGCGTTGGTTATTGGAAAACACGGAATGCGATATTTCCTTTTGGGGTGATAAGGCCATTTCCGTCAGCCCGCCTATTTTTATGATCCTAACTATTACCTACACCGAACCCGCTGTGAAGGGAGATACCGCCAATTCAGTGACGAAAAAGGCTACAGTTGAAACTGGAGCCGAGATCAACATTCCCCTGTTTATAGGATCAGGGGATAAGATCAAAATTGATACTCGAACCGGTGAGTATGTCGAACGGTCCAAGTGAACCTTGGGCATTCGCCTGATTTGAACGCAGCCAGATATAGGGCTGACTCACTCAGAAAAGTCCGAAAGTTTTTTTTTGAGCGCGATATTTTAGAAGTAGAAACCCCGATTTTGTCCCGGGGAATCTCCCTTGACTGTCACATTGATGTCATGTCCACCGAATTTCATCCCCTGGGCTTTGCCAGGCCAGAAGCTCCCTCCGATTCTTTTTTTTTACAAACCTCCCCAGAACCACATATGAAACGGCTCTTGTGTCAGGGCTTTCCGGACATTTTTCAATTTTCCCGCGCCTTCCGAAATGGAGAAACAGGCCAAGTTCACAATCCGGAGTTCACAATGCTGGAATGGTATCGGAAGGGATTTTCCCTCCACGAATTAATTGGAGAGGTACAAGCTTTATGTCAATGGATACTTGGCCCCATTAAAGTCCAACATCTGAATTATGCCGATGTTTTTCAAGAAGCCATGGGCCTAAATCCGTTAGATTTTGATTATTCGACACTAAACAGCCATCCCAAGCTTTCCAATCTCATTCCTTTGGGTCATCACTTTTTAAATCGAGCTGATGCTTTGGATTTTGTTATGGCTCACCTGATTGAACCTAGTTTCCCACCGGAAATGGTTACTTTTTTGAGTCCATTCCCTAGTGTTCAGGCGGCTCAAGCCCAAATTTCGAGTAAAGACTCTGGATTTGCCTACCGATTTGAGGTTTATGGGGGTGGAATGGAGCTGGGAAATGGGTATTTGGAGTTACTGGATGGCGACGAGTATTCCCGCAGGTTTATTTTAGAAAATTTGAAACGCAACATGGCAGGAAAACCAACCTTACCAGTAGACCCACTCTTGGCAAACGACCTTCGCAAAGGACTTCCCCCCTGTGCAGGGGTAGCGATGGGATTCGATCGCCTCCTGATGTTGGGGATGCACGCCAGAAACATCGGCTCGGTGTTGAACTTTCCTTGGGAAACTTGTTGAACTTGCCGATTCCGCTTTAACAGCAAGTGGATCTTTTTCTCCCTAGTTCTTCCCTCTTCGCTTTATCCTTAAGAGGCTATTTAAGTTATCTTTCGAGCCATTCTCGGGATGCCATTTTCCGAGTAAATGTTGAATCGGGAGTCCTTTTTTAAACGGATAACTGGTCGGGGCTATGTGGATAATTTCGCCCTATTTTTTTTCTAACTCGGTTCACAACCGGTTCTTATTGTCGGAGATAACATGACGAATAGAAATCCAAACCGCAAACCATTTCACATCGAAACCTTGGGTGTTTTCTCCCGTAGGATTGCCTCGGCAATCTGCTTGGTATTCCTGATCGCCGGGATAGGCCATGCAGATGAACCCAAATCGGCGCAGGAATGGTTTAAACGAGCTAGTCAATTGTATCAAGATGGTTCGGTAGATGAAGCGATTGGTTCGTTAAATGAAGCGCTCAAAATGGATAAGGATTATATCGAAGCCTTATCCCTTTTGGGTAGCGCTTTCATGGAGTCGGGTGAATTCGCAAAAGCGGTTGTACCCTATCACCATGCTTTTGAACTCAAACCGAATGACTATTCAATCCTCTTAGGGTACTCCAACGCACTCGAAGGTGCAGGACGTCAAGAAGCCGAATTACCGGTGCTCAAAAAACTCTTTGGATTGAATAAGTCAGATATGGTGACGGGTATTAAGTATCTGACTATCCTCGAAGCGGCAGGCCGTGAAAAGTATGTTGAAGATTATATTGCGCTGCTTGAAGACCTACGCAAACTTCCGAATTTTGATCCCACCTACACAGCTAAATTGGCGACAGCGTATAACAAGACTGGAAATTATCCTAAGGCAGCACTAACCTTTGAAGAGCTGTTGAAGTCCTCGCCAGAATCTTCAGAATACTGGCTTGGATTAGCGACTGCTCAAAGTCACACAAATGTCGCTGCAGCAAAACAATCTTATCAAAAAGCGATCCTGTACACGGATAATGCAGTTGAGCGAGCAAAAATTCAAAAGGCGAGTGCGGCACTAGGTTCGGAACCCGCTAAAACAGTTCCTCCAGCGGCTGCAACTAAAACTCCTGCTGCGGAAGCGGGCACGACCGCGGTGACTGGAGCACCAGTGACCAAGCCCTCCGTCCCCGTTGTTTCGCCTTCCACCAATGACTTGGCTGCGGCTGCTGAAAAAGAAAAGGCCGCAGACAAAAAAGGAAGGGCTGAAGCGGAACAGAAAGCTGCAGCTAGCCTTAAGGCAGCTTTGGATAAAAAGGCATCCGATCTCGCCGACAAAAAGGCTAAGGATGAAGCGGCTCGTTTGGAACGAGAAGCGGCTGCCCGTCATGCGAAAGACCATCAGGATAGTTTAGCGCAGGTTCAAGCGAGTAACAAGGCAATTGCTGAGGCCAATCAAGCTGCCAAAGCCGAGGCCCTTCGTGTCGCAAAGGAAGAATCAACCAAACAAGCTAAAGCCAGAGTGGATGCTTTAGCACAAGAAAAGGCCGAGAAGTTAGCGGCGGCCGAAGCGGATCAAAAGGTAAAAGCAGAAGCCGCTCGCTTAGCGAAAGAAGAATTGGCCAAACAGACTAAAGCTAGAGAAGATGCTTTAGCACAAGCCAAGGCTGAAAAATTAGCAGCGGCAGAGGCTGATCGAAAAGCGAAGGAAGAAGCCGCTCGATTAGGCAAATTGGAAGCGGACAGGCTTGCAAAAGTACGT
>JAYVCH010000091.1:0-8730 GCA_043750055.1 Fibrobacteria bacterium
TACTTCGATAATATGCTCACCGATGAGGACGCCAATCGCAAAAAGAAACATGAATTCATGATTCGCGCCATGGACGCTTGCGTCCTACTGGGAATTAAAGCAGTGTGCGGCTTTGTGGGTCGCAATATCAAGTTGAGCATGGATCAAAATTTAGAGATGTTCGAACAAGTCTTTATTCCGACCATGAAAGCCGCCAAAGATCGCGGCTTACAATATCGCGTGGAACAATGCCCCATGCCCGGTTGGAATACCACCGACTTGTGGGTTAACAATATCGCGCATGTTCCCGGCACTTGGATTGCCTTGCATCGCATTTGCGAAAAGCATGGTGTAGGCGATCAATTCCGTATTCATTATGACCCATCCCATTCCATCTTGATGGGTATGGATACGAGGTCCATCTTTCAATACCTGAAGGATACTGGTTATGGCTTCCTCATTGCCGGCTTCCATGTTAAGGGCCAAGTGATCGATTCTAAGGGCGTTTCAGCTTGGGGTTATCAGGGCCAGGTGGTTCAACGCGGAGATTGGATAAACGGTAAGGTTTCCGAAAATGTTGCCGACCATCTTAATGCTTGGAAAAAACAAGTTGCTTACAATCAGCATGAATTGCCCGGAACGGCAAAACATGATCCCCTCGCTTATCTGCAAAATCGAACGGTCGATTGGCTTGATCATCAGCTTGCCGCTCGGGAACTTCTACCTTTGGATGTCGCCAATACACCGCTTGTGGTCGAACATGAATATCCTCCTGCACGAATTCAGGACAAGACAAAACTCTTGCCTATTCTCAAAGGCTCGCTCAGCTTTACTCGTAAAATTGATGAGGCTGCGGCATCGATGTTTGCATTGCAGAATGAAGTGTTGAAAGCCCAAGATATTCCAGTTCAAGGCAACGGTCGCGAAGCTTACCGAACATAATTACAATTAATCAATACAATTTCATTCCAGATAAAGGGTTTTCCAAATGACACAACGTAAGCTCAGAGGCGGCATGGTGGGTGGTGGCATAGGCGCGTTTATCGGTCCAGTGCATCGAATGGCTGCGACCTTGGACAATGAGGCCGAATTCGTCGCCGGTGCCTTTTCGCGCGACCCCATCAAATCCAAAAAGTCGGGTGAAGAGTTAGGATTGGATCCCAAACGCGTCTATCGTACCTATCAGGAAATGGCAGAGGGTGAAGCTAAGCTTCCTTCGGATCAACGCATTGATTTTGTTTCCATCGTTACCCCAAATAATGGTCATTTTCCCGCGTCTAAATTATTTCTGGAATCGGGATTCAATGTGATTTGTGATAAGCCCATGACCACTACCTTCGCAGATGCCAAAGCGTTAAGAAAGATTGTGGAAAAATCCGGAAAGGTCTTCGCGTTAACCCATAACTATACGGGATATCCCATGGTCAAACAGGCCCGCCATATGGTGAAGAGCGGCCAAATGGGAAAAATCAATAAGGTTGTAGTCGAGTACCCTCAAGGCTGGATGAGTGGTATGCTCACAACCCCAGGAAATTCCATAGCAATGTGGCGGATGGATCCGGAAATTGCAGGAGGCTCCTGTTGCATGGGCGATTTAGGAACCCATGGTGAAAACTTGGTTCGCTATATCACAGGTTTGGAAATCGAGGAGGTTTGCGCGGAGCTGACCGCCTTCGTCAAGGGCAATCGACTGGAAGATGACGGTAATGTTCTGGTTCGGTTCAAAGGCGGCGCACGTGGAATTTTATACGCGTCGCAAATCTCCACCGGCGAAGAAAACCCTTTAAGCATACGCGTTTATGGCACCAAGTTGGGTTTGGAATGGAAGCAAGAAGACCCCAATTATTTGATCGTCAAGAGCCCGGAAGGTTTCCAAACGCGCTACTCTAAGGGAAATAACAATCTCTGTAAAGAGGCTCAAGCGGCCGCAAGATTGATCTGGGGCCATCCAGATGGTTATATTGAAGCCTTCGCAAATATCTACCGAGAAGCTTACAAGGGGATACGAGCGGTGAATGCGGGGAAAAAAGCACCCGTAGGCGATCACCCCAATGCAGAAGATGGTGTGATTGGCGTCGCGTTCATTGACGCATTGCTTGCGAGCAACAAGTCAAAGAGCAAGTGGACGCGTATCAAGGTTTAACAGTTCCCCCGAATGGGGAACACCAAGGAGAGTCGGATGGCTGCGAAAATTGGAATTATCGGTGCAGGATGGATGGCTGCTTATCATGTTTCCGGGTTTCGTAGCGCCGGTGCCGAAGTCGTTGCCATTACCGACAAGGTCGGCCCCGCTGCCAAAGCCGCCGCCGAAAAATATGGCGTCAGCCAAACCTTTGGTGAAACCAAAGACATGTACGCGACCATCAAGGATCTAGATGCCGTTTCCATCATCACTCCCAATGCGTTTCACCACCCCTTGGTTATGGAAGCCTTAGCTCAAGGTAAACACGTTTTCTGTGAAAAGCCTCCGGCCCTCAATGCCAACGATGTCGCCGAAATGGTCGCACTTGCGAAAAAAAATCATAAGACATTAATGTTCAATTTTAACAATCGTGCCCGTCCCGAATCTTATGCAATGCGCGAATACATTAAGTCCGGCGCCGTGGGTCGGATTAACTCGGCTCAGTCCACATGGATCCGCAGAAACGGAATTCCCGGTTTTGGCGGTTGGTTTACCAATAAGAAACTATCCGGTGGCGGACCGTTGATTGACCTTTTGCATATGGTTGATTTGGCCCTGCATTTCATGGGCTATCCCGAGCCTCAGTACGTATTGGGTCAAACGTTTAATGACTTGATCGACAATAAAGAATTCAAAGGTCCTTGGGGCATTGCCGATGTTAAGGAAGGTGTCACCGATGTCGAAGCCTGCGCGCATGCTTTCGTGACCTTTAAGACCGGTCAGGTGCTTTCCATTCGCAATTCATGGGCCGAAATGAATGAACGTGAAGTGGTTTCGGTGGTTTTCCAAGGACAAAAAGCCGGTGGAAAGATTCAGCGTTTATTCAAGGTGGACGGCATCGATTCCACCAGTATCGATACCTGCGAATTGTATGCACAAGAAAATGGACATCCTGTCAATCGCAATATCATTCTCGAAGCCGATGAGTCCATGGGCCGCATTCGATCTGCGAAGAACTTCGCTTTGGCGCTCGAGGGTAAAGAAGCTCCTTTGAATACTCCTGATGAGGCGCATAAGCTGATGAAAATCATTGACGGCATCTACGCCTCGGCTAAATCAGGAAGACCGGTAGAGATCGGTTAAGTTCCCTCAATCTTGGCCGCTAAAATAAAATCACTTTCCGTAAGTCCATCGATTTTATGCGTCCAAATTTTCACGCCTACCTTCCCCCATGTCAAAAAGATATCGGGATGATGGCCTTGCGCCTCAGCGATAGCACCAATTCGATTGGTCTGTTCCAAAGCTTCAACAAAGTTTTTGAAAGAAAATTCTTTTTCGAGATGATGCTCATCGATGACTTTCCATCCATGGGCCAATTGGGTGGACAAATCGATTAGGCTTTGACCTTTGAGAGCGGGAACACCGCCTTTGCAGGGAATGCATTCTTTAGTCGCCAAGAGTTCGCAGCTATCCATAGGACCTCCCAATACTGTTGATTTTCAGGCCCGGGGATATTTCAATCCTCCATAACCCTAGGGTAAAATAGCTTCCAGATGGTAAAAAATTCTAATTTTTCTCGCTTCTAAGCGGATATTTGCAGGGGAGTAGAGTATGAGTAAGGTTTTGATCATCGGTGCGGGCGGAGTCGGTGGGGTTGTGGCCCATAAATGCAGCCAGGTTCCGGAAGTCTTTTCGAGTATGGTTTTAGCGAGTCGTACGATTTCGCGATGTGACCGAATTAAGGATCAAATCCTAAAGCGTCGGAAATATGATATTGAAACGGCTCAAGTGGATGCGGACAAAACCCCGGAAGTGGTGAAACTGATCCAACGGGTCAAACCAAAACTGGTTATCAATACCGCGTTGCCCTATCAGGATCTCACGATTATGGACGCGTGTTTGGAAACGGGCGTTGATTATTTGGACACCGCAAATTATGAACCGCCCGACGAAGCCAAGTTTGAATACAAATGGCAGTGGGCCTATCAGAATAAATTCAAAGAACGGGGAATCATGGCCCTGCTCGGTTGTGGCTTTGATCCCGGTGTCACTAATATTTTCTGCGCGCATGCGCAAAAAAACCATTTCGACGAAATTCATACGGTCGATATTATCGATTGCAATGCTGGAAACCATGGACATCCTTTTGCGACCAACTTCAATCCCGAAATTAATATCCGTGAAGTCACGGCTAAAGGAAAGTTTTGGGAAAAGGGTCAGTGGATTGAAACCGAACCAATGGCTATTCATAAAACGTTCGAGGCCCCGGAGCTTGGCCCGATGGAAATCTATTTGATGTACCATGAAGAGTTGGAATCGCTGTGTAAGAATCTAAAAGGATTGCAACGGATCCGCTTCTGGATGAGTTTTTCGGAAAATTATTTAATTCACTTGCGCGTTTTGGGCAATGTAGGCATGACCCGCATTGACCCCGTAGATTTCCAGGGACAGAAAATCATTCCTCTTCAGTTTTTGAAAGCATTGCTACCCGACCCCGCCAGCTTGGGTCCGCGTACGAAGGGAAAAACCAATATCGGTTGTGTGATTGAAGGTGTCAAAAATGGCAAAGCCAACAAGTTATACATCTACAATGTATGCGACCACGAAGAGGCGTATAAGGAAACGGACAACCAAGCTATCTCTTATACCACCGGCGTGCCGGCCTTTATCGGAGCAATGATGATGTTACAGGGTAAGTGGCAGGGAAAAGGAGTATTCAATGTTGAAGAGTTGGATCCCGATCCATTCATGTCCGAACTACTCGCGCGCGGATTGCCTTGGATCGAAACCGTAACTTACGATAGCTGAATCACAATGTCCAAACCTTTAGACATCCAGCTCGTTCAGACTCCGGCATATGTGTTGGAAGAAGCCTTATTGAAAAAGAACTTGGCCATTTTGGATCGTGTACAAAAAGCCAGTGGCGGAAAAATCATTTTGGCTTTGAAAGGCTTTGCATTCTGGGGTGCGTTTCCTTGGGTGCGCGAAGTTCTCCATGGGGCTACGGCAAGTTCACTTCATGAAGCACGTTTGGCTCATGAGGAAATGAAAAAAGAAGTGCATGTGTACTCCGTGGCTTTTACGGATCAGGAATTTCCCGAAGTCTTGAAAATTTCCGATCATATTGTGTTCAACTCTTTTAGCCAATGGAGACGGTTCAAACCCTTGGTGCTTGCGGCGAATCGCGATTCTGGTCGACAGGTTTCTTGTGGGATTCGCGTGAATCCTGGTCACTCGGAGGTCAAAACTCCGCTATATGATCCTTGTTACACAAAATCCAGACTTGGTGTCACGTTGGAAGAATTCCGTCCGGATGAATTGGACGGCATTGAGGGTTTGCATTTCCATGCACATTGCGGAAATAATTCCGATACGTTGGAGCGCGTGGTGGCCTCATTCGAAGACCGCTTCGGAAAATATATTCCTCAGATGAAATGGATTAATTTCGGCGGTGGACATCATATTACTAAGGAAGGGTATGATGTTGAACGCTTGATTCGGATCATTAAAACCTTTCGGGCCAAACATGGTACTGAGGTTTATGTGGAACCGGGAGAGGCCGTGGGCTGGAGAACCGGCCCCTTGGTTTCTTCTGTAGTCGACATTGTTCGTAACGGAATGGATATAGCCATATTGGATACCTCAGCGACGGCGCATATGCCCGATACTTTGGAAATGCCTTATCGACCGGAAATCCGGGATGCGGATGAACCCGGTGTACTGGCGCATACTTATCGATTGGGCGGATTGACTTGTTTGGCGGGTGATGTGATTGGGGACTATAGTTTTTCCAAACCACTTGAAATCGGTGGCAAGTTGATTTTTGAGGATATGATTCACTATACTATTGTCAAGAACACCACCTTTAATGGTATACCATTGCCGTCGCTATGCATATGGACAAAGGAAGGTGAGCTCAAGGTGATGCGCGAATTTGGATATGAGAACTACAAGTTACGTAATGGGTAGGTTTGTCAAGTCTTCATCGATTGTGCGCCATTGATACCTTACCGAATCTGAAAAAAGTTTGTGGAACGGCTATTTCCCCAATGCGTCCACAACCTCGTGAACCATAACCTGACGGGACTTCCCTTTGAGCTGTGTCGCGCCCATGGGTACGGTACGGAACCGATCCTTCACTTTTTCATAAACACTTTCCGTGATTAATATCTGATTGGGCTTCGCGATTCCACAAACGCGGGAAGAAATGTTCACGGTGTCGCCGATGGCGGTATATTCCATACGCGTCGTGGTGCCGATGCTGCCGACCACGGCATCGCCGGTATTAATGCCGATACCCACTTGGAATTCGGGAATGCCGGACTCCTGCCACTTAGGTAACATTTGACGCAAACGGGTTTTCATTTCCAATGCGGTTTTGACCGCCATGAATTCATGGTCATTCACAGGCATGGGCGCATTGAAAAGCACCATCATGCAATCTCCAATGAACTTGTCGAGTGTACCCCCATTGGCGAAAATGATGGTGCACATTTCGGAAAAATAACTGTTCAAAAGTTGCGCCACTTCTAATGGGGCCAAAGTTTCGGATAAGGGGGTGAATCCGCGAATATCGGCGAACAAAACCGTGAGATTGGTTTTCTGTGATTGCAGATGGAAGTCGCCATTGCCGCGTTCGGCGATAATTTTTTCCGCAATGTTCGGGGAACAAAAGCGTTTGAGATGATCGCGGATCAGGGATTCCGTTTCCAGTTTTTTGGACAGTTCCATGTTCTCGATGGCCACGCCCGCAATGCCCGCAATATTCATGGTCAAATCAAGATCGTCCCCGTTGAATTTGGCTCCGCGTTTTTTGTTATCCAAATAGATGACACCGAAAATTTGGCCTTCGGAGTGGATTGGGCAGCAGAGGGCGGTTTTGATGCGTAATTGGAAAATACTCAGGGATTGATCTTGTTCGCCACTTTCATCGCTATCAAATATGAAACCCGATTTTTTTTGAATCACCGTAGAAACTAAAGTGCGACTGTATAATTTGTCTTCTAGATTTTCTTTGCGCTTGCCACGCTCATAGGCTATATGGGCGCTGATGGCATCGTGGTTCTTTGGATCGGTGACGAGGATATAGCCCGTATCGCAATTGACGGCTTCAAAAAGAAGAGTCATGGTTCGGTCGAGGAGATCATTAACATTGGGTGTTGCCGTTACGGATTTGATCATCTTATTGATGACCTGCATTCGCTTGGTGAAGCTCTCCATTCCCGGCGCGGCGGCATCCTGAGCACCCTCAACTCCAATTTTCTTTTCTTGAACGATGTTGAAATCAAAATTGGCGTTGTTAAGTGCCACATCCTTGGTGCCCCATTGTGAGGTACTGTGTTTGGCGCTCATGTCTCGAGCCGGTCCCGGCAAAAGTTTAAGTTCGGAACTCCCCATGATAACGGTGGTCCCGTAAGGCCAAATGCCTTTGCGGGTTCGTTGGCCTCCCATAAAAATCCCATTGGTGGAATTTTGGTCAATGAACTCTACTTTTTCGCCTTCGACCAAAATGATGCAATGTTTGGAAGAAATCCGGGGATCGGGAACTTCAACATCACAGCCTGCGTCTCTTCCCAAAAGATTAGGCCCTTCTTTTAAAGAGAAGCGCGTTGCCGTTAGGGGTACCGGACAAATAACAATTTCAATCACGGGCATGGATTAAACCTGGCGTTTCTGTATGGATTTCCCAGAACCATTAAACCATCCGGCAGGAAGTGAGAGCAAGAGAAACTTGAGGCTTGCGACTCGGTTCACCCAATAGGGGGATTCCAGTTTCACCGATCTGCGGGACATTGTGACAAAATTAGCCACCATTAGGGAAGGGCCCATCCACTGAGCGTTTCTGGTAATCCTGACTCACGGAAAACCTTCCTGGAAACGGCTTCTTTAAACACAGATTCGGATCCATAAATCCCAGCGAAAAAGCGTGCCCGAGTAATGGCAGTATAGACCGTTTCCTTATAGAGCAATCGATTTCCGGATTCGGGTAAAACTAGCAGAGCCTGATCAAATTCGGAGCCTTGGCTTTTATGAACGGTCATGGCGAAGGCGGATTCATGTCGAGGTAAAAAGGCGGTAGGAAATTCTTGGAATCCTTTCCCTCTTCGGAACCAAGCCAAATTACGGCCTTGAATTCGACATCGAACGCCAATATCGCCATTGAATAATCCTTTCGACGGATCATTTTCAAGAATGAGAATTGGACAGCCGACATAGGTGGAATTAAAATCCGAAACTGAACCTGAATTTCCCAACGAATTTCTAGACGAATTTCCAACGGCAATTTTATTTGGATTTGAGAGTGGGTCCCATTGAGGGAGAAGTCGTTCCCGAATTTTTCGATTTATGTTTTCGGCCCCATACCATCCTTTGCGCGTCAGTGTGAGAATACGAGCTTGATCCAAATACGCAAATATTTCCTCCAGTAAACTCAAATGTTTTGGATCCTTTGGAGAAGACAAGGCGCATAACTCTTGAATTAAAATAGTGTAGGCGACGCGTCTGGGTGTGGCAAGAATTTTTCCCGGAAAACGTTTTTGATCCAAGGTATGGTCGAGGTAATGAAAATCCAACCAGCTATTGAGCCAGGCATCCCATCCTGCTCGATAGGCTTCTGGTGTTAAAAGCTT
>JAYVCH010000092.1:0-10624 GCA_043750055.1 Fibrobacteria bacterium
ATGGCAAAGCCTACTAGAACCAAAATGGCGTGAAGGCGTCCGCGCATTCCAAAGAGCCGTCTAGAAAGACCCGTGCCTAAAAACACGATCAAAATGAGATAGATGGCGAGCTCGCGAAGCGTCATTCCCGCCAAACCACCTTTTCGAACCCACCAAATGCCAATGATGGAACTGGTCACCATGGTCGCGCTGCCCAAAACCGACCATGTCGCAGATAACTTATCGAGCTTATCTAACGGGGGTAATTTTCGGAAAGTCACATCAAAATTTTTGCTCTTTAAACGATGGTGCAATAACAAATAAAGTCCAGCTAAAATGGCGGCCAAACTAAAACAAGCATAGGAAGCCAGGCTCGCGAGGATGTGGAAAACCAATAGCGAACTGTGTAATTGGGGTGGAAGTGTATACGCGGGACGAAGTAAAAACACACCCGCAACAACACAAATTGTGGTGGGCAGTAGTGTGAATAATCCCAGGCGTCTGGTATCGGCAACCCACTCCGAAATAAAATGAATAACGCCGAGTAGCCAGGCCATAAATAGGAGGCCTTCGCCCACGGTTCCAAGGGGACAACGGCGCAAGGAAACGCCCAAGGCAAGAAGTAAAAGTGATTGTAGAATCAGGGAGAGGATGAGTCCAAGTTGGGCTTTACCATTATAGCGGGACTCGTCCGCAGAAAAAAACAACTTTCCATAGATAGCGGTAGTAGCAAGGCAGGACAGCGGAACCAGAATTTTCAGAATATAAAGTGAGTATTCCATCCTCGCTTAAATCTAAAAAAAACGAGGGATTATTGCCGCAACGCTTCTACCTCCCCATAACACTCCTACCTTGCGGATACATTCCTACATTCCCGGAATACCCATCCCTTTCGTCAAGCCGCCCATTTTCTCTTGGGAGGCATCATCCACTTTCGCTCGGGTCAAGTTAAAGGCCGCTAATAGCAGGTCTTCCAGGGCTTCAACATCATTGGGGTCCACAGCATCTTTAGCCAATTTTACCGATTGGACTTCATACTTTCCGTTCATAGCAATCTTAACCATACCGCCGCCAGCCTCGGATTCGAAAATGGCGCCTTCCATTTCCTTTTGCACATTTGCCATTTTGCCCTGCATTTTCTGCAGTTCCTTCATCATTTTCTGCATGTTCATGAGCGACTCCTTATTGATCTTCCCAGCGTCGAAGACGAGGGGAAGGGTGGTGTTTTAAACTAATCGACCTGTCGGCCTTCGAATAAATTAATAATGAATCCCACTATAGGAATTTGCAGGGGATCGTCTGATCCAAAGGGTAACGCAGCCGTGTCCCTTGATTCCGCCGCAGCTTCATCAAGAGAGTAGCGAATAGTGAATTCCAACCCTGTTCGTAATTTCGAAACCAAAAAGTGTTGAATCGATTTTTTGAAATCGGCGTCTTCACCAACTAGGTAATAGGCAGATTTTTCCAGGAAAACCAAACGCAATCCTGGCAATTCTCCCGATTCCCAATCCAGGCGGGTCCTCAACAAATGAGATCCCAATACAGGTCTAGCGGCGATAAATTCAGCCACAAGTTGAGGCCAATGATCTGGAAGTAAATTCGACGATTCCTGCACCGCGAGCTGAGCCCGCTCCTTATCTGTAGCGACGACAAGCCTCGTAGTGGAAAGCGCTCCCTTGGCTTCATCCGCATCGCGATCGTAAGTCTCCTCCATTTCCTTGTCTAAATCTGGGTCAAAACCAGGCGTCGACTCAGGGGTGGAGGTAATTGATTCGGAATAGTCCTCGCTGGATTCTGAACCGTACCCTGCGGCCGTAGCACTGGTGGTTTGTTCTTGAACCTCTGGAGCGGTAAACGCGGCCGTTTCTATCTCGGAAAAGGAGACGGGATGATTGAGTTCCGGTTGAAATGCTGGAGCGGTTGCTGGAGCAGTCGATAGAACCGTTGCGGGTACTATCGGTGGTCTTGAAACCACTGGTCTTGGTGCTTCTGTTTTTGTGGTGGGGGTAACGTCTATGTTTTCAGTTGGATTTTTTTTTTTGACCTCGGAATCGGAGGTCGTTGGAGTGGTAGTTTGCGCTTGTGTCGGTATCGGAAAGTCTTGAGCTAATACCTGTGATAAGGAAATGACCCGATCCAAACTGGCCATGCGCGCAAAGCCCAGTTCAACTGTTAGGCGTGGGTTTGCGGCGGTTTTCAGTTGCGCCAGCAAATCGGAAATCATTTTGGCGAAACGGATGATATCTCCATCCCGAAGTTCCGGAGCCATGGCGGCCAACTCATGATATCGATTTTCACTAAGCCCGAGTGCGACGGCACTGACTCCTTGACGTGAGAAAAGCAGGTTGCGGTTATATTCTCCAAAGGCTACAAGAAAATCCGTTGTTTCAATGCCTTCGCGATGTGCTTCCTGGATCGCAGTAAAACAAGCTTTCTGATCGTGGCTAATGAGGGCGGAAAGCAATCCGTCGAATAGGCCTTCACGAGGAAGTCCCAAAACCTTGCGAGCCGATTCCATAGTAAGCGCCGCGCCTGAAAAGGCATATACTTGGTCGAACAGGGAAAGCGCATCGCGCATGCTGCCATCGGCCTTACGGGAAATGGCTTCCAAGGCTTCTCGCTCTGGCTGAATTGATTCTTGTGAGCAAATGTATTCCAGGCGTTCTCGAATATTCGCTTCTGAAATTCTTTTGAAATCGAAGCGCTGTACTCGTGAGAGAATGGTATGGGGAAGTTTATTGGCTTCGGTGGTGGCAAAAATAAAAATGACATGCGGTGGCGGTTCTTCCAGAGTCTTGAGCAAGGCGTTAAACGCCGACTTTGAAAGCATATGCACTTCATCGATGACATAAATCTTGTAGGTGCCGTGCATGGGCGCGTATTTAATTTGTTCGCGCAAGTCACGGATATTGTCCACGCTGTTGTTGGAAGCACCGTCAATTTCAAGCACGTCCATCGAATTTCCGGCATTAACGGCTTTACAATTGTCGCAAGTATCACAAGGCGTGGGAGTGGGACCGTTGCCACAGTTTAAGGCTTTGGCCAGGATACGAGCCGATGTCGTTTTGCCGACACCTCGAGTTCCCGTAAATAAATATGCATGAGAAATGCGATTTCCATTAATGGCATTTCGAATTGTTTGGGCAATATGATCCTGCCCAACCATTTCTTCGAAATTCTTAGGACGCCATTTACGCGCCATGGCCATATAGGCCATCAGGTTCTCCGATTTCGAGAAGGTATGTCGAGGTTGACCACTAGAGTCACTTCATTTCCGATTTCATTATAAATCATTTCATCGAAGGCATAGCGTGCCATCATAATGCCTCGCCCATTTCGATTAAGGATATTTTCTTTTTCCTTGGGATCGGGCAAAGAGTGCCAGTTGAAACCATTGCCTTGGTCGGCTACGAAAAATTCGATGCGGCGAAGATTGGGGAATATGCGAGAGCGAACGGTGACCACACGGTCCTTATACGGTTCGCGTTGCGACCGTTCAATGGCTAAAGGATAGAAGCACGAGGCTTTGAGCGCATTACTTTTTTCCTCGAAGGTAATTCCTAGGCTACCATGTTCAATGGCATTGTTGATGATTTCCGAGAGTCCAAGGATGATGTGGTAGCGATTTTTTTCGTTGGGTGGCAGACTGCCATCCACCAGACTTTTCGCGACCTGCACGACCAGGGAAAAATCATTCGGCATGATGAGGATCCTTTCCTCATATTTCATCGAGAAAGGATTAAATGTTTCCGTTCGATTAGCGATGATCTTACTCAAGTTAAAGGCAAGATCCCCAACTTGAAGTGGCATCGCTAGGCAGGCATAAATTCCGGCCTGCAGCAATTGGACCATCAAGCCTTGATGCGCTTCGCTAACAATGGCCAGGACCGGAAGTTCCGGGTAATTTTTTTTTAATTGGCGGGCAAAATCAATTGGATCGGAGGAAATTAAATTCAAGTTGAATGCGAAAGCGAAGGTATGTCCCTTGGAAATCAGCCGTAGGGAATCTTCCATACTGTAAGCGGTTTGCATGGCTAAATCATGATCGAGTACAATCGATTGCACCATTCCTTGAACCCCATCATCGGATTCCAAGAGCAGTAGAGTTTTTGAGTCCAGGCTCACAGAAAGGCGCTCCTCGATTTTTCAGCAAATTTCAATGGCAATCATCCAGTTCCTTGAACTTTATGAGGGTCAAGGTATAGGGTTAGTCGACTGGCCGTTCACTTGCGAAACGGGCTTTAAATTTAGTTCACTAAGACCGGTTGGACTACCAGAATTGTCCTTGGAAGCGGGGCCGGCCTTGCTTTTGTATCCATTTCGAGAGGCCTATGGATTTTCTTCATCCAGCCCGACCGGGGGATTAGAGTCCTTATTGTCGAGGATGCCGCGAACCTCCAAAGGGGTGGCTTCATAGCGCTTTCTACAGTACTCACAGTGTAATTCTATCGTTTCGCTGCGAATGCAAATTTCCTCTAATTCGGCTTGGGGAAGTCCAGTTAGGGCCTTCAAAACTCCTGCCTGAGAGCAGGGGCAAAAGGCGGTAATGGGCATTTCACTATGCACAGTATAACGAAATGGGCCTGCTAGGTCGGACAGTAAGGCATCTAAATCCAAACCTTGTCCAGGTTTATGGTAGGTGGCGATACTTGGCATGGTGCGAACCACTTGCTCCATCAAGGCCAAGGTTTTTTCATCTGCCTTTGGAAGGGCTTCGACTAGAAAACCGCCGCAAAAATCGAGCATGGTTCCAGAAGCATTAGACTGGGCTTTGATTCCGACTGCGGATTTGGTCTGTTCACTTTGCAAAAGATAATAAGCTGTACTGGGACCGATATTTTCCGAGGGCATTTCCACAATGCCTTCCGAGATGGGAATTCCGGATTCATTCATTTTTCGAACGGTCATTAATTGGGGTGAGAGCAGAGGTTCGAATTCTCCCAAGCCTCGCACATCCTCCTTGGGAATCATGCCGCGTACCAAACCAAGCGGAGTCGCATCTGCCGTGACGAAGGAATAATCTCCGGAAAATTGGAATTTAACTTGAGCGGTGCCATTTCCTTTTAACCCCGAGGCCAACATTAATGAAGACGTGATCGTTTCTCCAAGCAGGATACGCGTGAAGGCTTTGGCATCATGATACCGACCAATTATATTGGCCGCTTCGGTCGCATCGACAATAACGAATCGGAGTTCTGCTATTTCACCCGTGGCCCGAATGATTTTGTCTGGCATTGCTACTTTATTTTAGAGGATTTTATAAAATATGAAAAGGGTTCTTTTACTGCTATCTCCCGGTTTCGAGGAATTAGAGGCCATTACTCCTTTGGATTTGCTTCGAAGGGCCGGTATAAAGGTGATTTCGGCCGCTTTGGATTCAAACCTAACGGTAACGGGGAGCCATGGAATTTCCGTGCTTGCGGAAACGACTCTCGAAAAAGCCCTATCCGAATCCTTTGATATGGTGATTTTACCCGGTGGTCCCGGAGTCGAACCACTCAGAAAAGACCCTCGCGTTTTGCAGTTGGTTCGTCACGCGCATCAAAATGGAATCTTAGTGGCTGCTATTTGCGCCGCACCTTTAATTCTGGCGGATGCGAACATTCTCAACGATCATGTCATCACTTCCTTTCCGGGTATTCGACCAAAACTGGAAGGAAATATAGAAGCGTATTCGGAGGCACGTGTGGTTGTGGATGGGAACGTGATCACCTCGCGGGGAGCTGGCACGGCTGAAGAATTTTCGTTTCAACTGATTGAAACCTTGCTGGGCGCTAAGGTCTCGGAAGCGATTCGGGAACAAATCGTGGCTCGCCAGCTCCCGATTTCCAGTGACCCGATTCCTCCACGCCTGTAATTTCACTCATGCCTGCTTGGATTTATCCTTATTTAGGCGCCTTTTTGATTGGCTTGTCCAAGGCGGGATTCGCGACGGGTTTGGGTATGTTGACTACTCCACTCATGGCCACGGCCGTGCCGGCGCGTCAAGCCATCGGGATCATCTTGCCCCTACTTTGCTTCGCCGACCTGATGACGATTTCCGTTTTCTGGAAAAAATGGAAATGGAGCCTGATTCTTCACCCTCTCCTTGGATCCCTCATCGGCATTGTTTTGGGGATGACTTTTGTATCGTCTATTTCCGAGCATTTGTTGCGAAGGTCCATTGGGGCCACGGCTTTGGTTTTAACCATTCTCTTACTCGTGCGAAATATTTGGTATCCCTCGCGAGTTTATCGACCGTCGATTTGGGAGGGAGTGCTATTGGGCGTCTTGGCAGGATTTACTTCCACAATTTCTCATGGCGCCGGTCCCATTATGGCCATTTTTCTAATGGCACAAAAGGTAGATAAGCGCATTTTTGTTGCGTCGAGCGCTATTTTCTTTACTTTACTCAACTTGTTTAAAGTGCCTCCTTATCTGTACTCTGGCTTGATTTCAATTGCTTCTCTCACTCAGGATTTGCGTCTTCTTCCTATGATTCCGCTGGGGGTGGCGATTGGATGGCTGGCTAATCGTGCTCTGCCTCAAAAGGTCTTTGAGTATTTGGTCTACATTCTCTTACTGATGACGGCTCTTCAACTTCTTCATCATTAATCTTACTGCCTAAAGACTTAGTTTGATATAGAATCGAATAGGCGTCTTGTGCTCAGTCCCTCCTCAAATAAGGAGGTTCAGGCTGTGAAAAAAAAGAGTGAAAGGCTTTCTTCACCATGCAGATTTGGGTCCTATTTGGCGCAGTTAGCGTCGCTCTCAATCTCCTCATGGCATTGTTATGGATTTTTCATTCCAAAAAGAAAAAGTCTAAACTTGAGGAACTGACGAATGCTCTCGATTCAATGAGGTCTAATTTTCATGCTTTTTTTAACTCCCCCACGATTGGCGTTTTTACCGGAAAAATCGGTCAAGTTGCGGCAACCCTTAATTCCAATCTCCTTACCATGCTTGGAATCGAGGGAACCTCTGAATTCCATCCTTTTGGTTTTCTGGTTTCTCAAATTCAAGAAAAGCAGTTGCTTGAAACCGGTCGGTGCGGTCCCATTGAAGTCGAGGTCACTGGAAAAGGCGGCCACAAAATTAATTTGAGTGTGACAATTGTGTCCAATTCAGGAATGGATGGAAATTGCATTGGTATTGTGATAGATGTAACAAAATTATTTGATGTGAAACGACAGTTGAGTAAAAGTTTGGAACGGTTTAGGGCTTTGGCGGATGGGTCTCCGGTGGGAATTTGGAATGTGAAAAGGGATGGTCAAACTGTTTACATCAATCCAGCCATGACCGCTCTTTTAGAATTGGAGTCTCCCTTCGAATTAATGAATTCGGATACGCGCTGGCATGATTTTTTTACCGGAGAGAGTTTAGAAACCATAGAACGCGAACATGGTAAGCGAAATCGGGGTCAAGCATCGAATTATGAAGTCGAAGTCATCGGTCGTTGGGGAAAGCGAAGGCGAATGTGGGTGTATGGAACGGCCGTTTTAGCCCTGGATGGAAGTGTGGAAAGTTTGATGGGGACTTTTTTGGACATTACCGATCGAAAAAGAGAAGAAGAAGCTCTACGTCAATCAGAGGAACGGCTCAGGGTCGCGGCAGAATGCGGTCACGATCTTATTTATGAATGGTCGTTGGAAAGTGGGAAAGTGGATTGGTTCGGCGCTGTGGAAGTGCGGCTGGGTTTTTCGACCTTGGAAATACCAAGAACCCGTGAAGCCTTTGAAGTGCTGATTCACCCGGAGGATAGGGCTCGGGTGATTTTCTCCTGTGAAAAGCATCTGGTTTCTCGCGATGCATTCTTGCAGGAATACCGAATTCGACACAAGGATGGGACCTACCGATTATGGTCAGATAGAGGCACGGCGATTTGGGATGCTAATGGTGTTCCTCGGCGGTGGATTGGTTCCGCCAGTGACATCACGGAAGCGCGCAATGCTGAAGATGGCTTACGCATGCGCGAAGAACAATTAAGACGATCCCAAAAATTGGAGGCCGTGGGACGCTTGGCGGGGGGTATTGCCCATGATTTTAACAATTTGTTAGCCGCGATCATGGGTTATTGCGAGCTCATGCTTTTAAAGATGGAACCGGAGCATCTCTGTAGGCGCGAAGTGGGGGAAATTCTCAATGGCAGTGAACGCGCCGCTGGATTGATACGACAGTTATTGGCCTTCAGCCTACAAGAGATTCCTCAACCCAAAGTGATCAATCCTGATTTCGTAATCCAATCCATGGAACGAATGCTCAGGCATTTACTAGAAGAAAATATCGATTTGAAATTAAAGTCGGATCCGACGACGTGGAACGTTCGCATTGACCCGGTGCAATTAGAACAAGTGGTTATGAATTTGGCTTTGAACGCGCGTGATGCCATGCCCAATGGAGGCGTTCTTCATATTGAGACCACCAATATGACTTTGCAGAATGAGATCCCTGGAGGTTTTGGACGAATTCATCCAGGTCCCCATGTATTAATTTCTGTATCCGATTCCGGCACGGGCGTCGACTCTGACCATCTCCCGTACATTTTCGATCCCTTCTATACCACTAAGGACAGGGGCAAAGGCAATGGGTTGGGACTTTCCACGGTATATGGAATCATTACTCAAAATTTGGGCTGCGTCTCAGTGGAAACGGAGGTTTCCAAAGGCAGTGTGTTTCACATTTATTTGCCAAGAACGGAGGATGAAGCCGACCGCGAGGAGGAAGTCCAGAAAGCCTTACGCTCTTCGACTGTATTGGCAAAGACCGTGTTGCTTGTTGAAGATGATAGTGAGGTTCGTAGTATTGTCCGGGAATTGCTTACCCAACAAGGTTTCCTCGTGCTGGAAGCGAAGCATGGTAAGGACGCTTTGAAAGTGGTTGATAATTATTCCTTACCCATCCATTTGGTGTTGACCGATATGGTGATGCCAGAAATGGGTGGAACTGAACTCGTGAACGCTCTCTTAAAATTGATTCCCGGAATCAAGGTGATTTTTATGTCCGGCTATACTCAGGATACAGATTTTCGAAATGAAGTGGCCACGGGAGACAAAGCATTTATTCAGAAGCCGTTTTCATTAGGAATATTAACGGGCAAAATCCGAGAACTGCTAAGCTAAATTCCGAGGTAAATCTTCCCGAAGGTTGTGTCCGGTGTGACGGAGATAGTTATAACCCAGTCTAAATTGGGTCGGAACAAGCGGGATTAGGATAATCCAACAAAGTTGTCACCGTAGGATGATCTCCGCAAACAGGACAAGCAGGGTCGCGTTTGCCACGGCTTTCGCGGAAGCGCATGGAAAGCGCATCGTAAATCAGCAACCGATCGGTGAGTAATTCACCTTTACCTAATATAAACTTTACTGCTTCCGTTGCTTGCAAAGTGCCTAACGTGCCTGCGACCACCCCTAAGACTCCGGCTTCAGCGCAACTAGGAACGGCCCCTGCGGGGGGAGGCTCCCGGAAAAGGCACCGATAGCAGCGACTTATTCCCGGCACGACGGTCATCGTCTGGCCTTCGAAGCGAAGAACGCCTGCATGTGAAAATGGCTTTCCCGAAAGCACGCAGGCATCGTTGATTAGGAATTTAGCGGCAAAATTATCAGTGCCATCCACAATGAAATCATATTGGGAAATAATCTCCATGGCATTGGCGGCGTTGAGGAAAGAAGGGTGTTCACAGACCGTAACATCCGGGTTAACTTGGTTTATTTTTTCTTTCGCACTTTGCAATTTGAGTCGACCCATGTCTGCGGTAAAATGGATGATTTGGCGTTGCAGATTGGATTCGTCCACAATGTCCGCTTCCGCTATGCCGATGGTGCCGATTCCGGCTGCGGCCAAATAATAAAGAGCCGGGGAGCCCAAGCCGCCCGCCCCGACTACCAAGACTTTCGATTCGGTTAATTTTTGTTGTCCTTTGAATCCCACTTCGGTGAGAATTAAGTGCCGCATATAACGACGCATCTGATGTTCGGTAAATACAGGCATGGGCTTGCTTTGAGGTCTAGTTGGACTGAAACAGAGGAGTGCTAAGATAGCGCTCGCCGGAATCGCAGGCCAAGGTCACTAAGGTCTTGCCTGCCATCTCGGATCGTTTGCCGATTTCAAAAAGCGCTCTCACATTCGCTCCGGTGGAAATACCCGCGAGAATTCCTTCCTCTCTGGCCAATCTTCGCGTCATATCCAATGCTTCTTCGTTGGTCACTTTAATAATCTCGTCGAAAATTTTCACATTTAAAACCTTGGGTATGAAACCGGCACCGATCCCCTGAATTTCATGCCAGCCTGGTTTCCCGCCGTTAAGCACGCTTGAGGCCGATGGCTCTACGGCCACAATGCGCACCGAAGGGTTACGCGCTTTCAAAACTTCTCCGACCCCGGTGATCGTGCCTCCGGTTCCCACTCCCGCTACGAATACATCCACCTGCCCCGCGGTGTCCTCCCAAATTTCTTCGGCGGTCCAACGCCGATGAGCGTCCGGGTTCGATGGATTGTCAAATTGCTGCGCCAGAAAACAATCCTTGCGACCGCGCATAATTTCTCTGGCTTTTTCAATGGCGCCGGCCATGCCTAAATGGGCTGGCGTTAACACAAGCTCAGCTCCATAGGCTTGCAGCAGATTTCGCCTTTCAGCACTCATGGCTTCGGGCATGACTAACAAGGA
>JAYVCH010000093.1:0-17615 GCA_043750055.1 Fibrobacteria bacterium
CAGACGGAAATTGAGCCGGAGTGATTTCTTCGGTTCTGCCAGGTTTGTATTTGGCTTCAAAATTAAAAAACCCATCTTGGATGGGACGAATTTCCGTGGGCGGAAGTGCTTGATGTCCTGAAAGATAGCCACAGGTCCCTTCCTTCCCTTTTAGATACGCTTCCACCAAAAGGCGTTCAGAGTCTGCACCTAGGGTTTTTAAAAGCATTTCCAGGTCGGATCGTGAATGAGCGATTCCCATTCCAAGGCTGGAACCGCCCTTGGGATTTTTGATCACCAGGGGATAGCCAAAATCTTTTTCCAACTGTTGCGCGGCGGATTCAATCTCGGATTTTTCCAAAACTTGATATCGAGCCGTTGGAATTCCCGAAGCCTGATAGATTCGCTTCGCCGTAATTTTATCCATAGCCAGGGCTGAGCCCAAGCTCCCGCTTCCGGTAAAAGGTTGACCCGCCAATTCGAAAAAGCCCTGCAGGCGACCATCTTCCCCACCTACACCGTGCAAACCAATTAACATTAGGTCACAGTGAGGAAAAGCTTTAAAATCAGGGAATTGGGCGGATAGCCAGCCTGGGGGAGGAGTTTCAATGCAAGCTGCGGCCAAGTCCGCATTTTCAACCAAAGCCTTGGCAGCACCGTCCTCGGCGTCTTTGGATGGCCATATCCAACGGTTGGTTTTAGAGATTAGAATTGGAAATCCGGCAAACAGTTCCGGATCCAAATTTTTAAGCATCCCAGTTCCAGAGACCAAGGATACGGGGTGTTCGGGAGAGATTCCTCCCATGAGAACGCCAACGGATTTTTTCACCGCGTTTCGTTCTCCTTAGATTTCCAGGATGTGTCCCAAAGGGGCGTCGGGATCGGAAAAATCTTCTTTGAAATAGCTAAAGCCCTCATTATCGTGTGAGTATCCCGCCTTCACAAACTGATTGAAAAAAAACCGTAGGGCCGAATCTTGTGAATCCAGCTCTACCACTTCGTGTACCAAAGAAGGTTTGGGCGTCATAAAGGCGATAACGTATTTGGGCATGGTGAAAAATTAACCGATCTCTCGCTGCTTTTAAAGCGTTTAAGGTCACATTTGAAGTTATTCGTCACCTTGTTTTTACATCTAAAAAAATGACATGCTTAATTACATGAACCAAGTGGAATTTATCCAGTTTTACCACGATATCCAGGAAAAACTTGTCTTAGGTCGAACACTATCAGCCCAGGAACGAGTTGCGCTCCTTTTAGGGATGATTCTAGTTAAGCCAACCCGCAAAGAAAATAAGTACGGTCAAGTATGACTGTGACCATTCTCGTGATCCTCCCAAATAATCCGGGAGATGTTGTCATGGCTTTGCAAGCCATTGGCCGCTTGAAAACCGAAGGTCCAGATATGCTTGTTGATTACGTGGTCAGTGATGAATGCCGATCCCTAGTCGAAAAATCCCCGATAATTAATCGAACCTTTGTCCTGCCAAGGGTAGCATTACGAGAAAAGTGGAATGAAGATGATTGTCAACAAGCAATGTTGATTCTGGACAATTTCATCCATGACATTTCCCAGACTCACTATGACCTGTCCTTAAATTTATTCCAGGAAAAATTCGGAGGCATCCTCCAAAGTTTTGTTCAAGCAAATCAAAAACAAGGGCTAAACTTATTCGAGAATCGAGTCTTCCGGATCGAATCCAGATACATGGAACATCTAGCGGCTATTCCCGCTCAACGCGATGCCAATGGATGGCATGCCGTAGACATTTATTTTCGCACAGCCAAGGCCGCGTTGATCAACCAATGTAAGTGGACGAATTTGAAAACGCTTAAAAGCAGTGGTGCTTTTTTCCACCCCCAATGCATTCTTCCCCCTTTGGAAATGTTTATGGGCAATGAAAATCTGATGACTAGTGAATATTTGGTTTTTCATCCCGGTTCAGCTTGGCCGGGAAAGCGATGGCCAGAAACCCATTGGGCCAATTTAGCAGTAGCCTGTCAGTTACGGGGACAACTCCTCGTATTCACGGGGGCACCGGAAGATCGTCCAGTGATGAACAAAATATTAGAAAGCATGCCACCCAAGGCAGCCTCAGCAATTTTGGATTGTGTGGGAAAAACCAGCTTGCTCGGCGCAGCGTGGCTAATCTCGCAGGCTAAACAGGTGGTCACAGGTGACACCGTAGCCATGCACCTGGCCGCAGCTTTAGGAACTCCAACTGTTTCTCTATTCGGCCCATCTAACCCTGTGGAAACGGGTCCTTATGGTAGTGGCCATATTATTTTCCAAACGGATTCCTCATTGCCAGTCAAACTTCAATTTGAACAAGAACACTTGGGTTTGCAAAATCTGCGGGCCGATCAGGTGGCCGAATACCTTTTCCATGCAAAACTTCCAGACGCTTGCCTGGTTTGGCAAACTTTCTGGGACCAAGACATGCAGATGCAAGTCCTCTATGATGTCGCTGGAATTGCCCATCCGAGTCAGAAGGTTTCGGTACATTTAAGGAAAAGACTCGATGACGCGCTTCTTTCGCTCTCACAGAAAGACCCTTTTCTGAAGGCCCCTTCTCTGAAGGCCCCTTCTCTGAAGGCCAAGTCCGAGGCTCTAGAAGTATCGGAAGGATTCAACCTGACCCAATCGCAAAAAAATTTAGAGTTTGTCCTGACAAAAGCACTTGAAAAGCCCGATGCCATGAATTTATCGAAACTTCAGACCGCAGATTTGGAGTTCGAAATTGAAACGAGACATGATTTGATTTGGGAAGCATACCGAATTGCAAGTAACGGAATTCCTCTGGACGACATCTCTAAATATCTCGTCGAAAGAATGTCTCGGTTTGAAACAGCCTTGCTGGAGAGCCATTCGCAGTTACAAAGGACCTAGGCTATAATGCCAAACCTGGGTACTTTTTTGCATTCATTATTAGCATTTGTGGCAATTGGACCTGAAGAAGAGTAAAATCACTGTTAAGGAAATTGTGATCAATTTGGCCAAAAGAGGTTGGAAAACTAACGGCGTCTATTTGTTGCTACTGCTATTTGCATTGGCACTGAACTATCTTGCGTTAAAAAAATTCCCCTGGCTCACTTATTCTTCTTCCATTGGGTTCGTAGCCTTGATTATTTTCCTGCACCAAAAAGGGGGCACCCACTTAGAAGATTTACAGGTTTTTCAACTCAAGCAAAAAAGACTGGAAGCAAAAGCCTGGTATTTCGAGTCCGTGATTACCAATTCGGGCAATATCATTTTTACCACCGATATTGAACATCGGATTCTCAAATTCAATCGTGGCTCCGAGCGGGTATTCGGTATTTCCCAAACCGATGTCCTGGGTAAAGAAGTCCACGGTCTTTTTGTCAGTCCGGTTGAAATCTCCGCCCTTTTAGCCAGGGTCGATCAACATGGTTCTGCCGAAGCCCAAGAATTACGAATCAACCAAAACGATTCCGGGGAAGAAATCTGGATTTCACTTAGCGTCACTCGTATGCTCAATCGAGACAAAGAAACCATCGGCGAAGTTTTCAATTGCAGCAATATTTCCAAGCGTAAACATTTGGAAGGCCAGCTTCATGAAAAAAATGAACAACTTTTACGGCTGGTCATAACCGATAGTCTCACTGGTCTATATAATGTACGCCATCTCAATACCGAATTAGGTAGGATGATCAAGGCGCAAAAACGGCATCGGAATCGCAGCTTTTCATTGGCTCTGATTGATGTGGACAAATTCAAAGTTTATAATGACACCAAAGGTCATCAGGCCGGCGACCACTTGCTCGTAATGCTCGGCAATGTGTTTCTCAGTGAATTGCGCATGGATATGGACTCGGCCTATCGTTACGGGGGTGATGAATTTGTTTTGATCCTTCCTGATACCAATGTCGTCGGAGCCCGTATCACTTGCGAACGTATTCTAACGGCATATCGAAAACTACATGTCGATCCAACATCGCTCTCAATTGGAGTCACCGAATTCCGACCGGGCGATGACACCAAAGAGATTTCCCAAGCCATCAAGGAATTGGTTCAAAGAGCGGATGAAGCCATGTACGCCGTAAAATGCAATGGCGGCAATGACATGGGTATTTCGTTGGAAAGTTAACGAATTTTCCCTCGACGATGCGCTTGGTAATCCACAAAAACAAATTCTCCCAAGTCATCCAGGCCCGTGTAAAAAGCCTTTCCGCCTGACACTTGACTGAATTCCTCAACAAACTCGATTAAATATGGATCCTGCGCTATCATAAAAGTGCAGACCCGGATTTTATTCTTGCGGCAATTTCGACCTTCTGCAAAGGTTTTTTGTAGAACTAAAGGGTCGAGACCCATGGAATTTCGATAGAGTCGGCCGCGATCAAAAACTGCCGAAGGCTTTCCATCCGTGACCATAAAAATTTGTTTGTTAGGATTTTTTCGGCGACGAAGTAAGGTCTGGGCCAATTTGAGACCGTCACAGGTATTGGTATGGAAGGGTCCCACTGAAACATGGGCGATCTTGTCCGCGGCGATTTCCTTGGCTTCATCCCCGAAGGTAATGACATCGATGGTATCGCGGGGATAATGACGGCGGACAAATTCAACCAAAGACATCGCTACCATTTTCGCTGGTGTGATGCGATCTTCCCCATAAAGAACCATACTATGACTGATATCCAACATCAGTACCGTGGAACAACCGGAGAGCTGTTCCCGCTCATACACTTCGAAATCCTCTTCCGATATGCCCGCAGCCTCTCCTCCACGCTTCAGCCCATTCTTCAAGGATGTATTGAAATCCAAATCGGAAAAGTCATCGCCGAAAGTATAAGGTCTGGTTTCCGGCTGACGATCACCGCCTTTGCCTTGTTTTCCAGTGTTATGGGAGCCTCGCAATCCCTTGCCCATCCCCTTGAACACACGTTCAAAAATAGTTTCGCGAACAGCTTGATCGCCTGCGGGTGTCAGATCGAAACCCTCCTTGTCGCGACGAAGTAACCCTTTCGATTCCAGTTCATCCATCATGTCTTCGAAGGTGCGATCTCGATTTATAAAACCTTGGTTTTCTGAAATGCGACGCAGCCATTCCAGTGTCTGCCGAAGATCACCATTACTGCGCAGAAAGAGTTGAGAGAATAAATCGACCAAGTCAAATTTTTCATCTCCTTTTCCTTCCCCTCCATCCAAGGGAGGGAAAGGCTTTCCGTAACGAATATCCATCCCTATCCCTTCATGATATCGGACATCATGTCACGATACACAAACCCTTCCGTCAAATTTTCCTTGCTGAGGCGTGAATGTAAGTGTAACCCCTCCAACAACAACTCCATTAACAATGAATCATCTGATGATTCCTCCTGCGGTTCCGCTGATTTAGCGACAACGGCTCGCATGACTGAACGAATCTCCGGTACGGACTCCAACATTTTTCGATATTCCCCATCGGACATCCGGTCCCCCAAGGTAAGGGAATTGCCTTTTTCAAACCATGAGACCAGCGGATAATAAGGATTCGCTTCCGGTGATTTTTCTCGCTTATTATAAGGATCTTGAAAGTACCGGTGGAACACGTTTTTAGTGGCCTTGGCTATCATGGCGCGAGCGATATTGGCAGGGCCTTCTTGCTCCCCTGCATAAACCAACTCTAACTTTCCGGTTATGGCTGGAATAATGGTTTCCAAATCGGATAATCTCGCTTTAGGAGCAATTTCCCCGGTATGAGCGCCGCGCAACTCTACTGCGCTGGCAAGTAATTCCAAAGCGGCAATAGGTAACCGAGCGGATACGCCCGATTTTTGATCAATGAAATCCTTGTCCTCTCGGGCCTCAAAGGCGACTTGTTCAACCACCAACCGCACGGTTTCGCTGAGTTGAGGTTTGATGGCCGCGCCGCGCTCCAACCAAGCTTCTTGACGGGTAATCTCCATTGCCGTCAACGCATTTTTGGGGTAATGCGTGATGATCTGAGAGTCAATTCGATCCTTGAGCGGGGTAATAATGTTTCCCCGGTTGGTGTAATCTTCGGGGTTGGCGGAAAAGGCCATCATTATATCCAGTGGAATCCGGACGCGAAAACTTCGGATTTGCACGTCCCGTTCTTCCATGATATTGAGCAGCCCGACTTGAATTCTAGCTTGTAAATCGGGTAATTCGTTGATGACAAAAATCCCCCGATTGGTGCGGGGAATAATACCGAATTGAATCGCGCCTTCATGACCATATCCCAGTTTTTGGTGGAAAGCCTTGACCGGATCAATATCTCCGATCAAGTCCGCCATGGAAACATCCGGTGTCGCCAACTTTTCACCATAACGGGCTTCGCGTCCAATCCATTCGATAAGCGTCTCGTCACCTTGTTCAACCAAAATATCCCGGGCAAATCGGGAAATGGGAGCGAAGGGATCGTCATTGATTTCACTACCCGCTACAATTGGGATACGTTCATCTAAAAATTCGGAGAGCTTACGTAGTATCCTGGTTTTTCCCTGGCCACGCAAACCTAAGAGTAAAACATCATGTTTAGAAAGGATGGCATGGGTCAATTGTTTGAGAACAGTTTCTTCATATCCAATAACCCCCGGCATCAATGGACCACCGCCGCGAATACGGGCGAGGAGATTGTCGCGCAGCTCCTCTTTGACAGGTTTGCTTCGATACCCCGAACGCTTCAGAGCGCCAAGGGTTGAGGGAAAATTCGATTTAGACATGAAAATCTCCAACGGATATTTAAGGTCATTACTGAATCAATGAATTTATAATCAGGCGTTCGGATTCGTTATACCTTAAATATACAACGAAACGGCCGAAGCCTCTCGCGAGGGATGAGTTACCAAAAGGGAATCTAAAAATTATAGCAGAAGCTTAATTTTTTCGTTCAAGGTTGTTCGCTAGATAGGCTTTCCAGGTCGTCGACAACAAGGTATGGGCATCACTGTAACGCGCTCTCCAACCCAGCATCGTTTCAGCAAGGCCTGCCGAAGCCACGACAATGGGAGGATCACCCACTCTTCTTCCTACCACCTCGTAAGCCACCGGACGCTCACTAATTTCCATGGTTTTCTGAACCATTTCCAAGACCGAAATACCCTCACCGGTTCCAAGATTAACCATGAGCTTTTCTGTGCCCCCCAACAGTTTATCCAGTGCTTTGAGATGGGCTGAAGCCAAGTCGCTTACATGGATATAGTCCCGCACGCCGGTCCCATCGGGGGTGTCATAATCTGCGCCGAAAATTTGAATCTTCTTTCGCCATCCCATGGCCACTTCCATAATAACCGGGACAAGGTTGGCAGGATTTTGTTCTAATCCGCACAGTTCGCCCTCAATATCATATCCGGCCGCATTGAAATAACGCAGAGCCGCATACCTAAGGCCTTTCAAGTTACAGTACCATTCAAGGTACCCTTCAATGGCAAGTTTGGTATAGCCGTAATAGTTCACCGGTTTAGTGGGATGTTTTTCATCCATGGGAATGTATTCAGGATCGCCATAAACCGCAGCGGTCGAAGAGAAAACCAGATTTTTGACGCCATGTTTAACCAATGCATTCAATAAATTAAGGGTCCCGATGATATTATTCACCGAATATTTTTCAGGAATGAGCATGGACTCACCCGCCGCTTTCAAGGCTGCCAAATGGATTGCCCCGTCAAAATTTGCGCCCGCGCAAACCTCGTCCAAAGCCTGGACATTCAAAATGTCGCCATGGCGGAAAACCACACCCCGTTGGACGTTTCCACGCAGTCCACTGGATAGGTTGTCAAAGACCGTGACTTCCGCGCCCTGTTGCCGCAACGCCTTACACACATGCGACCCAATATAACCAGCGCCTCCTACAACCAAAATTTTCAAGGGAACCTCTTCATTCTAACTGAAACCCCACCATAAAAAGGTTCGGCGGTAATGGAAATTCGACTTAAACATTTTCGGCGCGTCTGATAGCAAAAATGGAAATGTCATCCAGACTTTGGCGACCTTCAGAAAATCGATCTTTGTCAATTTGAGCCTGGGCAATTGTTTCCGAGGGCCCCATAGTGGCGAATTTGCTAATGACTGCGTCCAAACGCTTTCGTCCATAGAGCTCATCTTTGCTATTAAAACTTTCGTTGATGCCATCGGTATAGACAAACAGCAAATCACCCTGATTGAGAACCGTTTCCTGTTCGGTATAACTGTTGTCTTCGAACATTCCGAGAAAAAAACCTCCTCGCATTTGCAGATGCTCCAGAGATTTGTCATGGTGACGATAAATGACCGGGTAGGGGTGACAGACTCGACTATAGGAAAGCCTGCCATTATTGAGGTCAAGGATTCCCACGAAGGCGGTCAGATAATGATCGGTTTTGATGGCTGCGCAAAGATCAATATTCACTTTAGTGAGGATTTGTGAAAGGGAATTGCCTGATTTAACATGCCGGTCGAAAGCCATCTTTGCCATCGCCGTGACCAAAGCCGCGGGCACACCATGGCCGGAGACATCGGTCATCAACATGAAAATCCGATTTCCGTCAAGTTGGATAAAATCGTAAAAATCGCCGCTAACCTTTCCCGTCGGAGCATAAGCAGCAGAGACTTCATAACCATCCAGACGGGGCAAATGCTTGGGAAGCATGCCTTGTTGTACCTGCTTGGCCATATCCAATTCCATTTCTGTTTCTTGCCGCACCCGAACTAGTTCTTGATTCTGTACGAACAACTCTTCTGTGCGCGCCTTCACCTTATCCTCCAAATCCAGGGCATTGGCGACCAGAGTTTTTTCCATTTCTTTAAATTGAGAGACATCGGTGACAAACCACACGCGGCCGATCAGTCGGTTTTGTTCATCAACGATGGGCCGAGTATAAATCTGAAAGGTAGCCGAATGCGGTAGTTCCATTTCGAACAATTGTTCGGCATGCAATTCCGGATCCCGTTGTATTCCGCTGTAAAATTGCATGAAGTCATGGGATTGCTTGAAATGATACTGTAATAATTCTGCAGCTATGTCGAATTGCATACCCTCAAATTGCCGCCAGTTGAGGCCGAACAATTTTCCAAACCGGGCATTGGTAGAGCGAATCACGAAGCCTTCATCGACCAAAGCTATTCCATCTTTAGAGGAACCGATGATAGCCTTCACACGACTTTCTGAGAGACGTAAGTCGGTGACTTCGATAATACTGATCAATCGAGTTCCAATAATTAAGGAGCTTCGAAAATGGTAGTAGCGTTTCTCCCCGTTCGGCATGGGAATTTCCTTTTCCCATTCGCTTTCTTTGCCTTCCGGCTCGAGATAATAATCGATATCCCCGAAAATAGGTCGGCCACTTTGAGAATGGATTCCCACTTCTTTAATCGGACGGCCGATAGCCTGAGTGTGTAAGGTTCCCAAAATTTCGAGCGCATAGCTATTTATTTTAACGACTCGCATATCTCTATCGATATGGATAATGCCTGTTACCCGGTCTAGGAAGTCTTCTTGTTTGACCGTTTCGTTGAGTTGGGATTTAGTCGTTTGCAACTCATGTTGAAAATGTCCCATTTGCCTTTTTAAAGTTGGGATTTCAACATCGTCTTTATATTTCAAAAGATGCTGCAGTTGGATGTTTTGCTGTTTGAGTTTATAAAGCTCTGGACTTAGTTCGCCTTGATTTGGAGAAAAATCCAAAATTCCTACCCCTTAAGGCTGCCCGAACATGGCGGAAAAGACTAAAAACCCCTAAATTTCATCCTACAATAATACAATATTGAGCCCTCTATCAACCATGTTATTAAGGTCTGAATACAGTCAGAATGTATAGATCCGGTCCCCATTCCTAATATTATGAAATCAGTAACTTTTTTTGGAAATCCCTTGCCCACCCCCGATCCAGCCTTGTATCTTTTCTGCGTATACATCGAGGAGAACAATTTATTTATGCGTCATAAAAAGGCGTTTCTAACGGTCTCATTCTTGGCTGGTTTGGCTTTAAACCTCGTATCCGCGCAACCCTTACGTGGTGCCCTACAAGGTCCACAAGTTCCTGAGCCGCCTCCCACTTTTGAGCTGGATAAAAAAACCAACAAACGTGCGCATATCGATTTTGCCCTAGTGCCAAAACCGATCTCTGACTCGAATATCAAATTGTCCCAACTCGCGAACCGAAAGCTCATGATCTTCTATTTCTCCGCTAAATGTCCGCATTGTCAACATGCCTTCCCATTCGTGCAAAAACTATCTGACGAATTGGCCCCCAAAGGCTTCACAACAATTGCCATTGCTATTAAGTGGAATACCGAAGACGACATTCGCAGTTTCATTCGTGATTACAAGGTACATGTCCCTGTTTTTTATGATGAAGACCGAACCTTCGGCGATAATTATGGAACCGGTTCCATCCCTTTAATCATGGTCATTAATGAAAAAGGCGAATACATTCGCTATAAAACCTTCGACTCCGATACCACTCCCAATATGATTAAAACGGACGCGACGCAATTCGCGAAAAAATAACTTCAAACCCCCGTTTTCGCGGTCCTAGAGGCTGGACGAAACTGTGGGGCGTGACGGTCGAAAGGCCGTAAGACGGCGCTGCTGGACGGCGACCGTTCGAATGAGTGGGGTGGGATAACAGTATCCCGCCCCTTTTTTTCTCCTGAAAAGAGTTTCGTTGCCCAAAATCAATTCTTCCTTTACGGCCACCATTCGTAATCCGGGAAAAGACAACCTGCTTGCCTATTTAACTCGGCGATTCACTTACCATTCGCAAGAGGAATGGCAGAGCCTGCTCACCTTGGGAAGGCTTGAATGGGAAGGCCAAAGGGCTGATGGAGGCGAACCCTTGCGAGAAGGCCAAAGCCTGCGATTTGCCGTGGTCGATTATGAAGAGCCGGAAGTTCCACTCGATTTCAAAATTTTGGAACAATCTGAAACCCTTTGTCTTGTTCACAAACCTCCTGGAATGCCCGTGCACCGGACAGGAAAAATTTTCTTCCAAACCTTGGCCAACTTGGTACGCGAACAACTTCGGGATATCGCCTGGGCGCCGTTGAATCGCCTCGACCGGGAAACGGGCGGGTTGGTCGCCTTTGCAAAAGGGTCCGATGCGCTTCGTTGCTGGGCGCCGGCATCTCCAAAGTCGCACTGGTTAAAGCTATATGCAGCCATTACACATGGGATAATAGAGCCCAGGTCTGGACGGATTGAACTAGCCTTGGGTGAAAGCGGCCTAGGACCCATTCGCAGTAAGGTGGATATTCTTCCTGGTGGAAAAAAGGCTTTAACTCTGTACAAAGTCCTCTCCACCACTTCCACCGAATCGTTGGTTGTATTAGCACCGATTACGGGTCGCAAACATCAGCTTCGAGCCCACTTAGCCGCTATAGGGTCGCCCATTATTGGAGATAAAATCTACTCTCAAGCAGGCTCTGCCTATCTCAAACAATTGGATCAAGAACTAGATGAGGCTGATTATCATTGCCTGGGAGCAAGGCATCATCTGCTTCACGCCTTTCACTTGCATTTAAAAAAATCGGAGGGCGATGAAATTGTGGGATGGGATTGGGATTTCAACACCGAGTTCGGGTCCTATTTCAATCCACAATTAATTCAGGATTGGTGTCTCGGTACAGGATTTAAAGATTTGGCAGAGGAGGCGAATTCATTGGGTGACTCCCATGGGCCAAAATCTCTTTGACAGCTTGTTCAATGGCTTCTATATCCCCAGCCTTGACGTCTTGGAACCAAGTCTGCTGCGGATAACACATGATATTGGGACCCTTGGCACAAGGCCCTAGGCACGACGAGCGCGTGATCCGAACAGGAAGCTTAGACTCCTTGAATCGCATTTTAAGTTGTTCTGCCAAGACCTTGGTATCCTCGGTGTCTCCACAGGATTTTTCGCCATTGGCGCGCGTGTTGGTGCAAAAGAAAAGGTGAAGTTTATGGGGAGTGGAAACGATATTCATGATAGCTTACAGATACAATAATTTTGCGATTTTTTGTCTTTGCGGTTCTACATTTTCTGAAAGAATCGCATAAGAATTATCAGAGGCCTTAAGTATGGAAAAAACCGCCTATTTTATTTCAGATTTGCACCTAGGTGCAGCGTATCCGGGAATCAAGCCAGATCGGGAAAAAATTCTGTTGCGTTTTTTAGAGCAAAAGGCCGCCGGAGCCAGTCATTTATTTATTCTCGGCGACTTGTTTGAATTCTGGATGGAATACCAGAGTTACATTCCGAAAGAATTCTTTAAAACCCTAGCAGCCTTGGCGCGCCTGGTTCAAAGCGGTGTAGAAGTCCATTATCTCACCGGCAATCACGACTTCAATTTGGGACGATTTTTTGAAGATTCCCTGGGAATAAAAATCCACACGGAACCAATGTGCCTCCATTTACAAGGCAAAAAACTACTCCTACTGCATGGCGATGGACTGGCACAGTCTGATTGGAAATATCGGATCATGAAAAAAATTCTCATCCATCCCTTATCCAACCGATGTTTTCGCCTGCTTCATCCTGACTTTGGGATGACCTTAGCCCGGGCCCTAAGCAAAGCCTCCCGAGACCGCCACCAGAACCTGCCAAGACACATGGATGAATATCAAAACGCCTCCCAAGCCCTCCTTAAACAGGGCAAACAGGACATTCTGATACATGGCCATACCCATGCCGCTTTTGTGAAATCTGTTCCCGAGGGAGTCTATGTGAATTCGGGAGAATGGTTACACAACATGGAATATGTTGCGATGGAAGCGGGCGAATGTAGGATTGAAGCTTTTCCCATTTGAGAGGCTAATCAGCTCTCAGGATTACTTAATCCCAATTTGGATAACTGGCTGCGAATCTCTTCCAATTTGATGTAATCTTCTCGTTGTAACGCTTCCACTTTCGCGACTAACAATTCCAGTTTTTTCAAAACCATTAAATCTTGCTTCGGTGTGGTTTCAATCAAGATGATAATGGCTTCCAAGTCTTCTGGATAACCAAAATCTCCCATAAAGGTTCGGAAATGGCGTTTCGCATTTTGATATTCTGTGGGATCACTTAAGTTATAGATCATTTTCGGAATCAAATCCTTCAACAAAAAGGCTTGCAAGTCTCCCTGGAAATTTTGCAGGGTCACTTCTTCGCTAGCCTTGGGAGTTGACACTTTTTCCAATTTTGGATCTTCAATGACTTGAAGGAGGGTGGCGATCTCTAGCTCCATCGCAACCTGTTCCTGTTCCCGAAAATAGGCCTGATAAATGATTGGGAAAGAATTGACACAGAGATGAGCATGGGTAATAACAGTAAATCGTCCCAGATAAAAAACATCGACATCCTGGGCGAGCATTTCCTCTTCACTATTATAAAAGGCCACCTTGGCCGGAATAGGAATAAAGTCTGCGTTCTTCATGGATTCAAGCCGCTCTTTGACGGCTTCGGGATCCAACGCCCCTTCGAGTCCGCCTGTATCCTTTGCTTGGTCAATCACCTCCTGTATGCCCTTCTCTAAGGATATCCCAAATTCGTCACGGAAGAAATCACGAATATTACGTTGATCCACATAGTTGGCCTGAACGGCCAAAATACCATTTCGCACCATGTTGCTTAGCGGGCTGGCAGGCCCAGCATTGGACATTTCCCCATTTTCGAATTCAGCTGAGCCATCATCCAAAGGCAGAGCAACACTTTTGATTCGAACATAAGCGATCAGTTTTCCCTTGAGACGTTCGCCGTCACCCTTGCGTTGTTCAATCCGAATACCGGGAGCTTCAATCTTCATGGGTTTAACTTTCGGTATTGGATCCGAGTTGTCGGGCGGCCTCGATCATCACTGCTCGATAGACCTCGGGTAATGGGATTTTTTCCGATTGTGCCGCCATGCGGCAGCTCTCAAATTCCGGCGTGTAACGGGGTGTTTTCATTCCTGGAAAACGAACACCTTTCATGGTGATTTCACCAAATTGGGTTTGCACAACTTGAGCCGATTTTTCCGCGACGAGACGTCGAACTGGAAAATAACGAAGGCCACCTGTGGTTGTTTCCGAGGCGAACAATTGCAACACGGCGTTCAAATCGGCACTGGCTGACAAGGCGCAGAGTTTGATAGCGGACCGATTTTTTTTCATCAGGATAGATTCTTGCCACACATCTTTGCAACCCACCGCAAAAAGCCTATCCACCGCATAGCCAATTAATTCCGGAGTCATATTGTCTAAGTTACATTCAACTTGATAGAGTTCATAACCCTCCGAATCTTCCCGTGAAGGTTGGATAGCAGGGGCGTCCATCAGGCAAAGGCGTAATACATTGGCCATATCGGGTAAATCGCGCGTTCCGGCTCCGTAACCCTGTTTTTGAACGACACCGGTCCAACCTAAAGGCAAGGGGCGGGCAAAAGTGGTGACAAGGGCCGTTCCAGTTGGAGTGCACAGCTCCCCTGGCAAATCAGTACGTCTTGAGGCAAAGCCATTAGTTAGCGCCAAGGTGGCCGGCACTGGAACAGCCATGCGACCATGTTGGGTATGAACCGTGCCGGTGCCAAAAGTAAACGGAGTTGTATAAAAAGCCTCGATGCCAAACATTTCAAATCCAAGGCAAGCGCCTACGATATCGATGATGGCATCCAACGCGCCGACCTCATGGAAATGAACATCCTCTAGGTCAACTCCATGAATTTTTGCTTCCACTTCCGCCAATCTTGAAAAAACCTGAATTGATTTTTCCTTTACTGAATTCGACAGTTGCGACGCATCAATTATTTTTCGAATCTCACGCATGCCACGATGGACATGTTCATGGGGACAAACCGCATGAAAGCGTATCGCCATGATTCCTTGCTTGGAAACCTTTTCTAGTTCAAGATGGACTATGGGAATTAAGAGCGTATCGATCTTTTTTTTCCAGGTGGGAAAATCAAGTCCCAGGTCGAAAAGTGCCCCCAGAATCATGTCCCCGGCGACACCGGTTTGAATGTCAAACAATAGATTCAGAAACGGCTCCCTACTTGCTCAAGGCATTGGACCCGAGTCGTGGACTAAGTTAGAAAAAGACGCCCGGGCAGCCTGAGATGGCGCTGAGAGAGGGATTAAATTTCGAACGCTGCCTGGAATTTACTGATTTCTTCGCCAGCGGAAGCTTTAACTTCTTCCAAATCTTCTGCCGTAAAGCCCAGTAACGAGATTGAGGCATGGTCCAGTTCGGGTTTGGTTTCCAATCCGGGCAGAATATATCCGAGTTCAAAACATAGACTATCCGCTAAATGCACCAAGGTTGTGATTTCGCGCGCAAACTCTGTTCGTCCAGGCGAATGATGATGCACAATGGGAATGCGAATATCTTGGGGCAATTCCCATCTGGATGTCAACCAATCCCCCACATCTGTATGGGTAAAACCAAAAACCTCGCTCTCTGCTTGCAAGAGGGAGGTTTTATTTGTGATGGCATTTTGAATCGCCTTCAGAAAATTTTCGTGAAAAAATTGGTCGAGAACAATCCGACCGATATCATGGATCAATCCGGCACAAAAGCATTCTTCTGGGTCAAACAATGTGAACTTCCGCATCCTTAATGCCAATTGGCGAGACAGAACCGCGCAGGCCAAAGAATGGGCCCAAAATTTCTTCCTACTAAATAGTGGGTTGTTCCCGTCTCCGGGGAACATTTTAACCACGGTGATACTGAACACCATGGTGTTGATGACCTTGAGGCCCAATATAACCACCGCATTTTGAACGGTGGTCACAGTACGAGGAATTCCGTAAAATGCCGAATTTGCAAGTCGAAGGACCTTAGAGGTGAGACTCAAATCGCGTGAGATGAGGTTCGCTACGTCAACGGCAGTGGTGGTGGGATCATTTATGATTCTGAGCAACCGATTCGCCACTTCCGGAAGGGTTGGAAGATTCTCGATTTGTTCAATTCGCTTCTGTTCCAGACTCTTGCTCATGACCGCTCCGGATAACCAAGACCCCATTGACCGAAAACTAAACTTAAGGCCCGTATCTCAATTCGTAAATGTAAAATGAGGATACAACGTGCCGATAGACTGTAACCAGTTTATAATTATCAGGAGGGGCAAATCAATCCATTCCCGCTCTTGTTTTGATTTTTTAGTTTTCCGGAGCTGCTACCATACTCCATTGGCTTAAATCCTGAACGAAAATAACTATGGCTAATTTCAAACCATTTCGCTTTATTTCCCTCGCTTGCCTCTTCATTTTGAAGTCGGCCCACGTGCCGACCTCTGCAAGCACCCTGGAAGGCTTTTCAGGAACCCTATTTAGCCCCTCAGCCCAATCTTTGGGTCATTTAGGACTAGCCGTTTCGGTTAGCGCCTCTGGACACCAGGACGAATCCATGATTCGAGACAACCGATTTTATTTTCATCAGACCGGAAAGGCTGGAGATCCGGATACGGCGCAAGTTCAAGACATTCAAAGCGGCGCGGTTAGACTTAATCTTGGCTTTGGATTGGGGCCCTACGCAGATTTTGGGTTATCGGTCCCCTATTTCGCCGATCTGATTGGAGACACAAAAGCCAAGGACCTTTCTGGGTCCGGTATTGGGGATGCTATTCTCTCCGTCAAACTAGCTCAATCACTCGCCGGACCCTCTGTATTGACAGGTGCGATTCTAGGAAACTTGTCCATCCCTTCCAAGTCTAAGCGAGGTTTTTTGCCAAAGCAACCTGACTATTTGATAACGGATACCGCAGCCGGTCTCCCCAGGTTTTTTTCAAGCCACGAAATAAGTGGGACTGCCCAATCTATCCTTACCCTTGATTTAACTGGATTGGAAACGCGTCCCCCCTTTCGCAGTAGCCTTAATGCGGGGTTTGCCCATTCCGGTTTAAAAGGTTCGGCTCCACAAGTTCTCCTTGGGGGCGGCATGGAATGGATTCCCCTGCCCACTTTGGAATTTTTCGCCAATATACAGTCGCAAACTCGGTTGTCGCGTATGGGTGAATTTGCCAAGATTGGAAATGAATTTTCATATGCCGCTGTTGGGTTTTGTGCCACCGGTGACGATGGTATTTACTTTTCCGTTTCCGTGCAAAAAAGTTTGGCCAATCGACAATTTCATGTTTATGCCAATAAGATTTCCGATGGCATTATGAACTATGAATCAAGATCTCAACCTGCAATGTCCATTGCATTCAACCTGGGGTGGACGGGAACTCTGGCCACTAAAGACTCCGATAATGACGGCATTCCTGAGAAAGAGGATTTGTGTCCCAATGAACCTGAGGACAAAGATGGATTTCAAGATCAAGATGGCTGTCCGGAACTAGACAATGATGAAGACAGTATTTATGATGCTGTCGACAAATGCCCGAACCTAGCCGAGGATAGGGATGGATTTCAAGATGAAGATGGCTGCCCAGATCCAGACAATGAATATGATGGAATCTTGGACGCTCAAGATAAATGCCCCAATGAGCCCGAGGACATGGATGGATTCGAGGACTATGACGGCTGTCCAGAATTAGACAATGATAAAGATGGTATCCTAGACTCACAGGATAAGTGTCCAAATGATCCTGAAACGTATAATGGCTTTGAGGATACCGATGGATGCCCAGACATTCACCGGATGGATTAAGATTCTAAAAAATAGGTCAAATCCTAGAACGCTTTTACATAACCCAGGTTTAAAGAAATATTTAAAAGGTCTTTGGCTGCATGGCCAGGACCGAACTTTACCGTCACTTT
>JAYVCH010000094.1:0-5803 GCA_043750055.1 Fibrobacteria bacterium
CTAAAGAATTTTTTTCCCTTGGCAGAATTGCGTCCGGATTTCCGACCATCACGATCGTGATAGTCATATCTTTGAAATTTTATGTCCAGACCCTCCTTAAGCGGAGACGAGATTCCTTCGGGCTCTTACTCATTGGTGTTCACTTTAGTTTATGATTTTTTTAGCTCGAAAAATAGGGGTATCAACTTATCGAAGCAATAAAGCAATTTCGTCGATAGTAACGTAGCTCCTCTACCGATTCCCGAATATCGGCCAATGCTTGGTGTGACTCCGCTTTTTTAAGCGGCGGAATATTAGGATACCAGCGGTGAACCAGTTCTTTTACCGAACTGACGTCAATGATGCGGTAATGGAAATAGGCATTCAATTCGGGCATATAGTGGTCCAGGAAACGACGATCTTGCCAGACAGAATTGCCGCATAATGGGGAGGACTTGACCTTGCAAAAACCTAAGACAAAAGCCAAGGTCTTTTCCTCGGCGCTTTGGAGCGTTTCCGTCGAGGCTCGGACACGGCCTATCAATCCCGATTTTCCATGATGGGTTTGGTTCCATTCATCCATTCCATTTAAGACCTCTTCGGGTTGATGAATGGCTAAATTTGGACCCTCGGCCAGAATGTTTAATTGCGAATCAGTAATCAACGTTGCAATTTCAAGAATCTGGTCTCTTTGAGAGTCCAGTCCTGTCATTTCCATATCTACCCAAACCAGATTTCCGTCCACCTTGGACCCCTTTTCTTATCTTTCTTAGCTCTCATTTTGTCTAGGGAGCTTGACAGGTAAACATAGCAAGCCTAAGGCTTCTCAGTGGTTACGGTCTTTATGGAAATTGGCTCCCCAACTGTAAGGAAAAAATGGATAAGAGAAGAGAAGTTGTCATCACTGGAACGGGATTGGTAAGTCCCCTTGGAAACGATCCAGAAACTTTTTTCAATAACCTTTTGGCGGGCAAGTCAGGTGTTGGCAATATAATACGTTTCGATACATCGGCTTACGCGGTCCATTTTGCGGGTGAAGTTCAGTCCTTTGACGGCTCATTATATTTTGATGCGAAAGAAATTGGAAGGACAAGTCGGTATATCCAATACTTGGTTCATGCCGCGATGACGGCAGTCGAAAATTCCGGAATTCGCTCAGAAAAAATCAATATCAATCGTGCAGGAATGATTCTTGGATCTGGTATGGGAGGAATTGAATACTTTACTGAAAATGCCGCACTCCTGGAATCTAAAGGTCCAAAGCGCGTTTCACCATTTTTTATTCCGATGGCAATTACCAATATGGGCAGTGGAATGGTTGCAATTAGGCTAGGATGGCGCGGGCCAAACTGGTCGGTTTCGTCAGCCTGTGCGACTGGCAATCATGCCATTGCAACAGCGGCGGATCAAATTCGATTAGGTCGTGCAGATATAATGTTGGCCGGTGGGGGCGAGGAATCCGTTTGCGCAGCCTCACTAGCCGGCTTCGCCAATATGCGAGCGCTGTCCCGCAGAAATGACGATCCTTCCAAAGCCTCCCGTCCTTTTGACGTCGATCGGGATGGTTTTGTTTTAGGTGAGGGCGCGGGAGTGATGGTTCTTGAAGCGCGTGAACACGCAGAGGCACGCGGTGCAAAAATTTTGGGGACTTTACGGGGATATGGATCCAGCTGTGATGCCTATCATATGTCAGCACCACTTGAGACTGGGGATGGTGTTTGCCAGGCTATAGAAATGGCTATTGCAGAGGCGGGGATTCCAAAATCCGAAATTGGCGTTGTCAATGCGCATGCAACGTCCACACCCCTTGGAGATGTGGCTGAGGTCACGGCGCTCGGTAAGGTATTTGGAACCTATCTGCAATCGATGAAAGTGCATTCCACGAAATCGATGATTGGACATTTATTGGGGGGGGCGTCGGCAGTAGAGGCTATTGCCTTGTTGATGACCTTGAATTCAGGAAAGGTTCATCCCACCCTCAATGTGCTAAATCAGGATCCTGAAATCCAGATAGATTGTTCACCCAACGTGATGTCTCTGACAAGTGCCAGATATGGGATTAGCAATAGCTTTGGATTCGGAGGACACAACAGTTGTATCGTAATAGAAAAGGGCCTTTGATTCTCATTTTCGGATCGGAAAAAAGGGCCCCCAATGTTGGGAGCCCTTTTTTTATGGAAAATTTTTTGGAGGCATACTTTCGGTAAGCGCCAAAATCACACTTACGCGGAGTACATGGTTTTCCCTGCCGATTGCAAGTCTTCACAAGCCTCTTTAATTCGTTTGGCCATGCCTTTTTCTCCTGCCTTCAAGTATGCGCGCGGATCATAGGCTTTCTTATTGCCCACTTCACCATCAATCTTGAGTACGCCATCATAGTTTTTGAACATGTGTTCTGCGACAGGCCGTGTGAAAGCATATTGCGTATCCGTATCGACGTTCATTTTGATCACGCCATAGTTTAGGGTTTCGGCGATTTCTGTTTTAGAAGAACCAGAACCACCATGGAAAACTAAGTCGAACCTTGCGTTGAATTTTGCTTTCAAAGCATCTTGACCGTCTTTTAGAATACTGGGTTTGAGCTTCACATTACCAGGTTTGTAGACGCCATGAACATTTCCAAAGGTGGCGGCAAACATATAACGGGCATTTGGAATAGAACTCAATGCCTGGTAAACACCGAGCATGTCTTCGGGTGTGGTATAAAGTTTATCGGCTGGTAAATGTTCGTTGTTCATTCCATCTTCTTCGCCGCCAACAACGCCGGCTTCGACTTCAAGAATGATTTCATTTTGAGCGCAAAGAACCATCAGTTCCTTCGCGATCTTCATGTTTTCAGCGAGGGGAAGTTCCGAGCCGTCAAACATATGGCTATTGAAGAGGTTCGGTTCGCCTTTGGCCCGACGGCGAGCAGTTTCGGCAATTAAGGGTTTGAGAAAGGTGTCGACCTTTTTGGGTTGGCAATGGTCGGTATGCAATGCGATATTCACATTGTATCGAGCCGCGACTAGGTGAATATGATTTGCAAGGGAGATGGCACCAAGTACCATATCTTTGACCCCTGAACCAGAAGCATGCTCGCCACCGCCGGTGGAAACCTGAATGATACCGTCCGATTTTGCTTCAGCAAATCCAGCTAAGGTCGCATTCGCCGTTTCCATGCTGGACACATTGATGGCTGGGTAGGCATATTTATTTTTGTTTGCGGTATCCAACATTTTGATATAGGTTTTATAATCAACAATAGGCATTACAGGGCTCCTTCTCGCGTTTGGATGCAAATTTACATCCGGTCACCGAAGCCTGCAAGGATAGCAACCCGATAGAACGGGCCTGGACAACTATTTCGTTCTATTAGGGCTTATTTTATAGTTTTCAGACATGGGCATGGTACCAACACTTCCGGGGTCAGAACCGGCCCAAGGAAAGCCAGTTCCCAAATTCTTTTCCATCACTCAATATAGTCGCAGTATAGAGCGATTGATCAAGTCCCAAGTCCCCCAAGTTTGGGTCAAAGGAGTGATTACCCAATTAAATGTTCGGGGCAAAATTGCCTATATCACCTTAGGTGAATTTGAAGAAGGGGATGCTCGCCCCAAGGCGGTTTTGGAAGTAACTCTCTGGTCATCGGAATTGGAGGTTTATAATCTTCGATTTTCACGCTTGCCTACACCGTTGGCCTTACGGGTTGAACTAAAGGTGGCCTTTCAACTAGAGGCGAATTTTTTTGTCCGCTCCGGCCGATTCCAACCTCGAGTGATTGGGATTGATGAACATTTCACGCTTGGTGAACTTTCACTCACGCGTCAGAAAACGTTGGAAAGACTTCTCAAAGAAGGCTTGCTTAAAAAAAATAAAAGTTTGCACTTAACTCCATTGCCATTGAGGGTGGGATTGATCACGGCTCCCGGCTCGGCGGCATATCAGGATTTCGTAACGGTATTATTGCAATCTGGATTTTCTTTCCGGATTGCTTTTGCAGGGGCGAAAATGCAGGGAGAGGCAACTGAAAACACCGTGCTGGAAGCCCTAGAAACATTAAGTCATTACTCTTTGGATGTAATTTGCATTGTTCGGGGTGGGGGATCGAAAACCGATTTGGTTTACTTTGACTCCGAGCAGATTTGTCGAGGTATCGCAAATTGTAAAGTTCCCGTGCTGACTGGAATCGGTCATGAAATTGATAATTCACTCGCCGACCTCGTGGCCTATGCTGATAAAATCACCCCTACAGATTGCGCAAAATTTCTGGAGGAACGTCTTACCCGATGCTTTAGCGAATTATCTGAAAGGGCTACCAAACTTTGCGAAGCCTGGAGAATTGAATTCCAAGCCTCCTGGCATGAAATGTCACAACGGGCTCAACTGCTAAAACACAATTGGGAAGGTCGCAAAATCGGTGAGGAAATGAAAGGCCTTGAGCAGACACGCAGGCTTGCCTCGCTTGTCCGGCAAACACTTCGAACCGAAAACCAAAAGGTAGCGACAAATTTTATCGGCTTGATGCGAGGCCCTCGGAAAATTTTGAAATTGGAAAAATTATTTTTTAAGAACCGTACTCAGGCTTTACGACATGCTTGGAATAAATGGAGCGACTTCCATTTGCACCGTTTACAGACCAGTCACCTTCGGCTGAAGGATTGCACTGGCGCTGAACTGGGCAGGAAGGCGGCGGCTCTACAACCGTTGAGTCGGATGGTCAAATCCTGGTGGAGACAAGGCTTGCGTACCAGTCGCGAATCCTTGGCTTTCAGGGAAAGGTTAATTAAAGCGGCCGATCCTAAAAAACTTTTAGAACTTGGATTTAGCTTGCTTCGAACCGAAGATGGACAGTTGATACGATCGGTATCGCAAGTTTCCGCAGATAGAATTATTGTCAATCAACTGAAGGACGGTTACGTGGAAAGCCGCGTCGTTCTTAAAAAGGAGTCAGAGTGAAGGAAACGAAAAAAAGTTATTCTGAAGCAATTTCCCGTTTGGACGAAATTTTAGAGGATATTGATCAGAGTAAAATTCCTATTGATGTCTTGGCCGAACGGGTAGTAGAAGCCGCTGGCTTGCTTAAACGCTGTAAAAGTGTTTTAACCGAGACCGAAGCGAAGGTGAAAGATGTACTCCAGGATCTTGATAAGGAGTTTGCGGGCGGCACCGTCGATGAGCAAGATGAGAGTGACGATGAGGCAGAAGAGGACGAAGGATAATCTATGACTCCGGTCGTTCCAATTTCACTTGAGGAGCGGATTGCGGCGGATGTTTTTCAGAAATCCTACCGTGAGTTCATGATCCTGAAACCGACAAATTACAAGTGGTATCATTTGGCGCCGCAAAGTGTCAGCTATTTGGCTGAGGCTCAAGAAAAACAATGGTCCACGGAAAAAATTGGGGATTATCTTCATTGTGATATAGAAGAAGCCGAGGCCTGTAATCGGAGGTATCAGATGTCTAAAAGGGTGAATGACAAGGCTACGACTGCTGGTCGCCTTCATCAAACTTTTGTCGAGTGGATTGGTGAAATAACTGAATTGGATGAAAAGACTAAAAACATCCTTGCGACTGATTTGTCCAAACGAGTAGCAAACCAGTTGTATTCCGCTGCCCTTTCTAAGGAAGACTTAATGTCAGTTTCCCTTAACATGGAGGGGTTTCCGAAATCGGCAGAAATTCAGAAACCATTGAGTGGTCAAGCCGAAGCCGCTGCTAAATGGGGCCCACAGTGGAAAGATTGAAGTTCTATTTATGATCCTCCAAGAATAATTGTAACGGCCACTTAAGTTTCATGTAATTCCTCGATTGACTTTCAGTTTTTTGGGGTGATAAAATTGCA
>JAYVCH010000095.1:0-5081 GCA_043750055.1 Fibrobacteria bacterium
CGCCCGAGGATTTCGTAACTTCGCCAACTTCAGAATCGCTATACTTTTCCATTGCGGTGGCCTCAAACTACGTCCACACGAATGACTGTAGAGCCAAAAGTTTACCGAATTTTCCTTGAAGTATTGTGGTCATTACAAACCCGCTAATCACAAAGAAAAGATCAACGCCTCCAAGTCCAACGCTCATGATTCCGGGCAGGATAGAGTCCCCGCCATATTTCTGCTCGATGGTCATCAAGTGGAAAAGCACGACCATGATAACAGCCACTCCACGAAGTGCTTGTATGTTTTCCAATTTCTGGACCATAGGTGGACGTTCGTTTGTTCCTGCGTTTTAAATGAATTGGTTAGGAAGTAATAAGTTAGGAATGAACGGGTGCTCTACCGATAAGACCTGCAAATCCTGGCTCGAACTCCTCCCAAACCCAACGGAGACGGGCACTGCGACAATTTGTCTGGAACTCAGGGTAACTCGCACGTATCGTCTCTAAAGCATTCAGAATATCCGCCGTAGAAAGTGAGGCTACCATCACCCCGACCGGTTCTTTTTCTAGAAAGGCTTTATGCGCTGCGGTTCGTCCCATTAAAACCGGAGTGAGCCCGTGGATATAATCGAAAATTTTGTTTGAAAGCGTAAGGTCGAAGCTTATGCAGGAGGGTTCGAGTAGGTGTAGGCCAATATGGGCTTTAGCAATCGGCTCTCGCAAGAGTTCAAAGGGAATGGCGCCATAAAAGGTCACGCGGTTTTTTAAGCCCAGACGCTCCGTAAGTTCTTTAAGCAAGGCTTCCTCTGGACCGAATCCATAAATAGAGAGAGAGTATTCCGGAGCCTGTGCGATGGCTTCCAAGGCTTCTCGAAGTCCTGAGCCAGCCCGAAGCGCGCCCTGATAAACAAGCTGTACCTTAAAAGTTACGGGTGGTTTTTCTGAATCAACTTGTTTCCAAGCTTTAGGAACGTTGGGCAGGAGAAAAATATTCTTTTCTGGATACCGGGATTGAAAATACTGAACAAAGGAAGGGCTTACCGTTGCCATACGATCAGTCAATCTCATGCCTAAACCTATCCAAAGGAACCAGAAGAGGCGGCGTGAAAGACGGTTTCGTATCATCGGAGTTTCCAGAAGAATTTCACGGGCATCATAAATCACTCTCTTAGCGCGTAATTTTCCGATGAGGGCGGCCCACAATAATGGGGTACCGTCTTCGATGATCCAAACCGGGCTGCGAGTGGCTAAAAGAATGGGAGTCACTCGCCACATGTAAACTATGAACGCGGCGATAAATCCATTATAATGGGACTCGCGGGTGAGGATCCTTAATTCAATCTGATCCCATAAAGGTCCAATAGGAGTTCGGGGTCGGTCACAGAGAAGGGTCGGAATATAACCTAGTTTTTTTACGGTGTCGGCGACCTTGAAACACCGGTGATCCGTTCCTAGGTCGGCTAAAATGAGGATCAGGATTTCTTCGCCTGGTTGCAAAAAGATATTCCTTGGTTGGACTTTATGAAAATTAGCAATTTGCTACCCACTCCGTCTCTTAGTACCTTATCGATCATGTCCAAGCAGAGGGACATCCCTTTTCGCCTAGCAACAATTCCATGAGTAGGTCGCTTGGGTTCCTTGCAAGTTACCCAGCCGAAACGGTATTCATAGTGGCTTGGATTCTTTCCCCAATGAAAAGAAACGCTCTCGAGCTTTCTCGACGCTTGATGAACAAAATGCATATCTCAATGAACATAATGCAAATCGCTATGGGGCGCTTTTTTAAAAAGGCAATTCCCCTGTTAGGATTAATCCTGGCCATGATTCCTATTCTACCAAATCGGTCCCATGCAGCAGGGTATGCCGACAATGCGGACGATGGTCGACCCGTTTTTTTGACTCAAATCATGCCCAATATGAAGGTCTTCGTGGACCTTGATTCTAAGGCGATGCCGGTCAATAGTTTCGGGAAAAATCTTTCTGCCGAAGAGGTACGGGAAGCGGTGAGTTTGGGAGTCAGTAACTGGGCCGGAGTTTTAACGGGAATGCATTTTCGGTTGGTCGCATCTTCGGATTCAGCGAACCTGGTTTTTCGGTTTAGGAATTATGGGGATTATGTTCCCGGTGGGTCCACAGGAGTTTCCTTTCTCCCTATGCAATGGCGACCGCCGCTGCCGTCGGCAGGGGGTTTTGATTTTAACTGTGGAAGAATTGTGTTTGGTCAGCTCCCCTCTGGTAAGCACTGTTTTGAATCAAGCAATAATATTATCCTATTCCAAATACGGGGATTGGCTTTCCGACAGGTTGATTTTCTCGATTCGCGCATGCACCATGAATACTTGTCAGCCATGACGGATAGAAACGATTCTAGCAAACATTTTTTCCGTTTTTTGCCAGATGCGCATTACCGGGCTTGGCCTCCAGACCGTTCCACCTGTGTTACTGGTTCAAAAAGAGCGGGAGTTTATCCTGCTTGGGATATACAATGCCTGACGGATTCCGATTGGGCCGCGCTTCCTCACTTCCAGGCATTTGGTCCTGAGCAGGGATCTTATGATATCGCCCAATTGGTGCAGCATGAGCTGGGCCATGCCATAGTTGGATCTCATACAGGTCAAGCAGAGCGCTGTCTTCGTGTGACAGGTTCTACCTATGCTGATTTAATGCGGGATCCGGTTTATCGGGACGTGGAGGCCATTCGCAGAGCCCATTGGGGTAAAGATAGCAGAAGGATGGATACAGACTCGACGAGCTATTCGGTGATGTTCAGTGGCAACGGCGTGGATGCAGCTTGGAATTGTCGCGGGGTTTTTGAAATCGATGGGCTACGATTGAGGGGCGGCGCGCTGGATTGGAATTGTCTACCAACTGGAACCTGGAAGGGGTATCTCACCAGCTACCCTAAGGTGGCAGGATGGATCGTTCTCCAAAAACCCACCGGAGAAACCAAATATGTTGACGATTGGCGCTATGCTCACCGCCTGATGCTATGGCCACTCAGCCAAGGCCAATCCACAGCGTCTGGATGGTTTCAGACCGGTATGATTCTCAAAGACTAAGTGTCTGCCGCCAATATCGTAGCGGCAGACAGGAAGGACAGATACCCGACACCTATTGACCGACTCCGACTAACAACTTTACGCTACGAGCAACCGACCCATTCTTAAAAGACACTATAATCATCCCAGTGGGCATATTCTTCATTAGAGCAGAATGATTGCCGGCCTCAAGATTTCGATCAACCGCTGTCTGAATAACGCGACCTGAAAGATCCTTGATATCAATCCGGACATGACCCGATTGCGCAGTGGAGTAATTTAGTCGTGATGCTGACTGGTCAAATGAGATTGTGACCGGCCCTGATGCAACTGCCGACTGGATAGATTGATTTATTCCTAACACGCCGGGCAGGCCGGGGCCCAGTTTTTTAAAGATCACCGGTCCGGCTGGTGACGAGGCAAAGGCAGTGTTGGTAGCCGCATCGTACGCCCAGAGTCCGCCGCCATATCGGCTATCGATATTATCAGCATTATAGGTACCATTGTCTTTAGACTGGGAGTAAATTTGTCCATCAGCATTGCCCTCCGATTTTGGAGGGAATTGATTACTGCTGGTACCGCCGACAACATCCGTCCAGGTGACTCCTTCGTCGATGCTATAGCTTGCGGCTTCATGTCTTTTGACAAACATCATACCGATTTTCCCATTGCTCCAGTCGCCATACAGTTGCGGTCCCTGTGATGCCGGTCGCGCACTGCGTGTTGTCCACGTGGCACCTTTATCTGTGCTCTTCCAAAGCTTGCCTTCGGCCATGAAAAAAGTGCGCCCATCAGCCAATGCAACACCAATGTGGCTGACATCGCTCAGGCCATCCCGTAATTTTGTCCAAGTCATACCCTTATCGGTGCTGCGAAAGAGACCGGAGGGTTTTGACGTCTGATCGGTACGGTTATTGTAAATTATCGTGTTATCATCGATTACCGTGATCATGCTGGTACTAGACCCATCGCCAAGCTCGCCGGTACCGGTTAACATGTTATCGTATTCGGTCCAACTACTGCCACCATCACGTGAAATTTTCATCATCCAAGTACCATGTCTTGGGCCGGCCATCAACATTGGAGTTGCCGCCGTCCAGTCAGTCGAACCAAAATCGAGACCAGGATCAACGATATTTTTCCAGGTGGTACCGTTGCAGATATACGAGTTCCCCCGCAACCCTAAAAAAGCGATGCGATTGGAGTTAGCTGGATCATAACTGATGCTATTACCAGCCTCAGCATAACCAGTCTCCGTTGAACCGCGACTCGACTTGCTTTCACCATCGATACGCACCCAAGTGACACCCTTATCACGACTGCGCATGACGCCGTAAACCGTAAACATGAGATAATCACCATTCGGAGCAATTGACAAGGAAGTGATGTTAAAATTACCAGACGACTGGCTTTTAAACGGTTCATTAAGCGCGCAATAATGTAAAAGCGGGGTCGATATTTCCTTCCAGCCCTCACTTTTAACTGGATCGCGCCGGTAGTCGGGATAGTCTATCCCGGGTGTAAACGGCGTACCGTCGGCGAAAATAGTTTGAAATAGCGCGCCAACGAGCAAAATACCCGCTCCCCCCCACTTTGACCAACTTTTGATTTTTCTTCATTTTTGTCTCCTTCCTCATGTGATTACTGTACAACAGTTGCTGTACCCTGATAACGACCCACTCCCAATTCCTAATCCACCTGATTATTGGTTCCCACCCACTACAATCTTTGTATTGGACACTTTAACACCATCCGCTTTCATAATAACTGTATAAATACCTGGCTGCAAACCATCAAAACTAATCCTACTGCCAAAACCGGGGGTTACCGTGCGTGATTTTATGATTCTGCCATGCATATCGATAAAATTGACACGTGATACATTCATTTCCGGATTAATCACAATTCCTTGGCGGGTGTTTTTGAATGATTTCGTCTCTTTGGGACCAATATTCGTTGTCCAATCAGGGTTCAGCGGCTTAAGTGCCCAAACACCGTTCATCCAATTGGCGGTATATAAAATTTGATTTTTTTTATCGTAAACACCATTATAAATACC
>JAYVCH010000096.1:0-32544 GCA_043750055.1 Fibrobacteria bacterium
GGGAATGGCGCCAAGGAAATCACCAATACCATAGCTGGGATTCTCACAGAAAGCAATTCCGGCAAAGGCGTGATCACAAAATTACTCATAGGATTTTGCCTGATGATGCACCGACCGCTATATACAACGATGGGCGGAATGGACGAAAATCTTTTCCTGGGCAACGACGACCTTGATCTCAGTTGGCGACTACGCAATATCGGTCGCAAGCTCGTGGTTGCCACAGACGCTTTTGTTTTTCATGAAGGCCAAAAAAGTTTTAAAACAGAAGCGAAATCCCATGTTGATACCTTGACCCAAGAATCCACGGATGCGCTTTACAAAAAATTAGTGGACTACTATGGAGGAGCGGAAAACCTACCCACGCCCGAAGACCTTTGGGGCATCGGTTGGTTTAACCCCTCACCCACTTTAATTGAAGAGTTGAAATCGAACCAACGGAATTCGGAGGCCACGGTGAAATCGGAAACCCAATCAAGGTCGGAAACGGGTTCAACAAATCAATCTCGCAGCACTGCTTCTTGGAAAGGAATCACCGCCGCTTGGAAAGGAACCACCGCCCTTATATTCGTAGGGCCCAATCCAAATTCCAAAGATTCGGAAGAGGCCGCTCTTCCACTGGATCGAAGTATCGCTACCCTGCCCAGTCGTCCGAGTCCTGATATTCTTGTGCTTAATTGTTCAGGAGTCATTGCACCTGTTGAAGCGCCTGCTGGCGCCACCTTGCGAAAGTTGGATTTAGGTTCGACTTGCTCGGTGAAACAAGCCTTGGAAATAGCCGTAAACCTAATACCCGGCTCCCATACCTTGGTCTGTTTGGCCGGTGTTCAATTTACAACCCTTTTTAATCATTGGATGGATAAGCGCGAACTCTCAACTCTGCCATCTGCCACGGTCATTCCAGTACGGGTCGAGAATCATGAACCAACAGCTTCTCAATTAGCCTGTACGATTGATTTATCCGATACCCAACCCGCCCTTGCATTTGTGTGTCGAAAAGATTGGCTTCGAGAAATACTAAACACCCTTCCCGATTCGCAAAGTTCAACCGATTTTTTCAATTCCCTTGGTGCTTGTATTCGATCTGAAAATTCCTCTACAACTGTTGGAAAAACTTTTGATACGCCTTGGCTTATTGCTCAGGGTCGAGATCTTCCCAATAAAAAGGAAACTGATATGTCGCAATCCAATTCGAGTTGGGCACCTGTCAAATCGGAATCAATCTCCAAACTCAGTGGCGTAAACCCCAAACAACCTTCGGATCCATTTACCGATCTATTACAGGCCTTGAACCGAATAGATGGCAAGGCCACGGAAGATCGAACTCCACCCAAATCCTCAAGCCCCGCAACTGTGGGCGATGCCTTTGCGCTATATCCAGAAAGCTTGCAGAGACCGATGCGAGAAGCCAAAATGATTGGTTTTGCCGGCACTATCGCCGAATTACCCAGCAGGCAAGGATCCTTTAAAGTGTATGACCCAAAAGGAGACTTGGTTCCCTTATCAATGCAAGACTTGGTTATCCTACGTGTTACCCCAGATTTAATTGACAATCTTGATCAACGAATGGCAAATATCAAACGCCTTGCCAAAAATCTGAAACACTTTATCGTAGTTTTTGATGGAAGCCTGGCTCGCAAAACTCAATCGACTGAAGCAAATCCCTTAAATCCAATAGATATGACTCCCATGGGTGTCCGGTCTGCGCTAATGTCGTCGGGGTTTGTAGTATCAGCGATTAAACCCTACTTGGGCTTCACCGATGTGACGACTGAAAATAAAATTTTGGAGGGCTGGCACCAAGTGGAGGCCGTACCCCGATTAGCCGAATACCATTTAGATAAAAAAGTTTCCATCATCATCTTGGGATTCAATAAGGTCGAATACACCAAGAAATGCATCGAATCAATTCGCAAATATACCCGACAGAAATATGAACTTATTCTAGTTGATAATGGCAGCAACGACGACACGGAAAAGTATTTCCGATCTATTCCCAATGCTAAGGTCATCATCAATCCAACTAATTTTGGTGTAGCAAGAGGCTGGAATCAAGGAATGCGCATAGCCGATGGCGACTACCTTCTGATTCTAAATAACGATATCATTGTCGGACCTAACTGGTTAGAAAACATGGTGCGTTTAGCCGAAAGCGATCCCTCGATTGGCTTGGTTGGACCCCGTTCAAACTATATCGCTGGCCCACAAATCGTTCGAAATGTTCCCTATAAAGTTGAAAGCGAAATCCAGGATTTCATTGATACCTGGCAGTCTGAACATGACTTGACGGCATCGGAATTTGGCTTCATCAAGGGCTTTTGCCATTTGATCCCACGTCGCGTCTTCTCCAAAATCGGCTTATATGATGAACGGTACGGAAAAGGCAATTTCGAGGATGATGATTATTGCATGCGGATTCATCTTCATGATTACACTGCCGTGATTGCGCATGACAGTTTCATCCACCATTATGGCAGCGTTTCCTTCAATCAAGAATCTGTGGACTGGAAGGCCCTGATGATTGAGAATCAAAAAAAGTACGCGCAAAAATGGGCCAAAGGAAGATCCGCAATCAACGACACCCTCGTTTTCAACTCAACCTCCATTTCGCCATCCGCTCACGATCCGGCATTGGTCAAAAACGAAGCTACCACCGCAGTCGAGCGGCTTATTGAAGCGGGGAAAAAAGCCTACGATGAGGGTAAAATTTCTGAAGCGATGAAAAATTTTTTGGAGGCCCAATCTCTGGATCCTCAGAACGCGGAAGGATACTGCAGTCTTGGGATCGTTTCATTTCATTTGGGAAAATACCAAGATGCCGCCATTCTCTTTATGAAATGTTTGGATATACTGCCTAGTTATGACGATGCCGCTCTCAATTTGATCGATTGCATCAAGACTGGAAATGGTACGGTCACCGAAACGGAAATCGTGACGCTTAGAATTCGTTTCCCCACAAATAGAATAATCCAAGCAGCCTTTGCGATAAGCACAGCCGAAACACCGATGAACAGTTTGGAATCTATTGAGTCTTTAATTCAAGCCGGAAACTTTTCCCGAGCGCTTGATCTTATCGAAACCAAGCTGAGAAAAAATGAAGATCTCGGCGCCTGTTTTAACTTCCTTGGGATTATGGCTTTCTCTGGTGGCGATTCTAATTTAGCGTTGCAGCATTTCAATAAGTCCATTGAGTATGTCAAACCCGATTGCGACACCCTATACAACCTTTGTGATACCTATATCTCACTGGGCCGTCATGGCGAAGGTCTTCGAGTCCTTAGGGATGCGGCTCGTGAGGCAGAAAGTTCTGCTACGGTCGAAAGCGTTGCTGCGTGGAGTCAAACCGATTATTGCGCCAGTGCAGAACAAATCGAGTTCGCTCTAAAGCGAGCCAATCCCGATATCCGAAACATAATCGAATCCCGTGAAAAAAACCAACTGGGCGAAAAACTCTTGCGTGAAGGCAGTGTTGCTGGAGCGGAAGCTATTTTCCTCACACTCATTAATGAAGATTCACAGGACTTTCGAGCCCATAATAATCTTGGTTTAACCGCATGGTACCAAAGTAATGGAGAGGATGCCTTGACCCATTTCTTACGTGCATTGGCCATTCGACCCGCCTGGCAGGATGGACTGATAAATACCTTTGATACCGCCTTGGCCCTTGGAAGAATCGAGAACATGAATTCTTGCATTGATAATGCCTTGATTCAAGATCCAACGAATACCCTTGCCCTGGCTATGCGGGAGCATATATTGGGCGATGGCCCCTCAATTTATGCCATAAAAAACTTTGATGAGTTGGAAAAGGGCGCGAAGGAATTGAAGCAAGCAGAAGCGTTGATCAAATCGCGGAAGCCAGGTGAGGCGATAACCATTTTATTGGCAGCCTTAGAAACCAGGCCTAAAAATCCGCAAGCATTAAATGGACTCGGCATCATTGCCTTTTCAGAAAAAAAATATTCCGATGCGTACGGACTTTTTGAAGCCGCCTCCGCGTTACACCCACTTGATCAGGATATTCTCCTGAATCTCTGGCAATGCGCGCAGGAACTACGACGTGAAAAGGATGTCCTCCCTAAACTCAAACTGTGCTTGGAAAAAGATCCGGCATTGAGTGAGGTCAAAGCCATCGTTAAGGAATTCGCATAGGGGTTCGCATAAGGGTTCGCCATGGCAAATCCTTGCGAAGAACCCTTTCGGGAGCCATGATGACACAGGATGAGCAAATCTTGGAAGTGTTGTTCGAAAACAAATCACCATCCATACGCCAACCAATGCCGCCAAGGAAACCAAATGCGAAACCTGGCGGAGGAGGCCGTTGGCTCAACCTATCCGTTTGCTCCATCTTTAAGAATGAAGCCGAAAACCTACCAGACTTAATGGTCGGCCTTCCGCTTTCCCGAATCGAATGGTGCGTAATAGATACGGGATCAACCGATTCCACCATTGATTTAATTCGCCAGTCTGGCGTTGAACCGAAGCGCTTTGTCTGGACTCAGGATTTTTCCGTTGCCCGTAACGCTTCCTTAGCTTTGGCGAAACGCGATTGGATTCTTTGGCTAGATGGAGATGATAGACTGGACAGTGATTTTTGGGATGAGGTTGAAGAGTTGCTCGATGGACCAAAACAAGCGTATCGATTTATCATTCACAGTCCCAGGGAGAATGGCCACGGGGACCGTTTCATGCAAATTCGACTTTTCCCCAATCATTACGGAATTCTTTTCGAAGGGCGAATTCATGAGCAGCTTGGCACCTCCTTACAGAAAATGGGGATGACGGTCAAATCCACCGAACTTGAAATCAGCCATACGGGATATGAAACGGAAACCAAACGGACTTCTAAACTGGTTCGAAACCTTGCTCTGCTTGAACTAGAACGAATTCAACATCCTCACGATAGCACCGTCACCATGGAATATGGTAATTGTCTTTGTCAGTCGAAAGAATATCTGAAAGCCAAAGAAATTTATTTAAGCCTAATGCCTTCCTCCAATCCCTTGGCCTGCGGTAATCCACCCAAGGATGAAATTTTATGGCATTTCCCAATCTTACTGGGTGAAACCTGCGTGAAACTCAAGGCATCACAAGAAGCAGCGGACTGGTATCGCTTGGCGGTTCGTTGGAATCCTTCCGATATTCAAGCCTATTATTGGCTTGGAAAACAGGCTCTGGAAAACCAAAATATCCACGGCGCTCTAGAATATTTCTACGCGACGCTCGACCACCCCGCAGTCGTGGGACGAGTGGCAACGGACAGTTTTACTGTGCGACGTAATGCTTTGGCTTTGGTTGTGCTTTGCGAGACTGAACTTTTTGGAGAATCGAAAGCGCCACGGGCGCGTCAATGTTTACGGGAGTTGATTGCAGGTGGATTGCAATCCTTCCCACTTGATTATCGGGTGCCTTGGGATTTTCTTCGCGCATCCGATGCCAACGCAGATGCCGAACGGTATGCGCGCACCTATCTGAGTTATTTCCCTTCTGATAGGGCCATGTGGGAAGATTTTATAGAATTTTTGTTCACGACCAAACGCTTTGGCGATATACTAGAAATATTCTCGTCCAAGCCCGAACTCGTTTTAGCCACTGGCGTTTTGGAAGCGTTTCGAGGAAAATCTTTAGAAGCGGTCAAAACCGGCGCGGAACGCATCTATTCGGTTTATCGCGCCGCCCTTGAAAAATTTCCTGAAGATCCAACCCTGCTCGTTTACTTTTCTGACTTTGTAAATCATAATAAGCTCTATGAAAGATGCTATGCCGATCTTAAATCTCTACCGCAAAGCTCGGAACCAATTCAGAATTTCCTTCGTCAGATAGAAGCGCAAGGATTGGGGAAAACGGATGCTCTCGGAAGACACTAATATGGAATCCATGTTTGGGACGATAAAGGGAACGCTCAAGGTGCCATTCCCCGCCAACACGCTGACCATTGCCATGATCGTAAAGAATGAGGCAAAAAATATTCAGGAAGCGATCGCCAGTTTTCGACCTATCGCGGATGAGGTTGTCGTGTATGACACGGGTTCTACCGATGGCACGCAAGAGCTGCTCAAGGAGATGAATGTCAAGTGGGTTCAAGGCGAGTGGCGCAATGATTTTTCATGGGCGCGCAATCAATCCATCGCCTTGGCAACGAGCTCCTGGATATTATGGATGGATGCGGATGACCGTTTGCCTGAGGATCAAATCCAAAATTTCCTGAAGTTGAAGACCGCCCCGATGGATAGGGCTTTCGGCTTTCAGGTCATTAACACGCAGGGCGGGCTACCCTTGGGGGGCCGGTTCATGCAGCTTAGGATGTTTCCGAATCATCCAGGCATGCGTTTTCGTTACCGCATCCACGAACAACTTTTGCATAATGTGGCTAAGCTTGGCCTCCATGTTTTTTATACCGAAACCACGTTGTACCATACGGGTTATGAAGATCCGCAAATGAAAAAGGATAAGGCTCAACGTAACCTGCAACTACTCGAAGGGGAAAGGGAGCGCATCGCAGTCGAACCCTCTTTGGCCATGAGTGTGGGCGACTCCTATTACATCGTTGGCGAGTTTGAAAAAGGCATTGAGGCTTACAAGAAAACCATGGCCATGCCGAACTGCGAAAAGATTAATCGCGACATTTACTTCGAACTTCCCTGCTGCATCGGCATGGGTTACCATAAATTAGGGCGATGGGAAGAGGCTATTACCTGGTTTGATAAAACCATCGCTTTCACTCCTGCAAAACATGAGGCTTATTATCACAAAGCCGAATGCCTGCGTGAAATGGGTCGGATCCCGGAAGCGGAAGCCCTCTACACTAAAATTGTATCCATGCCAATCAGCTTCAGCACGACCAGCAATCAATTCGACTTGATTCAGATTTATAGCCATTATTATTTGGCGATATTTCTCTCGGAACGTCGCGACTACCAAGGAGCAATTGAACGACTCACCCAGTTGGAGACAAAATATCCTAAAGTCCTGGAAGCCTGGTATTTAAAGGGCAAATGCCAATTGGCCTTGGGGAAAAAGGAAGACGCCCTGCAAAGTTGGACCCTTGCTATCAATCTAAATCCAAGAGCCATCCCAGAACTCCATGGTCAACGGCTGGCCCTCCTAAAACATTTAGGCCGGATGCATGAATTCCAAATTTCCTTGGCTGCGGCAAAGCAACTTTATCCTGACTCCCGTTTTCCTGAGTGGGATTCAAAGCCGGCGTTGAGTCTTTGCATGATCGTCAAAAACGAAAAAGCTAATCTACCCGCCTGTTTATTTTCAGCCCAGGATTTGGCCGATGAAATCATTATTTTGGATACTGGCTCAACGGATGGAACCCAGGATATAGCGCGCTCCTTCGGGGCACGCGTGATTCAGTCGGAATGGCATGACGATTTCAGCCGTGCCCGCAATGAATCGTTGGCAACGGCGAAAGGTCGTTGGATCGTGTGGCTCGATGCGGACGATAGACTTTTAGAGGCAGATAAAAAGGCAATTCGAAAATTGGCGGAAGCGGATCCAGAGGTGCATCCTCGAGGTTACGGGTTGTTGATTAAGAACAGTATCGACGGGGGCCGCACGGGCAGCGTCTTCAATCAAATACGGCTATTTCCTAATCGGCCTATGCTTCGTTTTCGCGCGCCGGTTCATGAGCAAATCTTACCGGCATTGGAAGCTGCGAACATTCCCATTGAGTTCACGTCGATAAAAGTATTGCATACCGGCTATATCGATGGCGAAACATCGAAGTCCAAACAAATCCGAAACAAATCTATTCTCGAAGCTCAAATTCTAAGAAACGAAGGTATCACACCCGTTACCTATTTTACTTTGGCCAATGCCTGTATGGATTTGGGGATGCCGCGTGATGCCTATAAGTGGTTCAAAAGATCGGGAGAAACTGCGCGAGCTGCAGGAAACAATCCTCACATTGCCCTGGCCGCTTCCAGTAAAGCCGCCGCGGCCTTAGCCTCACAGGGTAAATTTCCGGAAGCGTTGGCTGAACTTCAAGATGAAATTTCCAGCCCAGCTCCGACTCCAGAAGCGGTTTTGATCAGGGCACAAGTTGAAGCGGCACTAGGCCATGTCGATGAAGCGCGACGATGGTATGAAAAACTTCTCGACTTTAAGGAAACGCAGACCTTCATCCCCGTTGACTTTCAGCTTTTGAAAATCCAAGCCTTACAGTATTTAGGGAAATACTGGTTTGATCGAAATTCTAAAGATTTGGCGGTTCGACTTCTCAAAGCGGGCTTGGCGATAAAGGAAGGCACGGACTATCATCGAACCGATTTAACCGAGGCTTATCGACAATTTGGAGTTTCCTAGGCTAGGGTTCTGGATATTTGTTTTGAGTTCTTTAAGGCCTTTGGGCCCAATTTGGGGAGGAACCTCATTAAAGTGCCGTGCTCGGAAAAGAAAAGTTAAAGTGATTTGTTTAGAATGTCGATAATACAAATAGAACAAACGGGGGTTTATGAGTTCATAGATGACAACATCAGTGAAAGCAAGAAGGTAAATTATGATAGGTACAGACATTGTAAACGAAATCGCGCATCTAATAAGTCAGCGCGACATCAAACCAAAAGACTCTAAAGGAGTCAAAGAGGTACGGGTCAAAACCGCCATTTCTCAGCCACACGATGCTGTGGAATTAAGTCGAACGGCAACGGCCTATGCTCATGCCGCAGGGTCAACTGCGGAATATGAGAAGGAACAGGGAATGAAGGTCGAACACATCAAATCTCTGGTGAACGCCGGAAACTACACCATGGATCAAAAAACAATTGAGACCATCGCCGAGCGGATCACAAATATGCTTCTATAGGGTTGACGTCGAGTTGCCGATCCCCTATAATAAAAGAACCGCGCAACGGACCTCTGATTTTAGGTCTTAGCCTCCCGAAAGGGATAAACGCCTCCGCCCCATGGAGGCGTTTTTGTTTCCCCTCGGCCCAAGCTGCTTCTTATTATTTTTCACGGCATGATTCCAGTCTTAGATTCTACCGAAGAAAACCTTGGTCTTGCCGCCTCTGCGCTGGCAAAGGGCGGCCTGGTGGCCTTCCCTACAGAAACGGTCTATGGACTGGGGGCCAATGCCTTAGAGGCCCGGGCCCTGGCGCTTATCTTCGATGTGAAACGTCGTCCATATTTCGATCCCTTAATCATCCATATCGCAGATCGAAAAGGACTCGAATTGATTTGTCAAAGCGTAGATTCTCGCGCCGAAAAATTAATGGAACGCTTCTGGCCTGGCCCTTTGACCTTGGTCCTGCCCAAAACCGACCGTGTTCCGGATTTAGCCACATCAGGATTACCGACAGTTGCCGTGCGAATGCCGGCGCATTCCGTGGCCTTGGCTCTAATAAAAAAAACCGGCTTTCCCCTTGCCGCGCCCAGCGCAAATCCGTTCGGTCGACTAAGCCCAACGACGGCTTTACATGTACAGGGCCAATTTGAAACCGGCATTGAAATGATTCTAGATGGCGGGCCATGTGGGGTTGGCGTGGAATCGACGATTCTGTCTCTCGCAGGAAACGCCCCCATTCTTCTTCGAGCCGGCGGCGTCTCCCGCGAAAATTTAGAGGCAGTCATTGGTCCTATTTCCCTGGCAGAATCTCTTCCCCAAAGGCCACAGGCACCGGGTCAACTTCCCGGCCATTATGCGCCGCGCACTCTTTTGTATTTGCGTGACGGGGCATCGAACCATAAAATACCGAGAGAAAATTCCACGTCACGTCAAGGTTACCTTGCATTTCAAAAGGCGCCGGTGAGTGGCAGTTATGCCGCAGTAGAAATTCTCTCTCCCAGAGGCGATTTGCGCGAAGCCGCCGCCAGGCTTTTTGCTTGTCTGCATCGATTGGATAAACAGGGACTGGATTGGATTTTGGCCGAAGTAGTTCCGAACGAGGGATTGGGAGCCGCCATTATGGATCGGTTGCAAAAAGCGGCAGCCGGATCACAATCAAGCCCACTTGGCAACGGCCATTCTAACTCCTGATTATATACTCACATTGAGGAAATTATTCTCCCGATGGGGTATTCGGAGAGCCGCGTTTAATCCATTCTAATAAAGTATCCCGTTCAGCCTGAGTGGGCTGAAATGGAAAAGAAATGTTCGGCATCACAGCTACGGGTGGATCTTGCGCAGCAGCCAACTCTGGCGCCAATCTTATTTTCAATAACTTACTCGCCTCCACCCATTCAGAATAGGTGTCGAATTGGACGGCAAAATTCCAAGCATCATGTTGCAGATCATTTTTTCCGCCTAAAGTGTGACAATCGGCGCAGTAGCGATTTACGATTCGAAAGGCTGGCGCATACAAAGCTCCCTCCATGGCACCTGTCATGACAATGTGATGCGCCACTTTCGGAGTGGGAGCGGTGAAAAATTCACAACCCGTGAGAATCAACGCCGGTAGCGATAGATTCCACTTCATGGATTTAACCCAAAAATGAGGGGAAGGGATAAAGCGCCCATGACTAGAGCGAACCTTGTGCGATTCCACTCACCGCCGCCATCAACATCCAACATAAAATGGCTGGAAGTAATCCCGCCAGGGCAAACCCCGGAAGTAGCCAAGCGACCAATCCCAACATGGCCCCATTGATAACCAACAGGAATAGGCCTAAGGTGATGATAGTAACGGGAAATGTCAAAAATATCAAAATGGGCTTTACCACAGCATTAACCAACCCAAGTAGTAAAGAAGCAAGAATCAGGGTGCTCCAGCTCTCTATAAATACACCGGGTATTATTTTGGAAGAAAGCCAAAGCCCCAAAGAACTAACAGCCATGCGGATAAGGAAATTCATGTTCTCAAAGTTACTTGATTTTCAGAGTGACGATTTGTTTCAAAATTTTCATTTGATCGATCCCGTAGGCATTGACCAAAGATAATTGATGTTTCATCGCTTCCAAACTATCAAGAGTGGATATGGAGGACTCGGATAAATATTTCACATAAGGATGCCAAGTTGCGGTAACGGAAAAGTTACCCAGATAAGTCATCTCCCCTTTCTTAATCCAAAAATTGGCGCTTTCCACTTTTTTGGTTACGGAAGATGGAGTATGTGATTTATGGAAAAGCGCCCCAATAAATTGAAACTCGCCTTCGGGAAGTTGAAAAATCAGAACACTATCGGAAAGCATTTCTTTTACCTCCTCTGCCCCTGATATTTCCGTAGCCGCTGCATGCGATCCGATACTGTTTTTCCCCGGTGTCGCTGGAAAAAAGAGGACTTTGTTCGTCGCCAAATTCTTGATCTGAAAGTCCATTTCCGTACCAGATGAGATATTTGACCGGAAACAGGCCATCCCATTCGCCTTTGGATCGATTACGTTTTGGTTGGAGATATCATTGACCAAAACCGCCCTAGGGAGGGCGCACCCCGCCAATAAGGCCGAGAAAACGAGTAGCTTCTTCATAGTTTAAAAGTAACAAACTCAAATTGGGTCGACGATTGGCTACTGCTTTGACGGAACCCAATGCCCTAGTTATATCCAAGCGTGGCATCCCTCGGTTCAGATTGGAAAATTGATTTGGAAAAGCGTCTCCCTGCCCCAGCAATCCCCCTTCCCCAAGCTCATTCGCTTGAGGAGCGATTAACCCTGATTGGAACTCGCGTTCGCAAGATCATTGAGGCAATGCCTACCCACAAAAGGCCCGAAAGATTGATGACTTTTCCTACGGGTTCTTGCGGCGATTGCAGTATGATTTTGGGAACCTACCTAATCACCCAGGGATTTGAAAATGTGGAATACGTGGTTGGAATTGATGGCGAACAATCCCATGCTTGGATGGAATGCGAAGGCATCATCGTCGATATTACCGCCGACCAGTTCGGACCTAATTTTGACCCCGTCATTGTCACCAAAGATCGAACTTGGCATGACCAATTCCAGGGTCAACAAAGAGAAGTCTGCGATTATCGGGAGTATCAAGATCCCACTATTTATGAGCTCTACGATTTTTCAGAATCCTTGCTTAAAGAACTCAGCCGCAACTAGCGGGGAAGTTGTACGATATTTAAGTACGGAGTGTTCATGAGAAACCGGATTGTTTATTCCTGTTATATCGCAGCTTTGCTGTTCGGATTTATCCTCGGCCGTTTTCCCCAAATACCTTGGGTTCGATACACCTTTATGGTTTATCTACTCGTCTTTTTTGTCTTCACCGGCGCTCTTCCCTACCTTATTGTCCAACTTCGCAAAGGAGACCCAGGATTTGTCTGGAGATCCATTATTAAGGTCGTTTTTCCGGTGGTTTCCTTAACGGGATGTATTTTAATCGTAAAAATCTTGCTTAAAGTGGGCCTGTAAAAATAGGGCTTGTCCGCCCTCATCGCCATCGCCTAAAATTCCCAAAGCCAAACCCTGTGAAATGGATGGCTTAAAATTCAATGGGCCGGATGAAAGCATACCATCTTTTATTAATCTGCTTCCTAGCTCTGTGGCAATGCCAAAACCAAAACGAGCCTCATCAAGAAAAATTAGTCTCGATAATACTTAACGATTCCCTGAAGCGATATGATAGTGTGCTGGTTGTCATAGCGGATGCTTTAGATACTACTAAGGTGATTGGATCGGTTTGGAATGGAAAGCTGACAAACCCAGCTGCGATTCCGCAATTCAAATTGGATGAGACTGAACAACGCAAATTGGCCATACGAGTGCGTGGGTATGATAAAAATGGACTCCTACTTTTAAATACACTTATTTCTAAAGATGGCGGGAAACAAGTGGTGACGAATTTACCCATCATCCCAGCCTCTGTACAATTAATATCGCTCTCGACGTCAAAAGGAAACATCACACCGGGTTTCAATCAGGATCATTCCGACTACACACTTTCATTAACCTTTAGTGACTCGGTTTTTACAATGATCGCCATACCAGTTTATCCTCATGCCGTATTAAAACTTGGCGCCGATACTTTAATTGCCCGTTCCCCCTCGCAGCCAATACAGGTTGAAGTGGGGGAAAATATTTTTTCGATTTTAGTCTCTGCTGGTGTTGGTTCCGGAGTGTACTCCTTAAAAGCGATTCGTGAGCCCAAACCCCTTGATATTCCTCCCCCCGACAAGAATGCCATTATTCTCCCGGGTAGTAACAAAAAGCATTCGGTGGATACAGTATTCAGTGCTTGGAAATACCATGCCATGGTGGCCATTGATCTAAAATCGGTGGGAGTCGACTCCTCTACCATTCTTAATAGCTTCCCTTTGTTGCTTAGACTTACTTCCGCCAACTTCACCTTTTCGCAATCAGATTCCGGAAAAGATTTACGTTTTGCTTTGGCAAATGGACAAATCCTTTCTCATGAAATCTGCCAATGGGAAGCGGGACAAGCGGTAGTTTGGATCAAGATCCCGATGCTGGACTTTAAACAGGATACTGCCAAGGTTTATATGTATTGGGGAAAAGCAAATGCAAAATCAATATCCGGTGGCATCTTGGTATTTGGAGGGGCAGCGGATTTTTCCGGTGTATGGCATTTGGACGAAATCGGCAAAGGGATTGGTGGCGAGTATAGGGATGCCCTTAGTCAAAATAATGGAACCGCGGGCGCTGGGGATGGAAACAATCTGCCTACTCGGATTGAAGGAGTGGTCGGTTATGCACAAAATTTTAAAGCCTCATCCGTTCAAGGCACAATCGATATTCCAAAAACTTTTGATCCAGGCGCGACCGAATGGTCCATGCAAGCCTGGATTCACCCGGAAGGCATCGGTCCACAGAATATTTTTAACAAATCGGATGATTGGTTAGCCTCCAAACAACGATTCCAAATTCAGTTAACAGGTTCACAAGCCAACCAAATTACCATTTCTCGGGAAGGGCTGATCGCTTGGACCGATATATTCTTGGCCTTGGATCGATTCACCCTAATTGGAATCAAATTCAACGGAAACGCCTTCGACATTTTCGTGGATGGTGTTTTGCAAGTGGGTAATGGCAAAGCATTTACCCAAGGAGGAAGCGCAGGCAGTGCCGTATTTTTAGGCTCAAACCAACTTAACGGAAATTCCGAAGGATTTGGGGGAAAGATGGATGAGCTTTGGTTCCTTTCCAAGGCCCAATCTAAGGAATGGTTCAAGGTTTCATACGAAAATCAAAAAGTTGGATCAACTCTGGTTAAAATTTTATCCCTCCCTTAAAGTTTAAATATGAAACTTCAATTTATCCTTATGACATTATTTCTTTCGGCAGTCGCCGCGCCAGTCAAAACAGCTCCAGTCAAAACCATGAATGAGATCAAAGCAATTGCTAAAGCGCAGATGAAAGCTATGGGTCCCTATGTGGGAAATTGGGTTGGCGAAATGCACTCCGATCTCACCCATGGCAAAATTGCGACTATGGTTTGTACCTATAATAACGATTTCATGTTAGATAGTATTTATTTGGTCGCCAGTAGTTCGTGCAAGGCCAAGGACAATGGCGAAGTCATAGAATCGAAATGGGCCTACACCTACGACGCCCCTAAAGAAAAATTTAGGTTATGGGGATTTGGCCCCACGGGTATCGTTTTGGAATATCAAGGTAAGCGAACCGGATCAAGAATGGTTTGGAATATGGTTCCGGGCCAATACAAATTCCGAGGAGACATGTTAGAAGAAATCGTCGGAGACAGTCTAAAAACTATTGGGCAGAATTACACACCGGGTGGAAAACTACTGGAAAAATCCTCAGGAATTTTTAAAAGAGTAAGATAAGTTTGTAATTCGCGCTCTTCCGCGCGCCTCTGATATCAACGCAAAACCAATTTCAGCCACTGCAAACGTTGCGCTTAATGGGCCTCGAATATTAGGCATCGACACACGGAATAATCTATTTTCGTGAGTAGAAAGAAAAGGAAAACAACATGAAAAACATTGCAAAGAATACGATCTGCCTTTGGTACGATAACGACGCTGAGGACGCGGCGCGATTTTACGCCGATACATTTCCCTCTTCGTCTCTCGTTGCGGTCAACCGCGCACCTGGGGATTATCCATCAGGGAAAGAAGGGGCGGTCTTGACTGTCGAGTTCAACGTGCTAGGCGTTGCGTGTCTGGGAATCAACGGCGGACCCGCGTTCAAGCACAACGAGGCATTCTCATTTCAGATTGCGACCGAAGACCAAGTTGAAACGGATCGCTACTGGAACGCGATCGTCGGTAACGGTGGTCAGGAAAGTGATTGCGGGTGGTGCAAGGACAAATGGGGAATCTCCTGGCAGATAACACCCATCGCCCTGACGAAGGCAATCACCAGTCCTGACCGCGCAGCCGCCAAACGGGCGTTTAATGCGATGATGACAATGGAGAAAATTGACATTATTGCGATCGAAGCAGCGTTTCGGGGTTAAGGAGTGGTAGCCGAATCGCTTTTTGGATCACATGGAATAAACGTCTTCGCTTAGGAAGACGCATTTTCATTGATGGAGAACCGAACTAGAGCTCCGCGTACTTTGTGACTGCGAAGGTGTCACAATGGCCCGGGTCGCCTTGATCGAAGCCGCGACGGAACCAGCGGATACGCTGCGCGCTGCTGCCATGCGTATAATCACTGGCGTTAGAATTGCCGAGGGCATCGTCACCGATAGCGTGAGCGGCATTGACGGCCTCCTTCAAGTCCTCGTCGGTAATTTTAAGCGACAACTTTGCGCTGTGGCCCCACACACCGGCCAGGCAATCAGCCTGAAGCTCGACCCGCACCGATACCTGGTTCTTGGTTTCGCCCGTGGGCTGAAGTGTGGTAGCGCCGATCAGGTTTTGGATGTGATGACCGACTTCGTGCGCGATCACATACGCCTGCGCGAAGTCGCCAGGTGCATTCAGACGATGCTTCATGACCTCGTAGAAAGTTGGATCGATGTATAGTTTGCGATCGCCGGGACAATAAAAAGGACCCATAGCTGACGATGCGTTGCCACAGCCGCCGGTACCGACGGCTTCCGAGAATACGACCAGGGTCGGCTCTTGGTACTGACCCGGCGAGCTACCGTAGCTGGGCAGCGTACCATGATTAAACTGCTTCGTCCAAACGTCTTCGGTGGAAGCGAGGACAGCGCGCGAAAAGTCGCAAGCCTTGGAGTTGTCGGGCGAGGCCTGGCATGCGCTGCCCGTTCCCGCCGTGCTAGGACCCGAGGCCTCCGAGCCGCCCGCCACGGCACGAAGGAGCGCTTGTTTCATTCCCGCTGGCGCCAGGAAGAATACGCCGGCCCCCAGCATTGCAACGACAGCCGCGCCCTTTACGCCGAGCAGTCGTACAACCGAAAAGAGAGCGTTGATAGGCAAGCCGCCAAGGCCTCCACGACCGCCTCTCCCGCGATCCTCAAATTTACTAGACCGACGCTGACCTTCAATATCCAAGACCGCTCCTTGTTTCATCCCGATTGGGGAGTCTATAGTAGCATATGTAAATCGAATTCCATTTCCAAATTTTTAGTTACAATTCCCGCTCAAAAAATAATCCTGCCCGTTGAGCTAAGCCAATGCAGGCTTGATTCAATTTTGGAAATCTTAAGGTAAGAAACATTTTGGAAATGTGAAATACGCCAAAAATCGGCTCGACTTACGATCCAGTTTATTTGACGCGTTAGGGTCGAGATGTATCGCGAAAATATTAAGTGGAATTCTATATTTTCTTTTAATTAATGGGTTTTGCGGATTCACCTAAACAAGGATAGAGTATGTCTAGAAAAGTATTGATTACCGGAGCATCAGGCAATGTGGCAGGCAGCGTGCTTCCCCAAATGGTCAAGGAGGGCGTAACGGTTAAGGCTTATGTTCGCGATGCGGCCAAGGGTGAAAAGCTCAAAACCATGGGCGTAGAACCCATCGTGGGCGATTTTATGGACGCGGAAAAATTGGAAATGGCCATGAATGGCGTCGATGCCGTGATCTCAATCACGCCTCCTGGTCCCACCGCTTTCGATCAGGCATCGGTGATCACCCAGGCGGCCAAACGGGCTAGCGTGCCTCACATTATCCGGCTTTCGGCCGTCGGCGCTGCGCCGGATGCACCAACGGATAACGGTAAATTGCATTACAAGACGGACGCGGAAATCATGACCTCCGGAATTCCCTATACGATTCTACGCCCGAACTTCTTCATGCAAAACATGTTGATGTCCGTACCCACTATCCAGGCGCAGGGGAGCATGTATTGGGGCATGGGCCAAGGGTCGATAGGCTTAATCGACGTGCGCGATATCGCCGATAGCCTAGCTTCACTTGGCATTTACGGTGGACATCATGGACAAATTTACGTCCAGACTGGACCTGAATCATTGAACTTTACCGAGATGGCAGAAATCATATCCGAGGCAGTTGGAAAACCTGTTCAGTACACGGCGATACCGGTGGAAGCGGTTGGCGAAGCCATCCGCGGATTTGGCATGGGAGACTGGTTTGCCCAAGTGATGATGGATTATTCGCGCGCCTATGCTCGCGGTTGGGGAGACTTTGTAAACGCAAACGTGGAAGCAATCACAGGAAATCCTGCACGGAGCTTCTCGCAATTCGTACGCGAAGTTTTTGCTCCTGTCTTGAAGTAGACGAATTGCTTCTATCGCAGAGTAAACTCACTTGTTCGAAACAAACCTGACACCTCCGCTGTCGGCAACGAAAGGGCCTTGTCCACCGTCTTCCTAGAAAAGTGCGGGGCCATCAGGCGAAGAAATGCGTACTTGAATCCCGCCATGTGGATGTCCGATCGGAATCCCACTCGTGTGACGCTTTCCTCGAAAAGATGTCCCGCGTCCATGGCGGAGAGACCCCGATCCCGTTTCGAATTAAAAGCCATGCGAGCGATGATCCCGACTCCGATACCCAGTTTTACATAGGTCTTAATGACGTCCGCGTCTACGGCCGTCAAGACGACATTTGGGATTACACCTTCCTTTCCGAAGGCGGCGTCCAATTGCGTGCGCCCGGTAAATCCGAAAGTGTAGGTGACCAAAGGATACCTTCCCAAGGCCTTAAGAGTAAGCGGCTTTTTCCGAAGCAAGGGATGGCCCGAAGCTGCAACGACGCAGCGGTTCCAGCGATACCAAGGCAATAGGATCAATTCCTTGAAAACCTCGAATCCTTCCGTGGCGATGGCGAAGTCCACTTCCCCCTGGGCCGTCATAGCGGCAATCTGGCTAGGCGTACCTTGGTGGATGCTCAAGGCCACGCGTGGATACTCTGTTCGGAACTTACGGATAACCTCGGGCAACGCATAGCGGGCCTGGGTATGAGTAGTGGCGATGGATAAGGTGCCCGCACCGGGATCTTGAGATTCCAAGGCCAGGGTACGGATATTTTCGATCCTCGCCAATGCCGATCGGGCCTGAACAAGTGCCGTTTCGCCGAACATAGTAAGACCCAGGAGATGCTTCCCCTTTCGCCGGAACAAGGGGGATTTCAATTCCTCCTCCAGTTGCCCGAGTTGCTTGCTCACGCCCGGTTGCGACGTATAAAGTGCCTGGGAAGCCCGTGTCACGCTGTAACCAGCATCGACGACGGCAATGAATAAGTGAAGTTGATGAGAGTTCATATAACTTAAAGTAATAAGTAAATGAAAAATAAGTATTGGATGGAATAGACGCTTGGTCCTAAGTTTATCCAACAAAAATGATAAGGAAAGCCATGACGTATTTGAACCCATCCTCAAACTCCAACCCCCGTCCCGATCAAAATCGGATACACATGACGCTTACTCTCGCCCTGTTCCTTTCTCTTCCCACTTGGTCACAAGCACTTGGGGACAGCGGAACCATCAACGCGTCGGCTTCAGCCATTAATGCCCTTGATCAGCGGTTGCGTATTCAAGAGCGCTTACGCGAAATCGATGGAGAGAACGAAAAGGCAACGGCCGCAAAACTGGAAAGAGCCCAAGTCAACGCCAAGGGCTTCGGGTTCATTAGTGCGGACAGTCTGTTCGCGCTGAATATCCGTGGGTTTGGTCAAACCTCCGGCCTTTACTTTCTTGGCAACATCGGCACGGCTCCAAGCCCGGGTCTGAACAACTACTCCGTCCGTCGCCTGCAAAGCGATTTTGCCTTTACGCTTTACAAGCACTTCAATTGGCGCGTCCATCTCGATTTTGCCGGAGGCAACGTAGCTCTGAACGACGTGAACTTAGACTGGAAAATCCACCCCCGTTTCAATGTCCGGGCCGGAAAATTTAAACCACCCACGGGCCTGGAGCGGTTGTTATCTCCCTGGCGCACGCCGTTTATCGAAAATTCCTTTGTCACGCTTTTGCAGCCTAACCGCGACTTGGGGGTTCAAATTTTTGGAGAATTCGGAAAAGTCTTGTTCGAATATCAAGTGGGTGTGTTCGACGGAGCGCGCGATGGCCAGAACAATACGGGAGACAATAACGACGACAAGGACGTGTATGCCCGGATTTTCTCCCAACCCTTTTTAACAACCGAATCAGAATTACTGGAAGGGTTCGGAGTCGGAATTTCGGGATCATATGGTTGGCAGGAACAGTTCAACAGTAGCACAGTTACTTCCATCGTGAGCACGCCAACAGGGACGACGACTCTCACCACAGCGCCGCCAGTGACCAATGGTATCGCTGCCTATTTCACGGGCACGGGTAGACAGGGATTTTTTTCCTATGCCGCACAAGATTCCTCCATCGGCGAGTTGATCCGGTATTCGCCCCAGGCATATTGGTATAGCGGACCTTTTGGATTGATTGGGGAATATTCGGCAACCACACAAAAAGTGCGACGTGGTACCTTTGAAAAAAATCTCACTAACAGCGCCTGGGCCGTGACGGGAAGTTGGTTCCTCACGGGAGAAAAAAACGCTTATAAAAACATCAAGGTCAAAAATGCCAATGCATGGCCTGATTCTGGATATTTCGGAGCATTGGAAATTCTTGGCCGCTTTCAAAGGCTGAAGGTGGACGACAGCGCTTTCGCCCCTCTTGATCCCGCCGATTTGCGATTGACTTTGGCCAACCCAGTCACACAAGCACGCATTGCGCTGGCTTATGCCCTGGGATTGGGCTGGTATTTTAATAGCTCAGTCAAACTTTTCTTCAGCTATGAAAACACCCGTTTCACGGGCGGAGCCGGCACTACGGCCACAAACAAGGTCGCGCCTGTGATCGGCAATCGCCAGACGGAAAAAGTCGTCTCCTTCAGCTTGAACGTGAATTATTAAACTCCGGATCCATAATGCGGATTGAAAACAGAACACAAAGAATTAGGAGAGCCCATGTTAATATTTAATTATGCACGCATTGTCGTTTTAGGATTAACAGTTGTTCTTAGCATTTCGGCCAAAGAGTACACGTTGCTCAACGTGTCCTATGATCCTACCCGGGAACTATATCAGGATGTAAACCGCGCCTTTATTTCAAAATGGGAAGTGGCGCACGCGGGCGACAAGCTCGTCATTCAGCAAAGCCATGGCGGTAGCGGCAAGCAGGCGCGCGCCGTGCTCGACGGCCTCCAGGCTGATGTAGTGACCTTGGCCCTGCACTATGACGTGGACGTGCTGACGCGCACCCACCTCGTTCCAAAAGACTGGGATAAAAAATTGGCGAATAATAGCGCGCCCTATACTTCGACCGTGGTTTTTCTGGTACGCAAAGGCAACCCCAAGCAGGTGAAGGATTGGGGCGATCTCATCAAGCCCGGCCTTTCCATCATTACCCCTAATCCAAAAACCTCCGGTGGCGCGCGGTGGAATTACCTGGCCGCCTGGGGTTACGCCTTACGCCAACCCAGGGGCAGCCAGGAAAAGGCGCGAGAATTCGTGAGAGCCTTGTACAAGAATGTTCCCATTCTGGACGCGGGTGCGCGCGCGGCCACCACCACCTTTGTGCAACGCGGTATCGGCGACGTTTCCTTGAGCTGGGAGAATGAAGCCTATCTGGCCATCCGGGAATTGGGACCGGACAAATTCGAAATTGTTTACCCAAGCGAGAGCATTTTGGCCGAGCCTTCGGTAGCCGTGGTTGAGAAGAACGCCAAGAAAAAAGGAACGGAAACCATTGCCCGGGAATATCTGGAATTCCTTTACACCGAAGCAGGCCAGGAAATCGGCGCTAGGAATTATTACCGTCCCCGTTCCGTGGCGGCTTTGCACAAGCACAGGGAGAATTTCCCCGCCATCAAGTTGTTCACCATAGATGAAACCTTCGGCGGCTGGGCCCAAGCCCAGAAAACCCATTTCGATGACGACGGCGAATTCGACAAGATTTACGCGCTCCGATAAAGGAAATCCATGACATTCAGATTCAAGAAACGCAGCGTCCTGCCCGGTTTCGGCCTGACCTTCGGATACACGATATTTTATTTGTCTCTGTTAGTACTGATCCCACTCGGTGGGCTTTTCCTAAAAAGCTCCAGCCTTTCGGCAATAGAGTTCTGGAACACGGTTACCGCGCCCCGCGTTTTGGCCTCGTTCCGAATCTCCTTCGGGGGTGCCTTCATCGCAGCCGGCATCAATGTATTCGCGGGGCTACTCATCGCTTGGGTGTTGGCCCGCTATGAATTCAAAGGCAAGCGCATTCTGGACGCCTTGGTGGATTTGCCTTTCGCCTTGCCCACGGCGGTGGCGGGCATTGCCTTGACCACGGTATTTTCGACCCACGGTTGGTTGGGCAAGCCGCTGGCGGCCCTCGGGATCAATGTGGCATACACGCCCTTGGGTATTATCGTTGCCATGATATTCATCAGCTTGCCCTTCATCGTGCGCACCGTACAACCCGTGCTCGAGGATTTGGAAAAGGAATTGGAAGAAGCGTCGGCAACTTTGGGGGCCGGCCGCTGGCAAACCTTCCGGTTCATTTTGCTTCCGGTATTGGCCCCGTCTTTGTTCACCGGTTTCGCCCTGGGATTCGCGCGGGCATTGGGGGAATACGGTTCCATCGTCTTCATCGCCGGTAACATGCCCATGAAAACCGAAATCACACCCCTGCTCATCCTCACTAAGCTGGAGCAGTACGAATATGCCCAGGCCACGGCCATCGCGGCGGTGACATTGATGATTTCCTTCAGCCTGTTGTTCCTCATCAATTGGGTACAATGGCGCAATCGTCGGAGGTATATGCTATGAACCGTCAAGCTGTGAGCGAACCACCCTGGGTGCGTCGTACGCTTATTTTTCTGGCCGTCGGTTTCATGTCCGTGATTCTGCTGACACCATTGGCTGCGGTATTCCACGAGGCTTTCCGGAAAGGCATCGGACCTTATTTCCGCGCTATTTCTTCTCCCGATACCTTGTCGGCCCTGAGGCTCACTTTATTGGCCAGCGCCATCGCGGTTCCGTTGAACGTTGTCTTTGGCGTGGCGGCGGCCTGGTGCATTGCCAAGTTCGATTTCAAGGGGAAGCATTTTCTTATCACCCTGATCGATCTTCCCTTCAGCGTCTCTCCTGTAGTCGCCGGACTAGTGTTCGTGCTGCTTTTCGGCGCACAAGGTTTTTTCGGGGAGTATTTGTCGGAAAGGGATATCCGTGTGATCTTCGCCGTGCCGGGCATTGTGTTAGCCACGGTATTCGTGACCTTTCCCTTCGTGGCGCGCGAACTCATCCCCGTGATGCAGGCCCAAGGCACCGAGGAAGAGGAAGCCGCCGTGGTGTTGGGGGCTGGCGGCTGGTCGATTTTTTGGAACGTGACTTTGCCCAATATCAAATGGGGCTTACTTTACGGAGTCATCCTTTGCAACGCCAGAGCCATGGGCGAATTTGGCGCGGTGTCGGTGGTGTCCGGGCATATACGCGGGGAAACCAATACCTTACCCCTGCATGTCGAAATCCTTTATAACGAGTACGACTTTTCCGGCGCCTTCGCCGTAGCCTCCTTGCTGGGCCTACTGGCTGTAGTCACCTTGGTGGCCAAGAAACTCGTAGAAGGCAAGGTTGAGCAAAGCGCGCAAGCGGTTACAGTGGAACGGAAATAACGGAGATAAACATGACGATAGACATACGCGGTGTCCGCAAGAAGTTCGGAACCTTCGAGGGCCTCAAGGGCGTGGACCTTTCCATTCCTTCGGGTGAATTGGTGGCATTGCTTGGACCCTCCGGATCGGGTAAAACCACCTTGCTCCGCATCCTCTCAGGCCTGGATGTGCCCGACCAAGGTTCGGTGCATTTTCACGGCAAGGATGCCACCGATGTGTCGGTGCGCGAGCGCGAGGTGGGCTTCGTTTTCCAACATTACGCATTGTTTCGCCATATGACTTTGTTCGATAACATCGCGTATGGGTTGCGCGTAAAACCAAAGTCAAGGCGACCCACCGATTCCGAAATCAAAGACAAGGTCAATGAGCTGCTGAAGCTGGTGCAACTGGATTGGCTCGGGGATCGGTATCCGGGTCAACTATCCGGTGGGCAACGTCAGCGCATCGCTTTGGCCCGAGCTTTGGCCGTAGAGCCCAAGGTGTTATTGCTCGATGAGCCCTTTGGGGCCTTGGACGCCAAGGTGCGGGTGGAATTGCGCCATTGGCTACGCCGCCTGCACGATGATCTTGCGATCACCAGCGTCTTCGTCACCCACGACCAGGAAGAAGCCCTGGAGGTTTCCGATCGAGTCGTGATCCTAAACGAAGGCCGCATCGAGCAAGTGGGAACACCGGAAGAAGTCTACGAGAATCCTGCGAACCCTTTCGTTTACGAATTTCTTGGTCTTGCGAACGTCTTTCAAGGCGATCTCCGGCAAGACGTTTTGGCCGCGGGTTACGATGTTCGTATCAACTCGGAGGGCTCCCACTCGGGGGGTGAGGCGCATGCCTATGTTCGGCCGTATGATTTTGAAATAAGCCTGGATGCGCCCGCAGAAAAGTTTGTGCGAGCGACTTTGCGGCATGCCCAGGTGCTGGGTAAAATTGTCCGACTGGAATGCGAGGCGCTCAGTCTGGAAAAACCTTTGCGCGTGGAATTGGAAAAGCGCCATTTTCGGGAGTTGGGGATTTCGTCCGGGTCCGTTCTTTACCTCCGACCCAAACACGTGCAAGTATTTCTAAAGGATAGGAATCCTGGATAGAGGGACGCAAATAAAAGTTTTGGGAAATCCACTTGAACTGTCAAGGGTATTGTAGAACTGGATAGTCTGAATCGGGCTATCAGAGAGGCCGCTGCCGTGTCACCCGATGGCCGGGCACGCTTGGAAACGGATATGCGCGCGCATCTCAATCCAACTCGGATGAAGAGTCTCGCGACGCTAGCCGAGCGGCTCGCGCGGCGTCTGGCTACGCTTTGCTCGGGCTGTGGCGCGCCTGGATTTGGCCGAATCGGCACGCACGGCGGGCTACTCTGCGAAACATGTGGCACCCCGACCGCAATGATCGCCACAGAGGTGTTCGGTTGTCCAGTCTGCGACCATACGGAGCTACGACTTCGATTCGACGGAATACTGCGTGCGCCGGCACAGTACTGTCCGAATTACAATCCGTGACTGGTTTTGTCGCATTTTAGTCCTTTTCCGTTCCAAAACAATTTTTACGCAACTTAATACATGAAATATATTGCACGTATTATTAAATGTGTATATATTTATACTAAGACAGAAAGGCTGAACGGAAATGGGAATGGATAAATTGGATCAGCTGGAGAGCGACAGCGTGTACATCTTACGGGAGGCTTACCATCATTTTCCCAGGCTTTGCTTGCTCTGGTCCATGGGCAAGGATTCAACCGTGCTCTTGTGGCTTGTCCGGAAGGCTTTTTTCGGACATGTGCCCCTGACTCTCGTGCATATCGATACTGGTTTTGAATTACCTGAAGCCCTAGTCTTTCGGGATCAGGTTGCTCGGGAACTGCGCCTGAACCTTGTAGTTGGTCGAAATGATGCCGCTCTTTCGGCTAGGCGCACCTTCGTTCATTCCCGTGAAGACTTGCCTGTGGGTGACACCGATAGATTAACCCGGAAGGACTGCTGTACCTTACTTCGGACCGAGGCGCTAAAATCCACCTTGGATGGAAGCGAACCTCGGTTTCGAGTGGACTTGGACTCGGGCGCCCTGGTGCCTTATGAGAATCGTGATCCATGGGATGGGGTTATCGTGGGTGCAAGGGCGGATGAGGAAGGTTCCCGTTCCAAGGAGCGGTATTTCTCCCCGCGGAACAGTGAATCCGAATGGGATGTAGCTGATCAGCCTCCCGAACTTTGGAACCAGTACAAGACTGACTTCAAGCCCGGAACGCATGTGCGTATTCATCCTCTGCTTGACTGGACGGAACTTGACATTTGGTGTTATCTACGCAGGGAAAATGTTCCGCTTCTTCCTCTCTATTTCGATCGGGGGGAGGGTATGCGTTATCGTTCACTGGGTTGCTGGCCTTGCCAAGAGCCCATCGCCTCCAAGGCGAAAAATATCGATGAGGTCATTCGTGAACTATCGGATGGCGACTTGAAATCCATTGCGGAAAGATCCGGACGGCTACAAGATCGTGAAATGAACGGTGGATTGGAAGAACTTAGAAGAGAAGGCTACATGTAATGACAAAGACAATCAAAAACCAAGAATTATTCTCCTTACTGCCATTATGGATTTTTGCTGGAATGGCTGTCCTGGGGCTTTCTGCGTGGTTGCTTGCTCCCGTAGAATTTGTCGCCGCATCATTTGGGCCGACTTCGATTCGACAGGAACTGTCCTTCGGTATCCATTTAGACCGACTGAGTGGAACGGTTTCCGCTTTCATCGCTTCGATTGGCGCGGTTGTTTATGCATTCTCGCGACGTCAATTGGCTGGCGAGGATCGCAGTTCCGGGTTTATGACGCGGCTCATTATGGTGGTAGTCGCGGCCTATCTTCAAGCGTTAAGCCCAGGTTTGGGACAGTTCGCGCTTGGCTGGATATTAGTCAGCGTGGGTCTTGATGGATTGCTCCGTACTGAGAACCAGCGGCCTCTGGCAATTCGCTCCGCATCCATGAAATTCTGGTTCAGCCGAGCCGGTGACGTCGCCATGTTAGTGGCCATTTTCTCCCCCCTCGTCTCTAATCTTTCCATTACACCCTATTTAATGGTTATTGCTGTGGCGATTAAAACCGCCTGCTTTCCCCTGCATGGATGGCTGATAGGATCATTAGAGGCTCCCACTCCCGTCTCTGCTTTGTTACATGCAGGTATCATTAATTCGGGAGGCTTGCTCTTGCTCCGGTTTCCGCACCATTTCCAAGAGCATGCGGACGCGCTTAGTTTGCTGATTCTGATTGTCTTGCCGAGCATCGTACTTGGGCCACTGGCTATGTGGACACAGACCGATTATAAGCGAAGTCTCGCATGGTCCACGGTAGGTCAAATGAGCTTCATGCTTTTACAATGCGCGCTTGGTGGCTTTGGATCCGCGCTGCTTCATCTCTTCGGTCATGGGATTTATAAAGCCAATGCGTTTCTTCGTTCCGGCACTCTAGAAGGCATGATGGAAAAACCACTTTATGTGCCCAGTCGGGGAAATTTATTGGCAGGCATGTTAACTGGATTTGGATGTGGATTGATTGGGCTTGGATGTGTCTATGCCTGGGCATTCAGGGATATTGGAGCCATGCCCGGTGGTTGGTCCCTCTTCGTCATTCAAGCCCTCGCAGTGATGCAGTTGGCGGTATCCCCCGCTTCGGGCAGGCAGAAAAAATTTTTGATTGGGACCATCGGCATTTTGGGAGGGTTGCTTTATGCGGGCGCTACGCTAGCCATGGAAACACTTTTTGCGGGTAACCTGGGCGTTATCACACCTCTGGAATTGCGAGGAACTTCGGGAATCATTTTGCTGATAGGTGTCTTGATGTCTCTTGGCACCCTAATATTGGCTTGGTCGGGGCACCGTTGGTGGACGCTCACTGCCTGGGGTAAGTCACTCTTGGTTGCCGCTTCTCATGGTTTTTATCTCAACCCCTGCTTGCCTTTTCGCAGCCCGCAGGTTAATGCAAGGATTGCAGCTAATGAATCGTGAATCATTTTCGCACTCAAAAAGGATTTAGACATGGTGAGTAATACTATGAATGAAATGGAAAAATTCGATTTCGAAGTTGCCGAAGGATGCAGAATGGTTTCACCTTGGTGGGAGCTTGAAAGCATGGTCGCCGTGAATCCCTTTTCCCAATGTGTGGCAGGGGGATTGGAAAAATGGGATGAGAGGAGTCGGGCCTGGTTCGGGTCTTCTGCACTTCCAGACTGGAAGACCTTTCAGAAGGCTTTTCTAAACGGAGAAATCACCCAAGCGACTTTGGAAAAATACGCATCCACTTTCAAAAGCGAGAAAGAAGACCAAGTAGCGCTCGTCGCTTATTGCATGAGCAAATTCCTCGTTGAAGCAAATAGGATTGACAGGGACAAGCAAACGGAAGTATCGCTGCGGGGGAATATCCGCCCACTTTATGCAGACAGTGTTTCGCGGTTCTTGGCGATGTATTTCGACCGGGGAATTTCGCATTTCAAGTGGGCAAAATCCGAGGGGTTATGGTCTTCGTTCAGGGAATGGATGCTTCATGATCTTTCTCTTGAGCGGATGGGATTTGGAAAATCACGAAACTATTTCGATTCACTACCGGAAAATTCTATTTCCATGCGACAATTTTGTGCAAGCAAATTGACGGCCATCCAACGTCAGGAACGGGTCATGGAATTACTGCTTGCGTTTCCAGGTTGGGCCGGATGGATTCGTAGGTTGGCCTGGGAAAAATCATCGGAAGATGTGGGTGAGTTGCCAGAATTTTTCCTTTGCCTGTGGGCTTGTGATGATTTTTTAGCAAAGACAGGCGCGGCGGAAATTCCTCCTGCGGTATATCTGACAGTTCCGCTTCAGGAAAGTGTGAGGTTAGATTCAACGGCACGCGCCTTGGGACTTAAAGCTTGGGAAGCATGCATACGGTCGCAACTATCGCAAAGCTTGATTACTCAAATTCAAAAGCAGCGCCTGGAAGATGTAAGTAAGATGACGACGCGAGCTTCTATTCAGGCGGTTTTCTGCATTGATGTCAGAAGCGATCTTATCCGAAAGTGTCTGGAAAATGAAAGTCCAGAAATCGAGACTTACGGTTTTGCAGGATTTTTCGCATTGCCATTTGCGACGGAAACAGGCGGAATATCCAAAAGCCAGTGCCCAGTATTAATTCGACCTAAGATAACATTAAAGTTACCTAACTCGGTGACCGGACTCCTATGGCAAAAGTTACCATCGTTCCGGCGTTCTGCAGTGGGAGGATTCGCATACATGGAAATGATGGGACCAGCTAAGGTATTTCAAATGATTCGCAGTACTTTGGGTCTTGGTGCTAAATCGCAGCCATTAGAGGCTCGCGATTTGCGAGCCTCCCTAGCAGCTTGGGATCGATCCACCAAAATCGGATTCCTGACCGAAATGCTTTTCCACTTGGGATTAAAAAAACCTTATGCACGGCTTATTGTTTTTACCGGCCATGAAAGTGGAGTTACCAATAATCCTCAAGCCGCCGGATTAGCTTGCGGCGCATGCGGGGGAGGGAGCGGAGCCATTAATGCGCGCGTAGCGGCACTTTTGTTCAATGACAAGGAATTGCGTGCTGACCTCGGACCTGATGCGCCTCCATTGGATTCTTTCGCCATTGCCGCCGTTCACGATACCTCGACCGACTCGCTACTGTTTTTCTTGGATATGGACATCCCATCTTCTCACGTAGTGGACTTCAAAATCTTATCCAGCTTCGCCGTAAAGAGTTCCGAAAAGGCAAGACGGAAGAGAGCAGAAAGTCTGCCAGGGGCCTCTTCGAGAAAATGGGAAGTCCTGGGCGAAGAAAAGTTCGCTGAAAAGATGATGGACCGCGCTTCCAGTTGGGCGGAAACGCGTCCTGAATGGGGGCTTGCGGATAACGCATTCTTTATAGCGGGTCCACGCTCACTTTCCAAGCAGCTAGATTTGCAAGGAAGAGCATTTCTAAATAGTTACCAATCAAAAGAAGACCCAACAGGAGCGAAGCTTGAACTGATTTTGACCGCCCCGGTTGTAGTAGCGAGTTGGATAAATCTCCAGTATTATGCCAGCACGGTTCAACCCGAAATTTTTGGATCCGGAGATAAATCTTTGCACACCGTAGTCTCGGGAATCGGCGTTGCCGAAGGGCTAACCGGAGATCTTCGCTTTGGCTTGGCGTATCAATCTGTCGCGGATGGAACTGAGGCTCAGCATCGTCCCGTGCGGCTTCAAGTCATCGTTGCCGCATCTCCGGGAAAAATCGATTCCATTCTGGCAAAACATGCGTCATTAAGGGAGTCCTTGAAATATGGATGGTTCTCTTTGGTTTCGGTGGATGAGGAAATTGGATCCGCGTGGGAATGGACGAAGGATAATTCCTGGTCGAGAATTTCAAATGCTTTGGAAACGACCCTGGAGATCAAGGCCAGGACGGGGACGCTAGTTCAATAACTTTAGGAGATCATTTACTGTGCGATGCGATTCTACCGAATGACGGAGGGCAAGGTGGCGGACGACCTGATAACGGTTTCGCCTACCCTCTTTGGAGATCTTAAGAAACCCGTCCGCTTCCAAATCGGAAAGTATTAATTGTACCGTGCGTTCCGTAATCCCAACCATCGGTGCCAGATCGCGAATTCGAAGTTCTCCATTTTTGGAAAGGCAGATCAACACATGGGAGTGATTGGTTAAAAAAGTCCACTTTGAGGAATCGATAGACTTTTTCTTCTTCGTTGCTTTGGTCTTTTTTGCTGCCATGGGTTAACATAAGATATCAATTCTCAGTGCAATTTGAAACAATGATTTTTATAAACCACTGACCATTGAAAAAAATGCTTTTGCTTATAGTCCTACTTTCAAATTTTAACCCATGCTATTCTCTCTATACAAAAATATTGATTACGGGAGCATGAGGCAATATGGCAGACGAGGTGCTTCCCCAAATTAACAAGGAATGCATAAATGTCGTGACTTCCATAACATCTCTGGTCTCATAGCTTCCAGGTACGCCTACTTGGCCGGTGGGACAGAAAACTGGAATTTGATCTTTTCAGATCCTGTGGCACTCCCGCCCACGCAGCTGGGATTGGTGCGCTCGCCCTCGATGCTGCCACCGGTCCCCGGGAAGCCGGTGACATTGGGTAGCCAATTGATCGTCAAGGGGACTTTCCCGGGATAGGTCCCGCCGCAATCGTCACTCATGGTTCCTTGAGTCACTATCTGTCCGGCAGCTGAATAACCAAAGCCGAAAAGCGCCTGGAGGGCAGGATCGTCGAAGACCATCAGTCGGCCTGAAGCTTCCAAGCTGCCACCGGCGGAGCCTTTGGTGGTGCAGGTTTTTCCGGAACCGGTGACCGTTTTTACGCTTTCCCAGGTGTACTCCCCTTCTGCGATATACTTTCTTTCCATGGGACTCCAAACCCATTTCACCGAAGTCACAGCATGGGTTATTTCATGATCGACCTGGGACCCCCATGGGATTGTGCATTCCCAGACGACATCAACATTGCCGTTCAGCTTTCCCGGATCTTCGCACTTGACCACCATCAACCTAGCCTCCCGCATGATGGTATTCTCGCTGTAATCTCCCAGGGTTTGCTCGTTCCAAAGGAAACCCTGCTTCAAGCCTACGGAGAGAATCGCCGTGGCCGGGATGATGCCGGATCCGGTTTCGGTCATCTGATTGAGAAATCGGACCGAGTTCACTTCCTTCAACTCGCTTCTCGATGCCTGTATCTTGGCAACCGCGTTCTTGGAATAGCTTGGATCACTTTTCGAAACCGGATTGGTCGGATTGGCCGCGCATTTCTCCAGGGCATCGAGTTCCGCTAGCCATTTTCCGTTTTGCTTGGCCAAATCCATAGCGCTGGCAACATTGGAGGCTGCGGAGGCCAAAGCATAGATGGATCCGAGCGGCCCGACCTTCACGCCCTTGTCCTTCGCCGCATCAATGATGGTTCCAATGGTAACGTCGGCTCCCGTCTTGCCAATCTCCCCCCAAGATATACCCGCGCCACCGGTAGCACCCACCGCAGTCGCGCCTGCCATATTGCGCGCGGAGGTGCCCTTAGGAAGGCCCACTTTGGGAATAAAATAATTCAGATCGATTTTGGTATTGCCATCCGATTGAGCACTGGATGTATAGGTGAATCCGTAAATGGGCGTATGCCCAGTAGCAGTGGCGATCGAATCGACCGGTGTGGGTGTAAATTGCGCCTTGGGACTGACTTGCAGGGTCATGACGCGCGTCGATCCATTGAGGAAAAGTTCGGTATAGACACAGGTCGTATCATTGGGGCAAACTGATTCTTGTTTCGTGGCCGCAAAAAAGCGGGCAATATCGGCGGGAACACCCTTGGCGATTAAGTTGGAGGCTGATATTTCGTTGACAGGAAATGAGTCTTTCCCTGGTCCCATCGTGGCTCCATCTTTGGCGTTATTACACCCTGCCAGGGCCATGGCTAAAGAGGCGGACAAGCAAAATTTAGCTAGGCTGAGGACAGCATTCCAAGCGCGAAAATAACCGTTTACTCTGGAAAACATCAGTACCTGTCTTTCCTAGGGGCCATGGGAATATGACACCATTTGAAAGATAACTCAGATGGCTTTACAAACGGGGCTTGGTAGCCATTGCTACAAAGGCAGCTAGGTCACACTTAACTGGGTTATTCCCAAATTTTAAAATGATTTCTTTTTCAAATCTTTCCGCAAGGCGGGGCAAAGCGTCGGGATCTTTTAGCACAACTTCTTTTCCCAACGGATGTTTTATCAAAAAACCCGTCACTAATTGAGAAGCCGAAGTAGCGTGTCCCTGAAGTTCGATACGTTCAACCGTCGTCTCGCAAAATCCGCTCTTTTTCATCCAGGCTATCAACTGCTCGGGTTGGTGTAGGGAAAAGGGCAAAACATATCGACTGGATTCATCTTCGTTAAAAAAGGGGAGCAAGATATCATTGAACAAGATTTTTAAAAAAGGAACCTTTGCCGTTCTCTCCCACGTGCTAAAAAACAATTTGCCACCGGGCTTTAAAACACGGTAGGCTTCCTGAATTCCTTTTTGTTTATCGGGCAAAAACATTAAACCAAACTGACAGAGGACATAGTCAAAATTATTCTCAGGAAATGGCAGAGCCTGAGCATCTGCCATTTGAAATTCGATTGAATTTTCACCTAAATTTCTTTTGGCCACCTCAAGCATATCCGTGCTGATATCGGTAGCCACAAATCGCGCACCGGGCCTAATTTGATTTCGAATATGACGGGTAACACGGCCTGTACCACAAGCGACTTCAAGTACCGAATTAGCTTTTAATGGGTCTAGACGAGAAGCCAGCTCCAGCCCATAAGGTTCGAAAAGGAAGGGACCCAGATACTGGTCATAGTTTTCGGCTGCTTCACCCGAAAAACGAAAAGCTTGTTGTTCCATCCGACTCAATATAGAAGAAAATAATTCATTCTAACTTCGACTTTTCATCGTTGCTGGTATCACTGGTGGAATCGTTGTTGGAAACGGAATTTCAAATGCAAGGACAGATTGAAAAAACAGTCAAATAGAGAGAGTCCGGCCGCAACCCCAACTTTAAGGACATAGGCTGAAGTTTTGCCGCTCAGCCCAAAGTGGTCCCTCGGCAACTTCTGCAAAACTTTGGGCTATGTCGTGTTGAGCGAAGCCG
>JAYVCH010000097.1:0-18463 GCA_043750055.1 Fibrobacteria bacterium
GGCACGCCCAACCACAATAAATTCAAAGTCGTGCTGATTGAATTGATGACCAATGCCTTATTCTACGGCGCACGCAATGAAGCCGGCGACAGAAAACAGGAATGGGTGAAAGACTTCAAATTATCGGAAGATGACGCTGTCGTGGTAACTGCTTGCATTGACAAAGAAAAACTTGCGGTTTCAGTCTTGGATCGCGGTGGGAAACTGGATAAGCATACTGTTTTGTATTGGCTCGATCGCCAAACGACTCATGATGAAAAAGGTTTGCCGATGGGTATTTTTGATTATCATGGACGCGGTTTTTTTATCACTCGAAAATACGTAGACCGCTTCATCATCAATATCGAAAAGGGGAAACGCTGTGAATGCTGCATCTTCAATTACTTCGAGGAAAAATACGCCGGCAATAAGCCATTGATTATCAACGAAATTTGAATCTCATTTTTAAAGATGACCAATAAAAAAGCGACTCCCGGAAGGGAGCCGCTTTTCGACTTTTCATCTGAATACGTCTACTTAGACGCATTGCAATCAGCCTTCAGACATTTGCTTCCAGTTGCTCTTTGATATGTTTACGGATAGCTTGATTACGCTTCCGCTTTTTCATATCAGAGGGTTTCTCAAACCTCTGGTTCTTTTTTACGTCGGACAAAATGCCCGACTTCTCGCAGGTTTTGGTAAACCTCCGTAGAGCTTTTTCGAAGGACTCTCCTGTTCTAACTATTACGCCTGTCATGGGATGTTGAATTCACCTCTATTCCGATTTTTTCAGTCAAAAGTTATGGTTTCAATGTATCAAGCGGGCAAGGTGATGTCAAGAAATAAACGCGGCCTTTAGAGGGTCTTTTTTGAAAATGGCGCAATAATGCATTTTTGCCTATTATTAACAAAATCAACTAGTTATAGAAATCGCTGCCGGCTGTTCAATCCCTTCCCGTAACCAATGAACCCTCCCGAAAGTAAGGTTTCTAAAAAACCCCGAACAAGCCCAATCAATCTGATTTTTTGTATTATTTCAGTCTTACCGAAGGTGACCCTTGAAATTCACTAAAAAGGAGTCATACGATTCCTATAGTGGAATAAATTTTTAGTAATCACGACTTTTCGAAGGGGGCAAATTTGTCTCATGGTTTCTTAAAATCTTTAGTCACGGCCGGTTGTGCGGCTTTACTCTGTTCCGGATGTAAGAAAAAAGAAGCGCCGGCCATTATCGAGGAGGTCCCCACTGCAACCGCCCCTCTGGAAACGGACACGTCTGCAACCCTCGCAGAAGAACCCGCCTTAAAACAGGTTGGCAAGCAACCCAAGGCCAAGGCCGGTAGCGCTAAAGCAACCTTCCATCCATCCGCGGCATCAGGAAACGCTGGCCTTTCCGATCAGGGCCATTTCGTTGTTCAGGTTTCTGTTTTCAAAAACAAATCGCAGGCCGCCAAGCTAGTTGAAAAGCTGGCCGCGGCTGGATATCCAGCTTATGTTGCGGAAGTGGAAAATCCCACTCCCGAAATGCCTGGCACATATCAGCGTGTTCGAATCGGTAATTTTATGAAGGTCGCGGATGCTAGGGCATTTGGAGAAAACACTCTCAGCGGCATGGGCTATCAGTTTTGGGTAGACAATAAGAAAAACGACGCTGTCGGTGGAGGTGGCTCCTATTCTGCACCTCCGGCCGAACCTACAGGCTCACCTGAGGGCGTTTCCCGCAAATCAGCGAAGCATTCTAGAACCAAAGCGCCTCCGGAAGAACCGGCTTTTTCAACACCATCCGAGCCAAGCACACCTAGCGAGCCTGCTGCTCCCAGTGGTGAATCATGGGGAACTCCCAGTGCAAACGAACATCCAGCGGTGACGCCTCCCGTGGAAAAAACGGTTCCCAAACCGGCAGCATCGCCTTCCACACCCGCTACCAAATCGCCTTCCGATACCGGCAAGGTTAATTTAGACGAGTGGTAATTTTAATCGGAGTTTTCTTTGTCTACAGCTAAACGATCTTCTAAGCGGCCGAGCCCCAAAAGCTCGGCCGATACTTCAATTACCGCGCCTCTAAAAAAAGTCCGACTACTAAACTTGGGCTGTTCCAAAAACCAGGTGGATAGTGAAAATATTCTCGGCGAGTTTGGACGCGCCGGTTTTATTTTGGCAAAAGACGGTGAGGTTCCGCAAGTTACGGTCATCAATACTTGTGGGTTTATTGAGGCGGCAAAAGAAGAATCTATTCAAGAAATTCTAGCGGCAGTGGGTAATAAGGGTAAGGACGAAAAGCTAGTAGTAGCCGGTTGCCTATCTCAACGCTATGGTGTAGAACTCAAAAAAGATATTCCCGAAGTCGATTTATACTTGGGAACCTACAAGCCAGGTGAAATGTTGGAGAGGCTCGGCCTTAATTCCAACTTACCCTCTGATTGCAAAATAGGCGCGGGCCCTCGGTCCTTGATGGGAGAAGAACCTCATCATGCTTTTCTGAAAATTGCAGAAGGATGTAATCGCATTTGCGGGTTCTGCGCCATTCCCGGAATGCGAGGTAAACAACGCAGCAGAACCATCGCCGACATCGTCGAAGAAGCGCAGCAATTGCAAGCCTGGGGAGTCAAAGAGGTCTCCTTAATAGCTCAAGACCTTACTTATTTCGGTCGTGAAAAAGACGGCAAGGAATCGTTAGAACAATTGTTACAGGCATTACTTCACCATACGGACATTCCTTGGTTTCGCATGATGTACGCCTATCCTGCCTTTGTAACGGACGGTCTCATGGACATCATGGCGACGGAAAAAAGGATCTGCAAATATCTGGATATTCCCATTCAACATTCCAGCGCGAATATGCTTAAAGCCATGCGCCGAAATTACACCTCTAAAGAATTGCGGAAGGTGATGTCCAATCTCAGAAAAGCCGTTCCTGGTATAGCGCTGCGGACAACGGCATTGCTTGGATATCCAGGGGAAACGGAAGCGGATGTGGACGACCTGCTCGAGTTTTTGGAGGAGGTGCGATTCAGGCATGTGGGTAGCTTTGGGTACTCGGATGAAGACGGGACTTATGCTTTTGACTTGGAACCCAAAATTGATCAGGATGTCATCGATGAGCGGATGGACCGTGTCATGACTTTGCAAAGACAAATTTCCCTGGAAGAAAATGAGAAGCGAATTGGGGAAACGTTAGAAGTCATTATCGATGCCGTCGCGGAGGGCGAAGACCACCATTACAATGGTCGAACTCAAGGGGATGCACCCGAAGTGGATAATCGCGTTTTGATCCATGGTAGCAAAGGGGAAAAAGGATCCATGGATGCGGATTCGGGAACATTCCGCAACGTACTCATCACCGATGCCAGTGAATATGATTTAGAGGGCACGCTCCTGCCTTAGGCGTTTCAAGCATACGGAGTTACCCCCGCTCTACTGCTCTACTGCTCCACCGAAACCGTTCGAGGCGGAAGGCACATTGAATTGTTACACGCTTGATAATTTAAGGTAACGATCGTTTGCTCCGGAGATCCCTTAAAGCCCTTCTCCAATTTTGCAGGCAACATCACATCAAAAGCTCCGGTAAAAAGCGATAAATCCCCTCCCATCACCTTGGAAAATTGTATGTGTGGTTTTGGATAATGTGGTTTTCCAAAATCAATTCCCTTTGATTTAGCGACCACGGTAGTCGCCACCAAGAATGAATCCAAGGGCGTATCCGAATTGATATGCCATCCCTCCTGAATCTCAATATGGACCGCTAAAATCAGTGAATCTTTCTTTGATGGCCCTTTGACGCTATCGGAAGATGGCGTGGATTTTTGATAGGTAAAGGATATTTTTGGAACAGGTTGTATCGAAGATGCCCAAGCCACATTTGCAAAGCCCATACATAGCATAACAAGTAGGCCGAGGGCAAGGATCATTGTGGAGATAGGGTGATCCATTTTGAAAATATTCATGATTTTACTCCATTCAAACTTTAGGAAAATAGTTTCCTAACCTCTTGATTGACACCCCTTTTTGGCTAAGGTATCTTGATAGAGAGCCTTTTAGAATCCTTGGGAGACCCTATTTTGGGCACTTCAACTTAGGAGTTTTGAATGTCGGTTTTGATGCGTTCGGTGTCGGGAATTCGAGGCATTGTGGGACCGGCATTTTCACCCAGCCTGATTGTCAATTACGTCAACGCCTTTGTGCAATTGACTAAGGCAAAAAAGGTAATCATCGGCAGGGATACGAGACCCACCGGGCCTATGATTGAAAACTTGGTTGCTTCGGCCTGCGCGGCTTCTGGAGCCGAGGCGGTGATTCTTGGAATTGCCAGTACTCCAACCGTTGAAATGGATGTTATCGAGGCTAAAGCCGGTGGCGGCATCATCATTACCGCCTCTCATAACCCCTTGGAATGGAATGCCCTTAAATTCCTAACCCATGAGGGGATATTTCTGGACGAAGGACAAGTTCAAGAATTGTTCGCCTTGGTCGATAACAATCGATTTGATTGGAAAGACCACTCCGAGGTACGCGATATTACTTTCCGAGACGGCGCCGATGATCGTCATATCAACGCGGTGCTTGCCTTGCCTTTTATTCAGCCTGAAAGAATTCGGGCTAAAAAATTTCGAATTGCTTACGATGCCGTAAATGGCGCCGGCAGCCTGATCGTACCCAAATTATTGAAAGCGTTGGGATGCGAAATTGAGGCCATCAACGTGGAGCCCAACGGCATCTTTCCCCACGGGGCCGAACCCACACCAGAAAATCTGGTGCAACTTGAAGCCGTCGTTTCAAAAAAGAAGTGCCATGCCGGATTCGCCACCGATCCAGATGCAGACCGATGTGCAATCGTTTGCGATTTGGGAAAAGCGTTGGGTGAAGAATACACCTTGGCATTAGCGACTATGCTGGTTCTGGAACATAAAAAGGGGCCCGTGGCCATTAACCTTTCTACCAGTAGAATGATTGATGATATTGCCGCTCGACATGGGGTTCCCGTCTTGCGAACCAAGGTTGGCGAAATCAATGTGACGGTGGGCATGCGTAAAAACGCCAGCGTTATCGGTGGGGAAGGGAACGGCGGCGTTATCTCACCGGACTTGCATTATGGGCGCGATGGAATTTTGGCCATTGCCATGACCCTGCAATTAATGACTGAGAAAGATAAGCCTCTTTCTGCCATTGCCAAAGAAATTCCCAGTTATTGGATCGAAAAGCAAAAATACTCCGTTGCTGGAAAAAAAATGGAGCATATCATTGGCCGACTCTTGGCAAAATTTCCCGAGGCCAAATGCGATCAACAGGACGGCATCCGATTTGAATGGGAAAGTAGCTGGGTGCATTTGCGCGCCTCGAATACCGAGCCGGTTGTGCGTGTTATCGCCGAGGCGCCGGAGCGCGCCCAAGCCGTCAAGTTATGCAAAGCCATTGAAGAAGAATTAGGATAACGGACCCGAACGTTCGGAATTCCCTGGGAGCATTGATTTATGTGTGGAATAGTAGCCTATAGTGGAAGTCGTTCGGTCCAGTCCATTTTGGTTAATGGCTTGCGGCGCCTGGAATATCGGGGATATGATAGCTCTGGGATTTGCGTTCAAGTCGGTAAGCATCTGGAACTGGTTCGGGCAAAGGGAAAACTGACTGAACTCGAAAATGTTTTGAACGCGAAACCGGTTGAAAGCCATGTTGGAATCGGCCATACCCGATGGGCCACCCATGGCGCGCCTTCGGTCATGAACGCCCATCCCCATATGAGTATGGATGGAAAAATTGCCGTGGTTCACAACGGGATTATTGAAAACTACGCGATCATCAAGGAACGCTTACAGAAAGAAGGAGTAGTTTTCAAATCCGAAACCGACACGGAAGTGATCGTTCACCTTATTAGCAAATTTTATAGGGCCCATACCGAAACAGGCGCCAAGGGTGATTTGCCTCTAGCAGTTTCGGAAACCTTAACCCATTTGGAAGGCGCCTTTGGCATCGTCGTCATCTCGGCCGATGATCCCGGCATTTTAGTTGGCGCCCGCCGCGGCAGTCCCCTCGTACTGGGCGTGGGCGAAAATGAATTTTTCCTTGCTTCCGATGTCGCCCCCATCGTCGAGCATACGCAAAAAGTGATTTACTTGGACGACAATGACATGGTCGTCATCAACGGCGGCTACAAAATTACGAATCAAGCCAAAGCGGAAGTTCGTCGTGAAATCCAAAATATCGAATTCAGCGCCGATGAAGTCGCTCGTGGTAATTTCCCACACTTCATGCTCAAGGAAATTTTCGAACAACCCAATACGGTTCTCAATTCCTTGCGCGGCCGCATCCTGCTTGAGGCGGGCACATCGAAATTGAATGGGCTGAACCTAGTGACCCAGGAATTACGCAGCATCCAGCGCATTATTATCGCCGCTTGCGGTACTTCTTTTTATGCCGCCAAGGTGGGCGAATATTTAATTGAAGAATTATCCGGCATTCCAGTTGAGGTGGAATATGCCTCTGAATTCCGGTACCGTAACCCCATTGTTACTGATCGAACCTTGGTATTTGTTATTTCCCAATCAGGTGAAACCGCCGATACCTTGGCAGCCTTGCGGGAGGCCAAACAAAAAGGTGCAACCGTCCTTGGTATTTGTAATGTGGTCGGGAGCAGCATCGCCCGGGAAACGGATGGCGGCGTTTACTTGCATGCAGGACCCGAGATAGGCGTAGCGTCAACCAAGGCCTTCACGTCACAGGTTACCGTGCTTACTTTAATTGGCTTATTGATGGGACGCATGCGTAGAACGTCACCCGATGAAGGCATCCTAATTTGCAAAGCCCTGGCCAAAATTCCCGATCAGATTAAAGAAATTCTGCTCTTAAACGACAAAATCCAGGCTATCGCCAAGGAGTTTAAAGATTCTAAAAACTTCCTGTATTTGGGTCGCGGTTATAATTATCCCGTAGCGATGGAAGGCGCACTTAAGCTGAAGGAAATCTCTTATATCCACGCGGAAGGCTACCCTGCCGCGGAAATGAAGCATGGCCCTATTGCCCTCATCGACGCGAACATGCCCACGGTAGTCATTGTCCCAACCGATGCCTTGTTCGATAAGGTGTTGTCGAATATGCAGGAGGTAAAAGCGCGAGGCGGACGTATCATCGCCATTACCGATGCGGAAGGCCCTCTCAATGGCTTGGCCGATTATATTATTCATATCCCCAAGACCATGCATATGTTGACGCCGCTTCTCACCGTAGTTCCTTTACAACTTCTGGCCTATCATATTGCTGTCTTTAATGGTTGCGATGTGGACACCCCAAGAAATCTGGCCAAAAGCGTCACTGTCGAATAAACCCATTTTTAAACTCCCCAAAAGGCCTTTTAGGTTTTTTGGGGGACAGTGGCTTTGCTATTTTTATCCCACTGAAAAAGGGCCTCGACGATGAACACTCCTACAACCACTCCCACAAAATTGATTGAAAGCGACTACGAAGTCAGGCTCGGGGTCTTTGAAGGTCCTCTGGATCTCCTTTTGTATTTGGTTCAGAAAAATGAACTGAATCCGCGCGAAATCTCCATCGCCGCCATCACGGACCAATATCTGATTTATATCGACGGCCTTAAAGACATGAACTTGTCTAATGCCGGAGAATTTTTGGTCATGGCGGCGCGACTGATGCGTCTAAAGGCAAGGGAACTTTTGCCCGCTGACCAAAAGGATGAACTGGAGGATATGGAATACGAACTGGACAGGCAAGCCCTGATCCAACAAATGTTGGAGTATCAAAAATTTAAGGAAGCGGCACGAGTGCTTCGCAACTTTGAAGGCAAGAATTTCGGTGCCTTCGGACGAGGCAAGGACGATACCGGTGAAGAAAAAGCCGATGCAGAGACGGAAGGAGAAGCGGGCGTTTACGATTTGTTGGCTGCCTTTCGCAGCGTCGTTTTGTCCAAGCCCCGCATTCCCGTACATGAAGTTGAAATCGACGATGTAACCATCGAAGACAAAATGCAAGAAGTTGAAATCGCCTTGCAGGAAAGGGGTCGGAGCCTCTTTGAGGATTTATTTTCTCACGACCCTCGAACCATTGCCCAAGTGGTGACATTCATGTCTATCCTGGAATTGGCCAAGCTGGATCGAATTGTATTTCGGCAAAGTCATGCCATGGGTCCCATTTGGGTTTATCGCAAGCAAGGCAGCGCAGCCTTTGCGATGGAGCTGGAAAACCAGGAAATGCATCTGGATCCGATTCCCGAGTTCAAACCCGGATTAGTTGAAATTGTTCAAGCCCAGATAAAACAAAGAGCTGTTAAAAATGCGCTCGAGGAAGCCTTGCGGGAACTGGAACAGGGATTGGATCCTGACGCAATCTCCACTCCATCCATGGCCATGGCTCCGGAAGCTATCGCTTCTACCGAGGGCTCGGAGGCATTGGATACAGGGTCGCCATTGGAAGCCGAGTCGGCGGTGGAGTACGAGGCCGCTATGGAAGCCGAGTTGACCAGCGCGGCTGGAGCTGAAAACTCTTCCACTGAACCTGAACCAAACCCGGCGGAAACTGACGACGATGCGATGATTACGGAAGAAAGTGACCCCGTCGCGCATGCCGCATTACGCGACTTGGTGAAGCGAATGCGTGAAGAAGTAAATCCGAACCCGGAATTGGGCTCTAATATCCCGGAAGACGAGGATTAATCGGTCTTCCAAAATCCTCCTAGACTCGGGATTTCTGGGGAAAAACCAAAGCCAAATTGCTAACATTAGGGGGTGAACGAAGAGACTCCCGAAAACCCGGTTGAAATCGTGGAAACCGCCGAGGCGGAAGAGACGGAAGAGGTTCAGGTTGCGTGGACCCCGGAACCGGATAAACTGCTTCTCTCTCTGCTTTTTGCCAGTCATGAATACCTGAGTTCACGGGCAATCCGAGACATCATGGGCGATGATTGGGATGTCGGTTCGCTTCGACGTTTAGTGAAAACCGTCAATGTGTCACTCACTGAACAAAAAATGCCCTTCGAAGTGATTGAAGTGGACAGTACATTCCGCATCCGCACCCATACTGCTTATTTCCCGTGGGTTCGAAAATTGTTTCGAGAAGCCAATCCCCGACGGCTGTCCCAAGCCAGTTTGGAAACTTTGGCCATCATCGCCTATAAACAACCGATCACAAAGGCGGAGATTGAAGCGATTCGCGGAGTCAACGTGGATGGCTGTATGAAAAGTCTTTTGGAAAAAAAACTGGTGGACGTCAATGGCCGCACCGATGCAATGGGCAATGCCTTCTCCTATTCTACCACCCGTGATTTTATGCGATACTTCGGCATCAGCCGTGTCCCGGATGATTTGCCTCGCCTTTCCGAATTCGAAGCCATCGTTAATGCGCAAGCGTTGATCCCGCAAGTTGGACCCGATGGAACCTTGGTCGAAATGGCCCAGCCCGATCAGGACGGCGAACAGTTGTCCCTCGATCAGTTAGAGTAGGCGTACAAAAGGTCCTGCATGTCCCCCACCCCGATGATGAAACAGTACCTGGAAATCAAATCCAGGCACCCGGATTCCATCCTGCTTTATCGCATGGGGGATTTCTATGAGCTCTTCAACGAAGACGCTATTACCGCCTCTAAAATTTTGGGACTCACACTCACCGCGCGCAATCATGGCGGCACTGATAAAACACCACTCGCGGGATTTCCTTATCATGCCGTTGAACGATATATGCCTAAGCTCATCGGGGCTGGACTTAAGGTGGCCATCTGCGAACAAGTGGAAGATCCAGCCGAGGCAAAAGGGATTGTCAAGCGGGAAGTCACCGAGCTCGTCACCCGTGGGACAGCAATTAATGAAAATTACCTCGACGCCAAAACCAACAATTATTTAGCGGCACTTTTCCCAGCCTCCGCTGCGCCACGAGGCCGGGAATTGAATTCGCCGCAAGATCGTTATGGACTCGCCTATCTCGACTTGAGCACCGGTCACTTTGTGGTTATGGAAGGCAATTTGGAACAGGTGATCAACGAAGTGTATCGGCTCGGTGCCCAAGAAACTGTGTTTCCAGAAAATACGGAAATGCCAACGGAGCTCGTCCAACTACGCGATCAAGAGAAAATGTTGATCACGCTTTTGCCCAAAGGTTTTTTCAATTTTATAGAAGCCAATGCAACTTTAACAAAGCATTTCCGTGTCCATTCGTTGGAGGCATTTGACTGCGGTCATATGACGGTGGGCATCTGCGCCGCTGCCGCCGCGTTGGCCTATGTCAAGGACAATAAGAAATCTGAACTTAGTCATTTGGTTCGGTTAACTGCTAATCGGTTCGAACAACACATGACTTTGGATTCCGCGACGGTGCGTAATCTCGAGTTGGTGCGGCCCTTAAATGGGGATGATGTCCGTGGTACGCTATTTCATTTATTGGATCGGACCGTGACGGCAATGGGCGGGAGAGCGCTTAAATTTTGGCTGACCCATCCGCTTTTGGAACCGGATAAAATCGGTACACGGCATGATGCAATTGAAGAATTGTTAGATAGACCCGAGGTATTATCCGAGTTACGTCGCCACCTGCAGACCATCAATGATATGGAACGTATTGTAGCCAAATGCGGAGCCTCGCGCGCGCATGCGAGAGATTTGGTAGGGTTGGGATGTTCCTTGGTGGAAGCGGGTGAAGTAGGCCAAGGTCTGCAAGCCCTGAATTCGGAACTGTTTGTGGGAAGCGTTCTTCCCTTATCCAAGTTGCGAATATTCGGGGACTCATTACTCAGTCGGTTTACGGAAAGGCCACCGTTGACGGTACGCGAGGGCGGCATGATCAAGCCGGATATTTTTCCGGAATTGGATGAACTAGTCAACGGCATCCGAGATGGACGCGAATGGTTGAATGGCTTGCAGGCTCGCGAAAGAGAAGCCACGGGAATCTCAACGCTCAAGGTAGGCTACAACAAAGTTTTTGGTTATTACATCGAAGTAACGAAGGCCCAAGAGTCCAAAGTGCCCGCTAATTACTTACGCAAGCAAAGCCTGGTGGGGGCAGAACGATATATCACACCCGAGATGAAGGAATGGGAAAGCCGAATTCTCGGAGCTGAAGGTGAAATCAATAGCACCGAATACAAAATTTTTTGTGCCATTCGTGATGAAGTGAATAATTCGGCAGGTCTAATCTTGGAAGCGGCGCAAATACTCGGTACCATTGACGTGCTTTGTTGTTTGGCGCAAGCGGCCCGGGATCTCCGATTTACGCGTCCAAAAATATCCACTGATTCCGCCTTACGCATAGTGAATGGTCGACACCCCGTAGTGGAAGAGATTACCGAAGAAGGATCGTATATCGCTAATGATGTGGACATGGATGCAAAGGACAGACAAATCCTTTTAATCACGGGTCCCAATATGGCGGGAAAGAGCACCTACTTGCGTCAAGTCGGGCTGATCGCACTGTTGGCTCAGATCGGATCCTTTGTGCCTGCCGATGAAGCGCATATTGGATTGGTCGATCGCATTTTCACGCGCGTAGGTGCAACGGATCGATTGGCAAAAGGCCAAAGTACCTTCATGGTGGAAATGATCGAGACCGCCAACATTTTAAACCATGCTACACCAAAAAGTTTGGTTCTGCTCGATGAAATCGGCCGCGGAACAAGCACCTTCGACGGCTTATCCTTGGCTTGGTCCATCGTCGAAGCGCTGCATGAAGACCCACGCATTGCTGCGCGTACTATGTTTGCCACCCATTATCATGAATTGACCCAACTCGCCAGTCGATTGTCGCGATTACGTAATGTTCAGGTGTCGGTGAAAGAAGCAGAAGGCCAAGTTATTTTCCTTCGCAAGGTTCTCGAGGGAGGGTGCGATTCCAGCTATGGTATTCATGTGGCGAAAATGGCTGGAGTACCTGATAAAGTGGTGGACCGGGCTTGGCAAATACTGGCTGAACTGGAAAGCCATGGTATGGCAGGTGGGCCTGGATTTGCAACGGGCGAACGACCCCGGCCGTCGAAATTGGAAGGTCCCGACGCAGTGTTCGAAAACGAAAAAAGCAAAAAAGAAAATACTCGCAAACCCAATTTGCAAATGGACATGTTTAGCATCGGCCAAGTCTCCGAACCAGAAAACCCGTTATACCGCGCCGCTTATGAAAATCTGTTGAGCTTGGATCTGAATTCATTATCCCCATTGCAACTCATGATTAAGATCCACGAGTTGAAAGCCAAGTTGGTCGAACCTGTTTTGGTCTCCGCATCCTCCCAAGAGTCTATCCTGTGAATCTTTCCGCGTTCACAGCGGTCGAACAAAAGAAAATTTCCGAATATGAACGGACACGACTATTCTCGCTTTTTTGGGAAGTGCGTGCTCTATTATACTTGGGTGTCCTTTTTCTCAGTGCCGGACTTGGCATCCTCGTTTATAAAAATATCGACACTATCGGACACGAAGCTATTCTTATTTTCATGGGCATGTTGGCCTTAGTTTGCTTAACCTATTGCTTTCGAAAAGCGCCGCCATTTAGTCCGGGCCCTACAGTCTTCGATTCTTCCTGGACCGATTATATCCTGTTATTGAGCGTCTTGTTAATCGGCATCCTCGTGGGTTATTCGCAGTTTACCTATTCGATCTTTGGCCGCCGTTATGGATTAGCACTAGGCTTACCGGCCCTGGTTTATCTGCTATTGGCCTATCGCTTCGATCATCGCGGAGTCTTGCAATTAGCGCTTTCCGGAATTGCCGCCGCTTTCGGCATTGCCGTCTCACCCATTTCCATGGTGCAAGACTTTAACTTAAGCCACCCCCTTCCTAGCTACACGGGATTGGCAGTGAGTGTCGCTTTCGGGGCCGCGAGTTTAATTTCAGAACATAAAGACTTTAAATCGCATTTCAGCTTTAGCTTTCTCAACTTTTCCATGCATCTCGCCTTTGCAGCTTGCCTATCGGGAATGTTCTCGCAAGGAAATTTGTTGAGTTGGAGTTTTACGATTTTGTTAGCCTTGTTAGCCGGGGGTTTTTGGAAATACGGTCAGCATAAACAAAGCCCATATTTTCTGCTTTGCTCCGTTGTTTATGGATACATCGGATTGACCTATACCTTCTTGCACTTTTTATTCAAAACCACCGCTGCCACTACGGCGACTATCTACCTAGCTTTACTCTATTTCATTTTATCGTGCGTAGGTACAATATATTTTTTCCTCAACTTGAAATCATTCTTGGACTCCGATGATTCTAGCCTATAAAAAAAACCATCTTGAGGCCCTGGCCTTGCGGGAATCGCTAAGTGATTGGGTATCGGCAGGCGTGATTGATAAGGAATCGGCCGTGACCATGGTCGCCAAATATCCTTGTCCCTTTTACTCTCCCAATTTTTTTATTCGGATCGGACTTTTCATTTTTGGTTATGTCTGCGTTTCCGCCGTCTTTGGGATATTTTTTTTAGTAACCAATATTGGCTCATCTAATTCTAAAAACCCGTTCCTCGCCAGCCTGATGGTATTTGGTTTTGGCGCTATCCTAGTATTGGAGCAATTAATTCGCCGGGAGAAACCCTTCTTTGGTGCGGGTCTTGAGGAAGCGGTGCTCTATTCCGCCGTAGGCTCAATCCTCAGTGGCGTCGCCCTCTGGATGGAATTCAGTGACGGACACCATTTTCAATTTTCTCTCCTGGCAGCAGGAGTTTTAACCTTCACAGCCCTGCGTTATATTGACCGGTTGTTGGCCGCATTCGCAATGGCCGCAGGATTTTATGCTTGTTTCGACCTGAGTCTAAAAAGCGGAACTCTAGGTAGAAATCTTTTACCCTTTTTAATGTTGGCTATTTCTGGAATCATTATTTGGACAACGGGAATCGGTTTAAAAAAACCTGCGCTTAGGTACTGGTCTCCGGTTTGGAAAGCGGTTCGGTTTTTGGCTTTGTTGACGGGCTATTTGAGTTGCAATTATCTCATCGTTCGAGAAATAAGTCATGCATTCTTAGGGATGGCTTTGGCTCCAGGAGAAAATATTCCATTCGCTAGTGTATTTTATGGCTTCACCGCCCTGCTTCCCCCATTCTATCTTGCAGTAGGATTATTCAAAAAAAATCGGATTTTTTTTCACGCTGGTCTTGTGACTTTTGCGATTGCCATTGGTACTTATAAATTTTATCACCGTTTCATTCCCTTGGAATTAGGATTCAGTCTTGCGGGCGTGGCATTGATTGGGGTTGCGTGGAGCCTCTTGAAATATTTTGTTACCTCCAAACATGGCATTAGTGTCAAACCGGAGACCTACTCAGCCGGTGGAAAAAATGGGGCTGGGGTTTTAAAGGCTGAAAGTCTTGTCTCGTTAACCGGCTTGGGGGGAAAAAACGCGCCCGGCCAGAGTCCATCGGAGCCTTCCCTTCCGCCGTCCCCATCCGGCAGCGGCGGAGGCTTTGGCGGGGGTGGAGCGAGTGGAACATTTTGAAAATGACTACCATTTTTGTGGTAATAAGCATGGTTAGTTAGATTTTAACTGCAATAGTTTAAAACTCACAAATTTATCTAAGGGAGATAGGATGAAAATCATAACACAATTCTTTATTAGGTCCTGGTTGGTTATTTTATCAAGTTTGATGTGGATGGGATGTGAAAGTAGCACGTCCACAGGAACACCCACTACAGGAACAACCCATGGAACACTAGTAAGCGCTTGCGGTTTTTTGACTAAAGCGGAAGTGGAGGCGATTTTTCATAAATCGGTTTTAACCATGAAAGAAGATACGACTAAATATATTACGGCTTGCACCTACATCGGATCAGTTGAAACCAATTTTTTCCTTCCCACTGGGCTAACTATAACTGCCTTTTCTACCCCAGGCCTAACGGGTGCGCTAGGCCCCACCCAAACAGTTCCCGCTTATTTTGCCGGATTGAAAACAATAACACCCGCCACGGATTGGGAAACCGTACATGGTATTGGAATGGAGGCTATCTGGATGAAAAAAGCCGGTAAATTAAATTTTTACAAAGGGGATGTCGCCGTCTCAATCATCTACCGGCCCACGGGAGTGTTAGTGGATACCAGTGCGGCCGCTAAAGCTGGGGCCCTTGCCGCGGGCACTGATGCAGCCGCAAGACTTTAACCTTGGTCTTTTTGTAATCCAAAATAACTTTTACAATTAATAATTGACTTATTTTTTCCTTTAAATAGGCTCTCTGTTGGGAGTTTATGTAATCTTTTAAAATAAATGACTTCCCTTATCTATACTTTTTGAATATACTTTATCAATGGACGTTTATCCCTATGAAGATTTTCGCAAGTTCTTGGAAGAAGCATTCGAGGAAAAGCGAAAATTTATTTCCGAGTCTGGTGAGGGTAAATACACCCATCGCAAATTGGCGGCCGAAGCCGGTTTTACCAATCCGGGTTATTTCAATGACGTGATCAAAGGCCGACGCTCCCTCAGTGATACGGCTACCGACAAACTCGTCGGAGTTTTTGGACTCAAGTCCAGCGAAGCCGATTATTTTCGATTATTGGTCGCTTACGGACAGAGCAAACGCGCAGACGAGCGCCAGGATTTGTACGGTCAAATGCTCTTTCGTAGAAATCGTAGTTCCTTTGTTAGGCTCAACCCAGTCAACAGCAAATACTATCAGGATTATCATTATCCCTTGATTCGCTCTGCGATCCAGGTTCACGATTTCAGGGGGAACTACGAAAAATTGGGTCGCTTCATATGTCCCCCTATACCCGCAGCCACGCTTAAAAAATGTGTGCGAGAGTTATGTGAATGGGGCTTGCTGGTTCAAGATGGACAAGGTCGATATCGTCCCGCACACAAGAATCAAGAACCCGCAGCCTCGATGGGAGATTTGGTGAAGCGGTTAAATCGCGAATGGGTGGTGCAAGCCGCCGATGCCTTATTTTCTTTTACCAAAGAAGAAAGACATATTTCTTCCGGATTACTGACCGTCAATGCCGAAACTTATGTTGAGATCCGAACTCGAATTGAAAAATTTCGAGAAGAAATATTCGCGCTCGCCAAGCAAGAACAAAATCCGGATCGAGTCATGCAATTTAATATTCAATATTTTCCACGCACTCAGGTTAAGGAGTAATCTTGTCATGCGAAACTTAAAGTGTTTCCTTACTGGGTTTACCCTACTCCTAGTTGCTTGTTTTAAACCAGACGAAAGACATGTCGGCGTTGATGATTTTCCAAACAGCATTCACGCGCAGGTTGTCGGGTACCTGGACGAGTCCAAAAAATCGGATGAAATTTCTAAAGCCCCGGGCTTAACAGATAGTGTTTTGAAATTTCAAGGGTTCAATGTGGGTGTCGGAAAAGTAGCCGTTAAAAAAATCTCCGCGGCCTCACAAAGTGGTTCGGGATGGATGGCGCTATCGCTAGGGATATCCTCTGATACTTGCCTAGGTTCATTCAAATTTGACACGACCATTACGGGGCCACTCAAGACAACGGTAAACAGTCTTATCTTATGTGTGGACTCAAAACTAACAGACTCGATTAAGGGAAATGAAACCGTGATCCGCGGTATGTCGGTAACCACCTTTATTAGTGGCCGTATTGAACGAACGGAAATCACCGATGCGGATGGAGATGGAAAATTGAATCCCATCGCGGGCGGAAAATCCAAAGCCAAATTGTCTCTCGTTGTACTCGATAATGATGTGGAAGAAAAAACCAACTTGATCGTCGGACCTGGCATGGACAACAACTTTGAGACACAACCAGATAATCTGGTTTATGCAGCGGAATGGTTAAAAACTAAAAATGCCGGAAAGGATACGCTCGCCACCGCCGTGTATACCGATGCCGACGGGGATGGTATTGTGGTTGATAATACCAAGCCTTCCCTGGTTGATTTGGTCTTGTTTGAAGTAGGCCCAACGAAGGACCATGCCGATGCACTATGGTCAAAGACTCAGATGCGATTGCTGGTGATTTATGGCCAAACCAATCAAGAACCGCGACGGGTACGATTTGAAATGGAATCCAAGAACGGACATTTGGAAATTGCGGAGCTTTTGAATGCGGATAATGGTAAAGAGATTGGTTACAATCAAAAATTAAAAGCCCATTTCAAAATCATCAGCACCGTGGTGGCCGATACCTTGGATACCTCCGAAACCGTGCTCACTATGTCTATTGGCAACAGTTTTGAGAATAAGAGCGATGATAGCGTCTATGCTATAGATGTGATCGGAAAGAAAAAGCTTGGGGAAGAAGTGGCCGCACATTTTTCATTCCTTTCAGACGCCGCTATTCCCTCGGGTCAAAAGCCAAAAAATGGAAAGTTGTCCATGAAAGTGACCTACACCGATTCCACCACCGTTGATCTCAACGGCGTTTTATCCAGCAAGGGAATGGACGTTACCATTAAGGATCGCAAAGAAAAAAAATTGCATGTGGTCTGGGATGAATTAGGTAGAGGGTTGATCTTGGAACAAGTTCATTGAGCGAGGTTTAACGACACCGCTTATTTGGAAGTGCTCAGGCGTATATTTAAATCCACAAGGCGCTGGCATAATGTGCGAAGCATTCCTTCAACGAGCGCGGGCCTGTACTTCATGATCCGCACAAACTGTTTCTGATCGATGACTTGCACCAGACAAGCTTCAAGGGCCGTGACCGTTGCCGTGCGCTGTAAGCCTGTGAAAAAACTAAGTTCCCCAAACACTTCACCCGATTTAATGACGGAGAGCGAATATCCCTTAGCAGTAACGGAGGCGCTACCCGTGATCATTTCATAAACCTCACTAGTGGTATCCTCTTCGCGAATGAGAACCTCCCCGACTTCATACTGCCTGATTTCCGGCCTATGTCGTATTTCCTCGCCGATGTAAAGTGAACAAAGGAGATGGCCAATGCGCGTTTCTAAATTTTGATAAGCCAACCAGTTCGTGAGCAAATCCTTATCGGTGGACAAAGTATCCAGAAATTCGGATTGGGATATCACTGCGATTTCGGCTCCAAACTCACTTGTGATACTCATCCCACCCATGGCACCGATGCCAGATTCGAGGATGAAATCTCCACCGGAATAGAGTCGAATAGTTTTTTCACAATGCTGACAACGAAAGATCCCCTTGATGATTTGAATCAATGAAAGGGGAGCGACGCAAAGAAGATCCGATTCCTTTTCGAGGGATTTGTGTAAACATTTTCCAGCGAGGCAGTTTCCAATTGCAGTCGCCAACTCTTTGGACTTGCGTTCCATATCCTCCAAAAAAGGAGGAGTGTCGATCAAAGTTATCATGTCAGAACACTCCTAATCATCCGAAGGTTTGCTATTGAACCTTTCTTTAGGATTGCGAATCCGATTGAGATACTCCAGTGCCTTCTCTCGATTTCCACGAATCATGTAAAGTGCGTAAATATTACCATACTCCGTTTCTTGGTCCCCATGCGAGGAAGAATACTCCTCCTTGGTCTTCCCCGATAGAAAGAGGTACTTGAGTTCTTCGGCGGTGGGGTCGTGATCGAAAACCGTTTCCATGGGATTTCTTTAAGTATAAGCCATCCCGACTCCCGGTTACAAGCC
>JAYVCH010000098.1:0-4204 GCA_043750055.1 Fibrobacteria bacterium
TACGCTGCTGACAAACCATCTACCGGAGGTTTTGCCCCATTACCTTGACACCAGAGACCTTCCCGATCGGGACGGCACTTCTAGGCTTTCGCCCCATCTCCATTTTGGGGAAATCGGTGCCCGCGAAGTCTGGGCTGCGGCCGGCGGTTATGGGGGTAACCTAGATGATTCCCATGGAGCAGAATCGTCACGCACTGGATGGCAGAGGCAACTGGCCTGGCGGGAATTCGCGCATCATCTTCTGGCCCGCTTCCCAAGCACTCCAGAGTTGCCCTTGCGTAATGCGTTCACAGCTTTTCCTTGGAGTGAGGATAGTGATTCACTACGCGCTTGGCAACGCGGACTTACAGGGTACCCTTATGTTGACGCAGGCATGCGGCAACTGTGGGCCACAGGCTGGATGCACAACCGCGTGCGCATGGTCGCGGGCTCATTCCTTGTCAAACATTTACTGCAACCTTGGCAGGGGGGTGCCCGTTGGTTCTGGGACACCCTGGTTGACGCCGACCTAGCCCAAAATACCTTAGGCTGGCAATGGGTGGCTGGCTGCGGCGCGGATGCTGCCCCTTACTTCAGAATCTTCAATCCGGTTGCGCAGGGAGAACGTTTCGACCCCGTTGGAGCCTATGTAAAACGATGGGTCCCGGAATTGACGCACTTATCGCCGAAGTGGATCCATCGACCGTGGGAAGCTCCGGAGGGGGTTCTGCAAGAATCTGGTGTGAACTTGGGTAAGAATTATCCTCGACCTATTGTTTCGCATGCAAAGGCCCGGATTCTCGCCCTGGCTGCCTACGGAGCGATGCGGGAGGCCGCTCCTAATCACTTTCGGGAAGTGTAATATTTACTGATTGTAAGGTCCAATTTCGGACCGAGCCATAATTTTTTTGAGTGGATTTAATCCCCTCTAGCTCTTGCACCTCAAAATGCACCAAAGTTTATGGCATTAAATCTGGAAGTCTGTCTTTGTCCATCAACTCTAAACAACCATCGCTCCGACCACTTCGTCCAAGGTCGCGCATCGGGGTTCCATTTTTTTGGCCCTGGATACACTGGACCTAATCGGGTGGAGGCGGACAAATACTGGGAAACAGGACCCAACCAAGCCGCCGCCATTTTGGTATATCCGCTTGAACCAGGATGAATATCGTCGCTATAATCACCTGCAACCATGTTGACTTGCTTGCGTAAATCCACCAATCGGATTGCCTTGCCTGTATTCAACCATTTCTTTTCAAGAGGGAGGAGGTTCGCGTTAAATTTGTCATAATAATCCGGCGACGACCTGAGCCCCATCAAGGTTCCGAAAAAAATCATGACATCTGGGTGACTGGAGTATATCTTCGCAAACAACCCGTCCAATTTAGTGACTGCGAGGGTTTCAACTTCGTTACTAGGGGGAGGAGGAACGAGGTTAAAAAAATCATTCACGCCGAGATAAACCAAAATCACATCCGGGTTAACCTTCAACCATTGGTCAATATTGATGGACACGTTGCCCTTGCCTCCGCTCCACTCATCTGCCTTATTCGCGCCGGGACCAATGGTAAAGCCACCGTGGCCCTCATGGTTATTGTCAGAACATCCTTGACTTGTATTTGAACCCACCATATCTATGTCGAAACCTTTTGACTTGAGGCCTGTAAAAAGATCGTCACGATACGAACAACCGATCTCAGTGATAGAATCGCCCAGCGGCATGATCTTGATGGTTTTTGCAACAACGCCACCAAAACCGATTAAACATATCCAAATCATAAAACGGAGGTGTGAAATATCATGTGATTTTTGCATCGATTTAACTTACTTCATTGTTCGTGCGAAATTTTTTAGAGTCCTACCCACTAAATTGGACCATGCCTTTGTCCCATACCAATGGGAAGGGGATAAAAAATGTTTTTCGGTATTCCTTGAAGTTTCAATTTGCTGGATTCCAGTAATGGGTGGCACATAAACGCCAATGCCCGGATTACCGAAATCCGGTGCCAGTGGCGCACGAGGAACGCCTCCCCCTCCGATGTTTGAGGCGGAATTATTGTTGACAGCTTGTAACGATGTAAAAATGTCCGCCATGTCCTTGCTCCATTTACACTCTTGCGTTTCGACCGTACAACTAGACAAGTCGCTCACCGCAAAAGGAAAACCCCAGTCCTTATAAAACGTATCGGAAAACCTACCATTGGGGCCCCACTCCACATCAATGGCGTATACATCCCAAAAGGTATCGTCCACAACGTAAGCCCCATAATTTTTAAAGGCTTTCGCCAGAATTTTAGCGGGCTCGGTGCGTAATTTATCCAAAGGAAATTCTGGAAGTAAGGCTAGGAGAGCGCCCATTTCCATTTCGGCGGGAGGTGTTCCTTTGGACCCATAATTTTCAGATGCATACGAATCGGAATTTTTCGCAGGCCATCGATATCCCGGCGATCCGTCTTGCTTATAGGAAAAGTATTTGGCCGCATATATATTTATTTTCATAACGTGTAGGATTTCACTGTCTTTCCTCAACTCACGGGCCCGAAGTGTTCCCCCAAACGCCGACAATCCGCTTCCCCCATGAGCCCCCTCGACGCCGGGGCCGAAGAGGTCCACGTCGTTAAATTTGTATTGGGATGTAGCCGTGCCTCCGATTCCACATCGATGAAAAGGTTGGGTCTGCTTAATGGTATTTCCGTCCGGCATGAGAATGGCCGCACCCATATTCGGCGTTCCAACATCATAGCCCGGATCGGTACTGAAGTTGTATGGCACCGGAATGTCATACATCATTTCAGTGGTAAGAGAGCCACATCTCGTTTTGCTTCCATCCCATCCAGCCCGGTTGACAACCATGGGAATAAGGGGGGCGGTTGGAGTCAATATGATTATATCTTCGTCTAATGTCATTCCGTAAGCCAGGGCCGGACCGATTTTCGCAGGTATGTATTTAGCTCCGGAACCGATAGGCGTATTCCAAATTGAAGACCTTTCGAAAGGCCACAACAGGGGATCGCGCTTTCCTGGATAGGTTGTTTGACCCGAGGATATTAAGGGAAAAACCGTCGAGACCAGAATTAAAATTAGGACTGTTTTAGGTGCCGCTGGCATCATACCTTCATAGTAGTCCTAAATCCCAGTTGCGCAACTCATTTCCATACTATAATCACACTTTAAATGGGATATATGTTACTATCCCTTCATCCAATTTGCCCTTCCCAGGCTTAATAAACATAACCCACCATTAACGCTGATTGGGAACCCTTTCTTTAAGCGTTCTATTCATCACAGTTTATGGGTGGATAGATCAAGCCACCAAAAACAGTATGACATTTTTGGTGTTATTGATATTCTGGCCGTTGTAACTTATATCACTTTTAGTCGCGAGCGGGAAACAATCGTTTTGCTGCCGAGATTTGAAGATCACAAAGAAAGCCGGCCCCTTCCTCAATGAAAAAGGTCACGAAACCCTGGACATCCGGGGCACTCCGTAAGAAGGAATACCAAAGCCATTTTAGAGAAACTATCAATAACGCTTTTTCATATCGCGAACTTGTATATCCGCTCCCATTGCCTCTTGTTGACCGATACCCGAATCACGTTCGGTCCGCGCCACAAATCCTAATTGCCAAAATCATCCGTTGTTGGACTCGGCTTCGCACTTTTGCGAAGCCCTTTTGTTTGTCTAGCTGCAATTCCGCTGCTGCAGCTTCGTACATCTCTACATTTCAAACCGGCCCATGGAGTGGGGATCGAAAACAGCCAGGGTAGCACCGGTGTTATCAGGCCCGGAGATGTGCAGAGGATGACGGCCGGGACCAGGATTATGCACAGTGAGTTTAATGCGAGTGACAAAGATGCCGTGCATTTTTTGCAAATATGGATCGTGCCAGATAAAAAGGGAGTGGGACCGAGGTATGAGGATAGACATTTACCGATGGAGAAGTGGCGGAATAAGCTGTGCCTGAATGCGTCGAAGGATGAGGCCGTAGGATAGGGTTCGATTCATCAGGAGGCGCGAGTGTATGGGTGGAAGGGAAGGCTGGCGATGGCGCAGCGATTGGAGGAGAGTGGAAAGCGGTGATACGGGCGGAAACGGGTGCCGAATTTTTGGTTTTTGATTTGGCTTAATAGAAAATTGAAGGTTTTTTGATTTAGAGATGGTATCCCATCGCTATGATTGTGTTCCTTATCACAAGTTACCCCTCACCCTTTTTTTACCTTTACC
>JAYVCH010000099.1:0-7918 GCA_043750055.1 Fibrobacteria bacterium
ACGAAGCCGGCTTGCGGCGCACCTTCATACTGTTTAGCCAACTCCACACCCACATTGACGGCGGCAAAATCGGGAACGTCCAGGAAAAAAATCTGATAAGCCGTTAACCTTAATATGGCTCGCAACACTCCGGTCGGTTTTTTGGTCGCATGCCGGTCAATATTGTAGTCAAGCAATGTTAGATTACGGATCACGCCCAGGGTGATTTCGCGAACCAGGGCTTTGTCTGGAAAGGGCAGGTCTTGCGTATGACGGGGAAAAAGGTCTTTCAGGAAAGCGCCCGTCGTTTCCTGATCCATCAACACATTGAGAGCGGCGTCCCGCGAAGCGTAGCCTTGCAAAAATTTCCCGGACGGAGTGTCGAGAAAATTTAGTTAATTGTCGGCGCGGAACCTTGAGATTCAAAATGCAAAACTTCCCGTTCCGCACTCTGCAACCCATTCAAAAAATCAGGGCCCGAGACCTTGGGTTTGCCTTCCCACTGCACTTCCATTAACTTGAGCCAGCCTTCACATGTGGCCACAAGCGGATAGCGATCCACCGACATGGTCACGGTTCCCGGGATTGCTTTCCCCTTTATTCCGCCCACGGGATTCAAAGACCCGGAAGCATGACCCCCGTCCCCGAAGGACGACAACGATGGCTGTAACTCAACGCGAGTGGAATGGATGCGTAAAATCCGCTGCGAGGAGGAAGTCACCCCGTAACATATCGGGTACGGGTTAAAACCTCGCACACGATTGTGCAAAGTTTGCGCCGAAAGTCGGAAGTCCAAACGACCATCTTCTTTTTTCAATTTGGGGGCCGGTGAACTAGCGGAATCATCTTGCTGTGTTGGATGCGTTCGGCCCGCTTCCATATCTTCAAGCACCTGCATGAGCACATCCTTGCCCAACTCTTTGAGTCGATTGAATAAATCCCCCGCGGTTTCATTTGGTCCAATGGGCGTTATCGCGCTAGCCAAAATGCCGCCATGATCGATTTCCCGATCGAGTTGGAACACCGTCACGCCGGTTTCTTTTTCTCCCGTCGCCACCGCCCACTGAATCGGAGCTGCGCCCCGGAATTTGGGAAGAAGGGATCCATGCATGTTAACGGCGCCAAAACGAGTTAGTGGAAATAGGGTATCAGGCAAGATACGATAGGCAACGACGACCAAGAGGTCAGCCCCTTGCGCGCGAATAAGATCATGGAACTCGGGGGTTTTCAAAGAGACGGGTTGGGCCACCGGATAACCCAATTCCAAGGCCTTTTCTTTGACGGGAGGGGCGGCCAGTTTTTGGCCTCGACCTTTGGGCTTATCAGGCTGGGTGACCACCAAAGAAACCGTGTGGTGGCTTTGATGCAACGTTTCGAGGAAGGGCACGGCAAATTCCGGCGTCCCCATGAAGATAAGTTTCATGCCACCAAATCAACTTAATTCCCAATGGAAACTCAAGCCTTAAAACCTTGGCCCTAACTTTGACCTTGACTTGTATGCATATTTCATACATATTCATACATATGAGAACAACATTAAACATAGATGACGAAATCCTGAAAAAAGCGTCCATGCTTACAGGCATTAAAGAAAAAACCGCTCTGGTTCGAATGGGGCTGGAATCACTCATCGCTCAACAAGGCCGACAACGCCTGGCGGCTCTCGGGGGAACGGAGCGCAACCTTAAACCCATTCAAAGACGTCGCGCATCGGATGCATAAGAGGGTTCTTGTCGATTCTTCGGTTTGGATCAATCACTTTCGATCGGGATCCTCACGATTACAAAGCCTTCTCCTTGAAGGCGACGTTCTATGTCATCCCTTCATTATCGGAGAATTGGCATGTAGTCATATGAAAAATCGAACGGAAATCCTGTCACTCTTGCAAATCTTGCCGCAAGCGTCCATGTTGGATTCGGATGAAATTTTGAAATTTATTGACAACGAAGGATTATTGGGAATCGGAATTGGTCTCGTAGACGCCCACCTCTTAGCCTCGACCTTACTTGCCCATGCTAAACTTTGGACCGAAGACAAACGACTGAAATCCGCTGCGGATAAACTGAAGGTTTCCGCGTAGCGACCTCAAATTTTCTTCAGCGGCCGCCACCACTTCTCATTGGCTTTATACCACTGAACCGTGGCCGCTAAGCCATTTTCGAAATCGTGTTTAGGCGTCCAGCCAAGTTCGGTTTTGGCTTTGGTGGCATCGATGGCATAGCGCTTATCATGGCCAAGGCGATCCTGGACATAACGGATTGAGGATTCATCCCGACCCAAAAGGGCAAGCAGGTTTTTGGCAATCACAATATTTTCGCGCTCGTTTCCACCACCCAGATTATAGGTTTCTCCAGCTCTGCCTTTTTCCAACACAAGTAGAATTCCTGCACAGTGATCCTCGACGTGAATCCAATCCCGAACATTTTTACCATCGCCATAAATCGGAATTTTTTCCCCGTCCATGAGATTGGATATTAACAGCGGAATGAGTTTCTCAGGAAATTGATAAGGTCCATAATTGTTGGAGCAGCGGGTCATCACCGTATCCATTCCGAAGGTATGATAATAGGCTTGTACGAGTAAATCCGAACCCGCCTTGCTCGCGGAGTAGGGCGAGTTAGGCGCCAACGGCGTCGTTTCGGTAAAGAGGCCCGTGGGCCCAAGCGAACCATAAACTTCATCGGTGGACACATGTAAAAATCGGGAGACCTTGGCTTGACGGGCTGTGTCCAACAGTACCTGAGTGCCGAGCACATTGGTTTGCACAAAAATTTCTGGCCCGGAGATGCTTCTATCCACATGCGATTCCGCCGCAAAATGGATAATGGCATCGGGCTTCGAATCCAAAATTTCCGCCATAAAGGCACGATCGCAAATATCACCTTTAAAAAATCGATAAGACGGATTGTTAGCCTGATCTTGCAGGCTGGCAGGATTACCGGCATAGGTGAGCTTGTCCACATTGGTGACTCGCCATCCCGGACGATTGGACAAAACATATCGGATAAAATTCGAGCCGATGAAACCACATCCGCCTGTGACCACTAGATTCATGTCAAATACTCCAATGGAAAAAACCTGAACACTATGCCTTTAGATAAAATAACAAATTGAAAGGAAGGGGTGAGTTGGAATGGACTACTTGGAAAATTCCTTGGCGACGCGAATGAGATCAGTTTCAATTCGCAACAAGGCTTGCACTAAATCCGGATCGAAATGCCTGCCAGACTCGGCGACGATCATATCTCGGGCTTGATCATGAGGAATCGGTTCTTTATAACAGCGCCTGGAAACCAGAGCGTCATAAACATCGGCCATGGCAACAATCCGTGCGGAAAGCGGAATGTCTCGGCCGGAAAGAGGTTTGCCAATACCCGGCTCCACGAACATCGCCTTAGAGGCCCCGAGGATGTTAGGATAACCTGTACCATCATAACGTTGATGATGATGGTAGGCGATTTCCTTGCCTAAAGAATAGAAAGTGCGCCAGCCAAGTTTAAGCTCAAGCTCATGCAATAAATCACCACCGATGATGGTGTGCATTTTCATTATTTCAAATTCATCCTTGGTCAAGCCGCCGCGTTTCTTCAGAATGTCATCGCGAATACCCACCTTGCCGATATCATGCAACGGCGCGGCAATAAAAATTTCATCACAATAGGTTCTTGTGATATAGCCGGAGTACTCGGGAACATTCGCCATTTCTATGGCTAACATGCGGGAATAATGACTCATGCGAATGATATGGTCGCCGGTATCAGGGTCGCGCACTTCGGAGATTTTAGCGAAACCGAGAATGGAAACTTTTTGGATTTCATTGCCTCGTTCCAACCCTTCCAAAATCCGTTCATGCATGTTTGCGCTGGTTTTGTGATGACCCACAGAAAGGATTTTCAAAGAAAGGAAAGGCATAAAAAATTCTGGCGTCCAGGTGATAAATAAAATGGGTCGAGCCGGAAAAAATCCCGTAGGAGTTCCATACAAGCTCACATGAATAAGGAAACGAACTAGATGAAAAACCAATCCTGAAATAAAAGAAGGGAGGATGGGATTTTCTAATACGGTTTCGAAGAGAGCCATAAAACGAGTGGAAGCGGGGGATCTGGTAGAACTTGATGTTCCCTGTTTCAAATCCGCCGGAACTCCAAACTTCTTTGTTTGACCGTGAATATCGAGCAAGGTCATGTTCTAGCCGCCTCCAGAAAACCGAAGTTGAATGCCCCGGGGATATAGTAAGCCACGGCATAGCTGTTCACAGCTAGTTTTTAAACCTAGTGAGCCACTTTAATGGAACCAATCTCATACACCCCAAAGAATGAAGATTCAATGCTCACTCTCCACAAGACTCTAGCTTGATTTTATTATGATTTGCACTAGAAACCCTAGTCAACGCCGAATCCATCGATATTATACTCAAAATGAAAAAAAAATCGACTGAAAACCTCGGTTTTGCGCGTCTGGACCATGATAGAGAGACTCGTAAGGGTTTTCCTGAGGTGGTCTTTGGCCCGGGGAAAACGGATGCTCAAATTCTTCTCATCAGCGATAAACTACTAGCCCAGTCCGGTCGTTTGTTGATCACTCGAGTCGGTCCGGAAACCTATCGCTATCTCAAAACCCGATTTCCCAAATTGAAATATCATTCTGAAGCGCGGGCCATTTATTATCGTGGAAGTCTCGAACTACAAAAACAGAAGGCCCTATCCATAGGTCATATATTGGTGGTCTCGGCGGGAACCGGTGACATTCCCGTCGCCGAGGAAGCGGCCCTAACCGCTCAACTCCTAGGCTGTCGCGTTAAAACTTTACATGATGTGGGTGTGGCCGGAATCCATCGCCTATTGGCCCAAAAAAAAGCGTTGCAGCGTGCCAGCGTCATTATTGCGGTAGCAGGCATGGAAGGCGCGCTTCCAAGTGTGATTGCGGGATTGGTGGACAAACCCGTGATCGGCGTTCCAACCAGTATTGGATACGGGGCTTCTTTAGGTGGCATGGCCGCGCTCTTGGCTTTGCTCAATTCTTGCGCTTCAGGATTGACCGTGGTCAACATTGACAATGGCTTTGGTGCCGGTTTCGCGGCAGCGCAGATTCTGCGTTTAAGCCAGAAGGGGAAAAAGCAGGGTACTGGATAGGATTGATTGCCTTCGGTGCTTGCGTCCATCTGCTTCGGGGTCGTAAAATAATTGCGTCACCCACTTTCAACCCCTTAGGTTTTTCCAGATGAAGCCTCAATCCCCATACTCGATTTCTTCGCGGTTCGTTCTTGCCCTCGGAATCCTGGGCTGCTTCAGAGCGATGGAAACTCAAGCCACGACCTCCGTGTGCGGAACCTTCAGTTTGGCCACCGAATGGACTGCGGCGGAGTCACCTTATCTTGTAACCGGAGATATTTTTATTCCCACCAATTCCAGGTTGCGAATTGGACCCGGGGTGACGGTCCGCTTTGCACAGCCCAAGCCTTGCCCCTCTGATAAAAAACCTCAAGACCAAGTGGATTGGTCTGACACCACCTATTCCAGCATCAAAGTCGAAGGAACGTTTTATTGTCTTGGCACTGAAGAGCAGCCGGTGATTTTCGAATCAGCAGAATCCAAAACCGGAAGCGTGGGTTGGGATGGTATCCGTCTCTCTGGACAAAACGCCCACTCTTCGGAAATTTCCTTCGCAGTCTTTCGCGGTGCGAACCAAGCCATCACGGTAGAGAAAGCCGGATTTTTCATTCATCATTGTGTGTTCATCGAAAACAATACCGGAATCCTGTTGGGATTACGCGGTGACGTCAACATTGTCAATTGCAATTTCATCAACAATATGAGCGCCGGCATTTTCATGAAGAAAGCGGGACCGCGAATTGTCAGTAACATTTTTCTCGACAATCGCTCGTATGGCATTTGGGCCGATGGCCGACCCGCCATTCAAATTCAGAACAATGCCTTCTGGGGTAACCGTGAAGAACATTGCCGCAAATGTCCTTATGCAGTTTTGCAATTAGGCAAACTCAACGCCAACAAAGATACGGCGGATATTTTTGGAAACTTACAAGCCGATCCCATATTCATTGGAAGTGAAAGTTTCGATGCCGCGCGTCAAGCCGATATCCATACCGACACCCCTGCACATTTGGTCAAGGATGCAAAGTTGGCAGAGATGGAAGCAAAAGCGCGAAAACCCGATGAGGCAGAAACTCATTTCAAAGCCATGGGCAAAGGGAAATTTTTGCTTTCAGAGTATTCCAAACTCACCAACGCAGGGCATAAGAGCCGGGACTTGAAAGACCGGGATGGAAGTGTCAACGATATTGGGGTGCATGGTGGGCCGATGGGAAGGATAACCAAGGATCCGTTTTAGAGGTGTAAGACTATTTTAGCCAAGAACCAAGAAGTGTATCCAAATTGCCCTTGTTTTTGAGGATGATGGTGTATTCCACTAAACGGGGTTGGAAGCCAAGCTTCCAGTCAACCAGGGAAGTTTGATCGGATGAAACTTCTAAACAGTGCAGATTTGCTGTAAGGATTTCTGGGAACTTTTTTTTAAGAATCATTTGGAGATCGGAGTGAGTGGAAGCCTGTCGTAGCGTGAGTTTGCCTCCGAGACATTCTTCAATTTCCCCATTGAGGGCTGACTGCAATACTTTTTTCAAGTGAAATAATGTTTCGATTTTTTTTGAATCCGCTGTCCTAGATAAAAACTGGTGCTTTCCTGAAAGGAAGATACGGGAAGCGATGACAAGCACTAATCCTGAAACCAGAAGTGCGGCGAGTAGTTCCACCAAGGTTACCCCATTTTGACTTTTAAATCGCATCAAGGTTTCCCTGTAAAATAAGCGCCCTGCAATTGTGCAAGTACTCGTCCTTGTCGATCCTTAGCTGTGGACATTAATCGTATTTCATGCCCATCGTTACCAACCTTGATTTCAAGACGCAAATATCCTGGCTCGGAAATTTCTTCACTCCAATCTTTATTTTGGCGAAGAATAATCGCACGGTTTAGTTTTATTTCCAAAAATTGGGCGGCCCGAAACCGATCAAGGGCGGCATGGGAAGTTTTGGATTGATAAAGCCAAAGGCAAGTGGGGAGCAGCACACTTCCAACCAAGGTTAGCGCAACGATGGTTTCAATTAGCGTAAATCCCTGCACAGATTTTTTAGACCTCATCATAAAGTCCCGTTGGTAAATGCGGCGGGAGAAAATCCCGGGAAAAGTAAAGGGGCCGGTATCACTTTTCGGCCAGCGATACCCTTAATGTGGGCGTCTTTTAAATGACCAAGCCAAATGGTGCCTTTGTATTCGAATTTAAGATTGAAGCAAATCAAGCTGCCTTGCAGGGAACCTTCCATTTTAGCGTGACAAGGCGTATAGACTAATCCAGTAAGGATAGATTCATTGGAAATAGATAGGCGAACATCTTGATCATAAAGGGGATGTTCCTGACACGCGGAAATGAAAATTCCTTCTCCATTGGCCATTTCAACCATCAATGCCCCTACCATGGTCGAATCTGGTTTTCCTCGATTCTGGATATGGCCTTGAGCATAAAAAATGGGGAACGACTTCAACGTTTGCTTGGAATTGATTCGTACACTATCACCGGCTAAAAATTGTCCACCAATAATTTTGGCCCCTTTGATATCAATTGTTTGGGAGGCGAAAACCAGAGATTTTTCGATTAGTGCATCCCCTTCGATAACGATACGGGTGGAGATTAATTTACAATGAAAAAGATCAGCACTGGAGCCGACTCTTATAAACTGCGAAGATATTATTCTTGTGTTTTTTAAATTGCCTTGTACCAAGCCTGAATCGGGAAGTAACAGGTCTTGTATCGACGCGCTATCAAAATCAGTATCTTTGGAAAAATCTTTGGAAGCCAACATTTCTACTTGACGCTTGATCCAGGAATCGGCGCGACTAAAATTCATTTTGCACATTTTCCATGCGT
>JAYVCH010000100.1:0-4489 GCA_043750055.1 Fibrobacteria bacterium
TGGCGCTTGGTTCCGGAGGCAGTTGTTCTCGGTAAGCGGCAACAATTCTTTTTGTATGGCCGCCACTTGGATAGTGTGATCGTGTCCCCGCCCCCCAGTGTCCTGGTGGAAAAAGGCATTCTAAAATCCGATGGCCGAGTTCTGTCGCTTTATTTGACAGTCTCGCCTTTTCGCATCGATTCCCTCGCGCATGGGGAAAAGAACGGATCGAGAGAAATCAAATTCGAAACGAAGGATACCACCGCGACCTTCACGGTTAAAATCGTTGATGAAGTTCAGCCGCGTTGAAAGGGTTTTAAACGCGGCGCACAAGGCGCAGACATTCTTTCACCGCGTCTAAATCTTTGTAACCAGGTGAGACTTCAACCCGGCTATTGAGATCGACAGCAAAGGGCGAACACGCTTCCAGCGCTTTCGCCAGGTTCTTGGGACCTAATCCTCCAGCGAGAAAATAGGGTAGGGGAATATTATTTTCTTTTAGAAGATTCCAATCAAAGACCTCCCCGCTTCCTCCAAATGCGCTTGCAGAGTCGGCCTTGATTTGGGTGTCGATGAGAAAATAAGCAAGGGGGGAGGACGTCAATTTTGTCGACAATTGCTTTTCCAAAAAGGTTCGCAAACCGCCTAGGTCTGATAGCTGAGTGTGGGGAATAGCTTTGATAACAGGCACGGGCATTTTGGAGATATAATCCCAACTCTCATGACCATGCAATTGCACGTATTGAACCCCAGTTTTGTTGATGATGTCGAGTACCAAGTTCAGTTCGGCCTCAACAAAGACACCCACAGATTTGGCATGCCTCAGGTCTCTAATCATTGGGGCGGCCGCTTCTGGGGCGATATAGCGGGCACTTTTCGGGAAGAAATTAAATCCGATCCAGTCCACTTTTAAGTTGTCCAGGGCTTGGGCTTGGGAAGTTTCGCGAACACCGCAAATCTTGACCTGACATGGGCTTGAATCGATTTTTGTGGGCGTCATTGATTCGGTTTTAATCCTTTGAAAATAAAGGTGAACAAGCAAAATAGAGATATATTATTTAAATTTTGATAGGGTCTTTTTGGTTACAGTGACGAGAATGTCGGTAGCCAGGCGCTTTAACTTCAGGGGCTGTGTAGATATGAACGAATTGAAAAAAATTGTGTCCTTGGACGGAGTCATTTTCAATTATCCAGCCGGAAATAATGCTTTAGATAAAATCACCATGGATCTCCATCAGGGAGAAATCGTGGGATTAATCGGCGCAAATGGCGCGGGCAAAACCACCCTGATGAAAATCCTCGCGGGTTACATGGAAAAAACCGATGGCACTATTTTGCTAGGCGGAAGATCCATCGAAGAATTTTCCAATAAACGCTTGAATGAATTCGTCACCCTCGTTGAACAAAATCCCGAAACCCAATTGGTCGGTCCCACGGTTGAAGACGAGTTGGCCCGCGCTTGCCGTCTTATGGGATTTGAAGGACGCTTCATCCGTGAAAAGGTTGATTTTGTTCTTAAATTAGTCCGCATGAAACAGGCCAAGGAATGGTATCTGGATGAGATGTCCTGCGGCGAACGCCGCCGCATTGCGCTGGCTCTCTCCTTAATCGCTGACCCTTCCGTTTTACTTTTGGATGAACCGCTTTCCGATCTTGATCAAGTTGGGGTGCGAGACACCGTCGCGACTTTAAGGGAGTTGAAGAACCGAGGGCTTTGTGTCGTGGTCTCTTCTCATCACATGGAAGACATTTTGGAGTTGACTGATCGCCTAGCCGTTTTGGGCGAAGGCCGAATTCTCATGTTGGATGAACCGCAGAAAGTACTCTGCAGCGAAGCCATTTTAAAATTAGCAGCCATCACCCTACCTTCGATACAAAGACTATTCCTGCGCTTGCAGTCGGAAGGGTTGGTTCCGATGGATAATCTTCCCTTGAGCCTCGATCAGGCCGTGGATAAAATAAGGGATGCTTTCGCGCATCCTCCCATCCATCTCAAACAGAACAACGACTCTGCAACTTCGACTTCAGCATTGGAATTTCCGGCCCTTTCCCCGGAGACCCCTTCGGACTTGGATATCAAGGAGACGCCAGTGATTGCAGAGGCAGAGTCAGTGGCAGGGCAATCCGAAAATGAGCCCAAGGAATCCGCCGACTCAAAGCTCACCTCTTGAAATAATCGTTTGCATGGTGAGCCTTTCCCATGCAAACATGACAAAGTTAACATGGATAGCCTTTACCTCATAGACGTTTCCGCCTTGGCCTATCGGTCTTTTTATGCCTTTATCACTAACCCCCTCAAGAATTCCAAAGGCCAGGAAACCTCCGCCGTTTATGGTTTCGCATCGCATACGCTTAGACTCATCAAGGATTGCAAGCCCACGCATATCGCTTTCGTCAAAGATTTACCCAAGCGCACGTTTCGTCACGAGATGTACAAAGAATATAAAGCGCATCGCAAACCGATGCCGGATAGTTTGGCCACCCAGCTTCCGGTCATCGATACCTTCGTAGCGAAATCGGGTTTACGCACAGTGGCCCTTGAAGGCTACGAAGCCGATGATGTGATGGCAACCTTGGCTATGCAAGCCAAAGCCAAAGGCATGAAGGTATTCATTGTCACTCGTGACAAGGATATGATGCAGTTGGTAGACGACGGTATTTTCCTATTCGAACTTGGAAAGAACAACCAGGGTGCGGAGATCATGGGCGCCAAAGAAGTCAAAGTGAAAATGGGTGTGCCTCCTGAACGCATTGTCGATTACTTATCCCTCATCGGCGACGCTTCGGATAATGTTCCCGGTGTGGCTAAAATCGGACCTAAAACTGCAGTGGAGTTGCTAGAAACGTACGGCACTTTGGAAAACATCTACAAGAACGTTGATAATATTTCCAAAAAGGGCCTGAGAGAAAATCTTAAAAATGATCGCGAAAACGCCTTCCTCTCCAAGCGCCTCGTCACCTTGCATTGCGAATTAGAGTTGCCGGTGAGTCTTGATGAACTGCGTTATCCCGGATTGGATTCCGATTCCATAAGCGATTTTCTGGATGAGTGGGAACTATTATCACTAAAAAAAATGGTGCCACGTGAAGCACCCACGGCAGCCACTGTCAAAGAAGAGACCGCAGGCTATCCCGCAAAGTCCACATACTTTGGCGCAGAGTCTGAAACAAATAATTCTGTCGAGGGTCTGGAGGTCGAAGGACCCGGAGCGGAAGGGCAAGTTGTAAACGCCGCGCCTGTCGAGAAATTACGTTATGAACTTGTCGCGACTCCCGATGACTTGCGACAGCTTTGCGACAAGCTCCATCTATCGCCGTTAATCGCAGTAGATACGGAAACGACCAGCTTGGACAATAAGATCGCAGAGTTGGTAGGAATTTGTTTATCCATTGAGGCCTGCGCTGGATATTATATTCCCGTGGGCCATGTAGAAGACTGTAATCTTCCACTCGCCGAGGTTGTTGTCGCGCTTAAACCCATTTTCGACGATGCCTCCAAACGACTCCTTTTCCATAATGCCAAATATGATTTGCCCATTTTGGAACGGCATGGGCTTTTGCCTGGCGGATTGAATAAACCAGGAAAATTGGTCGATACCATGGTGGCAGCTTATCTCTCCAATCCAGGCGAACGACAACTTTCCTTGGACGCGCTTTCGCTTCGGCATTATGGTCATCAAATGATCCCCATCGAGGATTTAATAGGCAAGGTCACGCGCGGCGCCTCCGCCAAGCCTCAGAAAAGTTTTGCCGAAGTGTCTGTGAGCGACGCATGCCGTTATGGCGCCGAAGACGCCGACATCACGTATCGATTGTGGCAGACCTATGAACCAGATTTAGCCGAAAAAAATTTAATCCCACTTTATTTCAACGTTGAGATGGCTTTGCTTCCCGTACTCATGGCGATGGAAGGCAAAGGCATTTGCTTGGATGTTCAAGCCTTGAAAACGCTTTCCTCCCAGCTCAGTCTGGATATCACTCGACTGGAAAAAGAAATTCATGACTTGGCGGGAAGTGACTTCAATATCAACTCGCCAATACAACTCCAAGAAGTGCTATTTGAAAAGTTGGGATTGAAAACAGGTAAGAAAACCAAAACTGGGTTTTCCACCGATGCCGATGTCTTGCAAAAATTGGAAGGCCATCATCCCATCATTTCCAAACTGCTCGATCATCGAGAATCGACAAAACTTCAGAACACCTATGTGGACGCGTTGCCGCTCATGGTGCATCCCAAAACCGGACGCATACATACTAACTATTCTCAAGTGATCGCGGCCACGGGAAGGCTTTCCAGCCTCAATCCCAATTTGCAGAACATTCCCATTCGCACCGAAGCAGGCCGCGTTATCCGCAAATGCTTCACTGCCTCCGCACCTGATAGAGTTTTACTTTGCGCTGATTATTCCCAAATCGAACTGCGCATGCTTGCACATTTGAGTGGGGACCCGGCCTTACGCGAAGCGTATCGTCTCAACTTGGATATCCATGCTCGCACGGCTGCGGCCCT
>JAYVCH010000101.1:0-9390 GCA_043750055.1 Fibrobacteria bacterium
GGTTGGAAAGAGGCATAATGCAAATCGGAGAAAGAGAAGGGACCGGTACATCATTACTGAGAATATAAGGCATGGGTGTCACGTTCAGGTTGACGATGAAAGAAAGATCAATGCGTTTTCCCGTCACCAAAACACTTTCTCGCGAGAAGGTGGTTTGACAAGGCCAGTTTCCACCGAGCAAGTTGAGTTTAAAGGGGTTTTTTGCCAAGGCTTGAGTGGGAGAAATGGAATATTTCTCCACCGGGGGGACAGTCTGTCCAATCGAATTTTGGGGAAGCGTCAGCGTCATTGCCAAGGTCAGGAAAAGGAACAGGTAATGGTGAAGTTTATATTGTAACATGTAGGTTACTCCTGTAGATGTGAAGAAACAAGGCTCGCTGTAGACCTGGAGGGCCCCTTATGCTCGGCCCTCTCTGCCACAGATGGACCAAAGCCGAACAGCTTGGCGATAAGCCAGATTAGGGCTAGGGCATAGAGGGAAATTTTGGGACTCATCCACTTGGCCTTTTGTAGTGTACTATGAAACAATAATAACTTTTAAATTCCCATAAAGAAACATATAAATAGATTTTTAAGTAAAATCCGTAGTGTAAATGAAGAATATTTTGGGACAGGTGCCAGCAGGCGCATTTTTCGGGCGGAATCCCCAATAACTACCTTTGCAACCTTTCAAGCATTTACTCATTTCCACGATAAAGGGGACCCCCATGGCCGAGAAGTTCGTCTATTACATGCACAAAATGACCAAGGTCTATCCTCCGGCCAAGGAAGTTTTGAAGCAAGTGTCTTTGTCCTTCTACTATGGTGCCAAAATCGGCATCATCGGGTATAACGGATCGGGTAAATCCACACTGTTGCGAATCATGGCTGGGATTGATAAAGAATTTCAGGGCGAAGCCTGGATTGAATCCGGTCGCACCGTTGGCTATTTGTCTCAGGAACCGAAACTGGATGAAACGCTGGATGTGCGTGGCAATGTGGAATTGGCAGTCAAGGGTGTCAAAGACCTAATGGAAGATTTCAATGCCTTGTCTCTCAAATTCGGCGATCCCATGAGTGATGCCGAAATGGACAAACTGATGGAAAAACAAGCCAAACTCCAAGACAAAATCGATGCCGTTGATGGCTGGAATTTGGACCGTTTGATCGAAATTGCCATGGACGCCTTGCGCCTCCCCCCCGGTGACGCCAAGGTTACGACCCTTTCCGGTGGAGAAAAACGCCGTGTCGCTCTCTGCCGCCTCTTGCTGGAAAAGCCTGACTTGTTGCTACTAGACGAACCGACCAATCATCTTGATGCCGAATCTGTGGCCTGGCTCGAACGCCATTTGAAAGAGTACTCCGGATCCGTGATTTTGGTCACACATGATCGCTATTTCTTGGATAATGTCGTCGGTTGGATTTTGGAACTCGACCGCGGTCGTGGAATTCCTTGGGAAGGTAATTACAGCTCTTGGCTGGACCAGAAAACCCAGCGCTTGGCTGGGGAAGAAAAAGAAGAAAGTCGTCGCACGAAACAACTCAAACAGGAACTCGAATGGGTTCGCACTTCCGCCAAAGCCCGTCAGGCCAAGGGTAAAGCCCGTCTTGCCGCCTATGAAAAATTGCAGGACATGAGCGGACCTGAAAAACTGAACTCCGCCAGCATCGCCATTCCCAATGGCCCTCGTCTGGGCGATCTCGTAATTCGTGCCGCCGGACTTTCCAAAGCGTATGGCGATAAACTCTTATTTGAAAACGTGTCTTTCGATCTTCCTCGTGCAGGTATTGTCGGCATTATCGGGCCCAACGGCGCGGGTAAGACCACCTTGTTTCGCATGATCACGGGTCAGGAAAAAACCGATGCCGGCAAACTCGAACTGGGCGAGTCCGTTAAATTGAGCTATGTCGATCAAAGTCGTGATACTTTAAATGGCGAAAACTCCGTGTTCAAAGAAATCACCAATGAAGTGGAAATGCTGAAGGTGGGTAACCTGGAAGTTAACTCGCGCGCTTATGTGGGCAAGTTTAATTTCTCTGGTGGAGACCAGCAGCAGAAGGTCAAGGACCTTTCGGGTGGACAACGCAATCGCGTGCATTTGGCGAAGCTCTTGCTATCGGGAGGCAATGTCCTGCTCCTTGACGAACCGACTAACGATCTCGATGTGGATACGTTACAGGCCCTGGAGCAAGCCATCCTCAATTTCTCCGGATGCGCCGTGGTGATTTCCCATGATCGCTGGTTCTTGGATCGCATCGCCACCCATATTCTTGCCTTTGAGGGGGATAGCGTGGTGGTTTGGCATGAGGGCAATTATGCGTCTTATGAGGAAAGCCGTAAGAAGCGCATGGGGATGGATGCTGATACTCCGACCCGAATTAAGTACAAGCCCTTGGTCAGAAACTAAATCCCGGTTGGGCATAGGAAAGAGATATGTCCGCTTACCCGCTTGAATCTTGGAGAGAACTCCTGCCCGCGCTCGGGCATTGGAATCGACTTCCCCTCCCATTAAAACAGGTGGCGAGAAAACTACCTCCCGTCTACCAAGTCCTTGATTCCGAATGGAAGGCGTTACCGGAAGATCTTTTCGCCGCCTTCTTCGAAAAAGATGCAAGCGGTCATCATCGCCCCCGGTATGCGCTCCGAGGGCTACTGGGCTTAATCGAACAACTCTCAAGTTGGAGCAAGCCCGACAATATCGACATCACCCTTTATGTCCAACAAAACACGAACTTGGATCAGCGCTATCGAATGACGGGGTTACGTCGGGGAATGAGTTCGGATATCATAACTGCAGCTTTTGAAAAACGGTTGTTGAGTGGATGGTTTGCAAAAACTCTTATAGCAAGCGACACCGCTCCTGGTTTCCTTTCCGCCATAAACCTTTGGCGTCCCGAGGGCATGTCCTTTGGTAAAAACCGTTACGAACCTTTAAAGGCATGGTTGCAAAATTTAATCGAACGGAAGTATGACTCCTTTTTTTTGACCTCGGAAACGTTGATGGCGCAGCAAGGTCAGGGACAAAAAAAACAGGTGTTACCTGCTGAGGAGATCCTTTGTTTGGCGCTCGATTTAGGTTTGGCGGTAGTGGCCTTGTTGCCACATACTTTGGAGCCCGTCGTCCAAATGCTTTTTCCGTCGACCGCTTTGCAACAAAGACCAGATAACTTGGTTCTTAAGAAAGTAAAAAATCAAAGTCGATTCGCACGCCCATTTATCTTAGATGATATCGACGTTTTTTTGCGATCTCTCAAGTCTGGAACCACGCCACTCTTGATAAACGGGTCGGGAGTCCCCCTTGCGCATCTTCGAAAGGTTGCCAAGCTTTTTATTCCCTTACCCAGCCCCATTCCGCGTGTCGGCTTTGAGGCTGAAGATCGCGCGCAAGCAGCCTGGTGGCACATTGATGGGTTAAACTATCAAACGCCCAGCGGCGGTGGGCGCAAGGGACGGATCGCGAGCCTGAATAAACGCGGTGAAGATTATTTGAGTTTGTCGCGGGAAGAAAAAATGGACGTTATATTGGGCTCTACGCCACTTGGACGACGAGTGAGTCACAATATCGGCATTCGATTTTCTTTCATGGGGGATTTTGAAGCCATCCCCTTTCCCTACGAGGCCTTAACGGACCGAGTCATGGAATGGATGGACGAAGCTGTCATTCGATTGACCGAGCCCGTCGATTTTCTTGAATGGACTCAAAGCGCCACCAAAGGCTTTAATCCATTTCTTGCTGATGTGGAACAAGTTCCCGGTCTTGACGGCCATTGGGCGCGCTGGGAATCCAGTCCCCCACATGTCTATTACAAACTGCTGACCCACTATCTTGCAAGGCTCGCGTCCCTGGGCGCAGTGGCGTTGGATAAAACCGAAGAGGGTAACCTTGGCGTTTCCCTAACCTCCATCGGCCAATATCTGTTCAACCTTTCCGAAGATTGGGAAATGCCTAAGGCGGAAAAACCCATCGCTATGGTAGGGGCGGATTATAGCATTCTGCTGCTGGAGTCCTCGCCGAGCTTGGCCTTGGAGCTTAAAGATTTCGCCGAACCCGTGGGGTCGGCTTTTCGACTGACACGCAAATCGATCCAAGGCGCGGTTCATCGTGGCATGTCAGGGGAGGAAATTCTCCTTACCCTTAAAGCTTGCGCAAAAAATGGCGTTCCCGCCAATGTGTCGCATGAAATAAAAGCATGGGCCAAGTCCAAGCAAAATGTAAAACTGCATGAAGCCATTCTGGTGGAGGGAGAGGATGAAATCGTTATGGCAGAAATCCTTTCCCTGTTCCCGAAGGATTTCCAATCCGTTTCGCCGACCATGCTAAAATACGTGGGAACCGGAAAATTATCCCTGCTTGAAAAGAGATTGGAAAAAAAAGGGTTTTATCCCGAATAGACGCCTACATCAGTTCTTGCCAATCATGACGCCTCAACGCCAAAATCAAACCCTCCAGACCTTGGGTGGTCCGGTAGAGGTCTCGTCGCTGTTTTACAAATTTGAGATCCTTACGCAATTTTGCCAATTCGATTCCATACGCGACTTCATGCAAGAATCCATTTTTTAAAAAACGAGAAAGCCCTGGATCCACAGTCCTGTCCCAGTCTTTAAGTCTTTGGTGAAGCTCATCCAAATCTCGGCGCAAGCGCTTGGCAAATCCCCGAACGGTTTTGAGCGGAGCCTCGGAGAGGTAAGGCCCTAAAGCATCTAAGGGATTGGCAGCCAGTATATCCAGAAGTTTGGCCAAATCCCGCTCCGCATAGGCGGCGGTAACTTTTTGCATCCATGCGGTTTTTTCTAACAGTCGATCGGGATTTGGTTCTTTGTCGGGATGTAGGGCACGGGCCAGCATGAGGTATAAGGCTCGGATATCTCCGGCATTGGGGGCGGCTTTTTTTGAGGGAAGCGCGTCCGCTGCGAATTCAGGTTCATTATTCTTTTGTGATCTATGTTTCGATTTAAATTGAGGATCAAATTCCTCCAATTCCGAACCGTCCCAAAGGTCTTGCTCCTTTGGCATCGCTTCTTCAAAAAAACGCAGTCGGTCTTCTCTGAGGTCAAGGCCGAACTCGGTTTCCAAGGATTGGGCCAAATCCAAGAGGGCGGATTCCAAAGTCTGGGCACGGCGCTTATTCAAAAAACCGGCGAGGAGATGTTTTCCAAGAATTCGAAAAGTGTCAAGTCGAATTTCCAGCAAGGATTCTTGCAGAGGACGAAACTCAGTATCCATGCGACGATGAAGATCAGAAAGGGCCGATTCCTGGCGCATTAACTCGGCTCGCCCTACCGAAATAGCCGCCATTAACGCGGACAATTCCTCCAAAAGATTACTTTTTCCATCAGATTTTGAGGATCTTAATCGGCTTTTGGTTAGGTCAAGATTTTGAGGTTGTTGAGTCATAAATGAGATTTTGGGCTAAAATAGAACGGAGGTTTTCTTTACCTTTATAGTAGTACAATTTGAAGGCTTGGGCAGTGATCCCGGTTGTATGATTGGTTAGGGGTGGTGGACATCAATACGAAGCACGGTTTTACGCTCCTTGAAATTATGGTGGCCCTAGCTGTCATTTCGATTTTGACAGCGGTCAGTATCAAGCCTATAAACGGAATCCTTGATCGCATCAAACTGCAAAACACCGCCAATGGTATTAAACAAATTTTGGTTACCGCTCGGTCGCGGGCGGTTTCCACTTCCAATCTACGTGTGGGTGTGGTTTTCAATATCAATGCATCCTCAACTATCAACGATTCGATCTTCACCTTTTTAGATGATATTCCCGCGGGGATGAAAAAGGGGGATGACAAATTCACGGCCGGTGTGGACAAATTGTATGGCACTTATTTCGTGGTTGAAAAGAAAAACAAAATCAAGACGGTGATTCCCCCAGGCTATCCCTCGACGATTGTGTTTCGTGGGGACGCATCGGCCAATGGCAGCGCTAGGTTGATATTGACACTGGGCCAATTAGAGGATACGGTCTCGGTATTGGCAAGCACAGGAAAAGTAAAGGTAAAAGTGAAATGAAGGAAAGCGGTTGGTCCCTGATAGAAGCGCTGGCGGCCATTGTGATTGTGGGCATAGGCATTGCACTTTTTACCAAAGTGCAACAAATGTCCAGTCGCGATAGCGGAACTAATTCCAAAATACTGGTGGCGGGCAAATTGATCGAAAAGCATTTGGAGGATATGCGGATAACCATTGCCCGAGATACGATCAAAAATTGGCCACCCATCGGGCTCTCCATTGCAGCGACCGCTCCAGACAATGTCGCTCTTACGCGTACTATCAGTGCTGCTTTTTCACCCAAGGATGGAGTACCGGTCAACAACGTTGTCAAAGTGGATCTCATGGCGACTTGGACCGCACCAAAAGTCGATACACTGTTGGTCACAACCTATGTGTCAAAGCGCTTTTAACCTCGGGCCACGGGGCTTCCCATTGAAACCGTGCCAAGCCGGGTTCTCCTTGATTGAATTGCTGATTGTGATGGTGGTCGCAACAATATTGGGTATAACCGTCGTGCGGTTCTACAAGGACACTTACCATACCTACAGTCTACAAGACCAAATCGCCGATAGAAATCAGAATGCCCATTTTACACTAAGTAAATATATGGAAATTTTACAGCAAGCCGGCTCCGGGCTCCCGGATAGCGGTTGGGCCACACTTAGGGTATCAAGTGGGTCAATTACCGTGGGGCTCAATCCCCGCGAGGCAAAAGAGTTCAATGGTTATGACACACCCATGAGTCCATTTGTCGCCGTAGGAGATGGTTCTCTTTTTGCGAATACATCCAATGTTTTGTTAAGAACCACCCATGTCCTCATCGATTATGCGGATCCGACCAAAACGACGGAACAAATCGCTATCGATACAACCTACAACAGCTCGGGATTTGTCAAAGGGATCAAGGACAATGTTTCAGGTATGGATAGTATCTACCTAATGAAAGCCATTGTTCTTTCCGTGGGAGATAAAATTTACGGGTACCGGGAAGATGAATATGCACTCTCGGGTAGCGATTTGGTTATCCGCCCCAATGGAGACGCGGCCCGACAAATGGTCCTGGCCGAAGACATTGACTCAGTTGGCGTGACTTTTCTGACCACGTCGGGCGTATCTACCACGGCTTGGAATCAGATGCGTTCGGCTAGTGTGACAGTGCGGGCTCGTACTGATCAAATCGACGCACATTTGGTACCGGCCGGGTACCATAAAATCAGCCTTTCGATGAACATCATGTTACGGAATAAAATCTGAACGCGAGGGATTATGCAAAATAAACCAATCTTACCGGAAACGGTCGATGACTCTCATAATGAGTCTCGCGGATTCATCTTGGCCTTTACCCTCATTCTCATTTTGGGAGTAACGGCCATTGCCGTGGGCACCATGTTCAAGGGAAAAATGGGGCGCATGTCCGCCATCAATTATAAACATAAGCTCCAAACCTACTCCGCATCCGATGGTCTCATGACCTTGTTGGCACAAGAGGTCATCAATGGAAATGGTTACAAGTACGTGGATTCAACTCGGTTTGGACTAATTTGGGGTAAAAAATATTCGGACCTGCCAGGCACTACGGTCAGTGCTCTCACCGATGCCATAATCGCCGCACCCACTGGAGGCACGCTCATTTCCTCTGTTTATCTGGGTTCTCAGCTGAATACTCAAAATTACGGAATTAAATGGACCGGTTTGCTCGTTCCTCCTCTTTCGGGAGCCTATACTTTTTTCACCCGTTCCGATGATGCCTCTCAATTTTTTCTAAGCACCGATGGAACCCCTGCTAATTTATCCAGCGATCCCATTTGTTTTTTAAATACTTTGGTTCAGAAATGGCCGAAAGTGGGAGATGGAAATGCTGTTTCGAAACAGATTCCACTTATCGGAGGAAATAGATATTATTTCGAATATTATCATAAGCAGGAGTGGAAATTCGACGTGGGTCAAATGGGTTGGGATGGACCGGAATTTTTTTCCGAACGCCCCATCACAGGCAAATACTTAAGTCAATATTCTTCAGATCCAAGTTGGGCTGGGGTATTCATGGTTGGAGGCTTACCCGTTCACTATAAAATACTAGGAACAGGTCAAGATCAATATCGTCTTTTCACCGAGGCCAGCGAAACGAAACCAGGCTCTCCCTCGGATACTACTTTTCGCTCGCCGCTGAGCCAAGCCCTCTCGTTGAAAGGCGCGCCTGTTGTGCCGCCTGCCAAAATGATTTTGCCGGTTATTTTTTATGACTATAAGGCTGACCATAGTAACCCCGAATTCAACCCAGATGATTACATGTGGGATATCCAACCCGGCATGGTAGAGGCTACTTTAACGAATTTCACGGCAAAGGACGCAAATTGGTTCGGTCTCTCCAAAATTGGAAAACCCACACGAAAACCGAACACCATTCGTAATTTAAATTGTCGTTTGGATCACTGGTTTGAAAGTATAACTAGCACTCCGTGGAGTGAAGCTTATAATTATAAACTGGGTACTCAAGATTGTATATCCTTAGACCCCCCTGGAGGTGGGGCTGGAACGAATAAATTTAATAATGTTGTTTACAGGGACTCGCTCACCTTCCTCTTGGACAAAAGTCAGGGCCCTTACACCTACGTGTTCAGTCAGATGGGGAATTACGATACGGGTGATCCCAGCACCAGTTTCCGAGGCGATTCAACCGAGTTTTTCCCGTTGGATAAGTATGGAATGGATCCAATAGGGGCGAGTCACAATTTTTCCTTTTGCATGGAATTGCATACCACGTTTCAATATCAGTCCGGTTTAAATTTCGAATTCACCGGCGATGACGATGTCTGGGTTTACATCAATAATGAGCTTAGGGTCAATATGGGTGGGTTCCATTCTTCCGAAAGTAAATTTCTGAACTTGGATGAGTTAAAATCGCTTGTATTTGGCGATACGTATACCTTCGACCTGTTCCAATGCGAACGCCACGAAATTCATTCCACCAACCGCACGGTGACTAATATTAAAATGGCCTTGCCCCTTGGAAATCCTAAGGCGAGCTGGAAGCGCGATTACAGCAGTTTAGACTGACGCCCACCTATCCTTATCGGGATTGCTAAATATAGAGATAGAGGTGAGGCAATGCCGATCCTTTCCTTGGGAGTAATCCATGCCTGATCTATTGGAAAAAATTGAAAACGCCCGTGCTTTTATCCTAGCCCGAAGTCGCGTGGTTCCGGAAGTTGGACTTATTCTGGGCACAGGTTTGGGGCCTGTGATATTGGCTCATTTAGAAAAAGCAGCGGACATTGCCTATTCTGACATCCCCCATTTCCCGCTTCCCACGGTCGATGGCCATGAAGGTCGTTGGCTGACGGGAAAAATGGGAGGCGCCTCGGTGGCTATCATGCAAGGCCGTTTTCATTTTTATGAAGGCCACTCC
>JAYVCH010000102.1:0-11693 GCA_043750055.1 Fibrobacteria bacterium
TTTTGCAAGAAGACTGTGCCATAGAAGAGCCGGTCGATCGATTTCGTCCATGATGTACAAATGGGTTGGACGGAACGAGAGAAGGTGAATCGCCAGTTCCGGGACAAAATAATGGGAACTCTTTTCAAAAAGATATCGAACTGGGAGAATTTCACATCCCCTGGAAATCCATTTTCCCTGCTCCTTATTTAAAGTGGCTCCATTGAAGGCAACAGAACCATGGGTCCAATTGTGTGGGGCAAGCACTCGAACACGCATATACTTTGCCAATTCCCAAAAAAAGGATTGATAAGCTGGAACTACGGCCCCGGACCAGACAATGAGGACTTTCATTTTGATTTGAGCCGCGATATTTTATTTAATTGTAGCATGCATAGAGTCGTCACGCATAGCTGCTCCCAGATCGAAACTAAAATACCTGCGGCGTGGTAGAAACCACGGTGAGGTTGGTTCTTTAATCCTTCTGAAGGATGGCTTCTGAGATACGAAATCGACTCTCTAAGTGCAGGCAGAGTATGTTTCAAACACCAAGAAAAAAGCGTTGAGGCCGCATCCCGATGATGCCGCACTCGATAATAATAGTGGGGATGCTTTTGAAATAAAAGAATTTCTGAATCAATGATTTTTGATTGCTTCGCCCAGGCATCGGTTAACGATTTGGAAATGGATCTGGGAATATAAGGATGGGTGACAGTTAGGTCCGAATAAAAAGGGACGTTACTTCCACGTTCCAATAGTGTTAGACCCAAATCAACATCTTCGCGGTAGTTTTCAAAGGCCTCGTCGAATCCACCCAGGTTAAGAATTGAGGAAACATGAAAGACCATGTTAGCTGTGGGGAACATCCCTCCTTCTTGATTTGATAGGGAATGAGAAAATGGAGGTTTAGGTCCATTGGGTTGGCAAATAGCCCCTTCTACTGCAGGGGCCAAAGGAAATCGGTCTGGTATTTTTAAAAGTGAGTGAAAGTAAGCCTCGTTGAGAATGCAATCTGTGTCCGAAAATGCCAGCCAGGGTGTTGGCGAGGCTCTTAAGGCTTGGTTTCGAGAATGTGCAATACTTTGATGCCGCAACGTTTGTAAAAGTATCTTCGCTTCTCCATACATCCTTTTCAAGATAACCGGCGTCTCATCGGTAGATCCATCGTCAATGACCGTGAGGGCTACAGACTGGAATCCATGTTCTAAATAATTTTCCAAAAAACGAAGCAAGAATTTATCTTGATTGTAAGTAACCAGAGCAAGGCTGATTTTTTTGGATTGGTCATTCACTTTTATCAGACTGCTCCCCGGCCCAAAAATACCGTAGGAAATGTGACAAAGAGGATTTTTAAATCCATTCTGAAACTCGGATTCAAGGCATAGTAAACATCTAAATCCACCATTTCATTGAACTTGAGATTAGAGCGACCTCGAACCTGCCAGAGACCGGTCATTCCTTGAGGAACGGTCATCCGAATTTTTTGGACATCGTTGTATTGACTGACTTCCCGTAATAAAGGAGGCCTTGGCCCAACCAATGACATTTCTCCACGAAGTACATTCCAAAATTGTGGCACTTCGTCGAGGCTCGTTCGCCTAAGCCAACGACCGACTCGGGTGACTCGAGGATCATTATGAATTTTAAAAGTTAATCCACCGGATTCATTTAAATTATCTAATTCCCACTGTTGCTGGTGGGCTCCGACTTTCATGGTTCTAAACTTGATAAACTTGAAGCGATGGCCATATTGACTCACCCGAGTTTGGATAAAAAAAATCGGCCCCCGTGAATCGATTTTAATCCAACAAACAATGAAAAGGAAAATTAAGAAGAGCATCATTAGGCCTGCAAGTGCGCCAAAAATATCCAATAACCTTTTTAAGTTTCGGTAAACCTTATTCTTGACTCTCTTTTGTAAAGTCGGCGCCATAGACTTCCATTAATCGAATATAGCAGGCTTCCGGACTGAACTCAGACCGGATTTGCTCGGCTATATCCCGAGCGTTTTCCGAAATCTCTCGATCCCGACAGATACATTCTCTTATTTTTCCGGCTAGCTGTGTGCTGTTTTCCGACTCAAATAGAATACCACGGCTGGCTCTATCGATTATTTCCGGAATCCCACCAATTTGGCTTCCTACTAAATAACATCCTCGGGACAGGCCTTCGAGCGCTACATAGGGATAATTTTCCATTAGGGAGGGAAGTACAAGGATTCCCGCCCAATCATAATGTTTTGGCATGTCAGAATGATCACCCGGTCCTGCATACTCAAGTGCGAACCCGTGGTCCGGGTTGGCCGATTTTATTTTTAAGGTCTTCTCAAAATTCACTTGGCAATCTCTATCAAGCTGACCAGTAGGGTGATGCAAATGCCCGACCACACGCAATTTAATGGAATTTGCATCTTGACCCATTTCAGTTAAAGCGTTAAGCAAAACTTGTAAACCTTTTCGATGTTCAATCCGTCCAACAAAAAGTAGATGAACTAATTTTTTGTTTTCCCAGTCAATTGGCTTTTCCCAAAAGGTGATTGGATTATGGTTAACGGTTACCTTTTTTTTTACCCTTAGGGTTTGCGAAAGATAGGTATCGGCCATATAACGGCTGGGTGAAACTAGTCTGTCTGCCCTATTACATGATATTCGTTGCAGGCGTAATATCAAAAATTTTTCCAGTTTATTATTGGCAAAGCTGTCCATCCATGAAGTATGTATTCGGGCAACTAGTTTCGGGTGATGGTGAATACTTCTACCAGATGAACTCAAGATTCTCTTAGGAAAAAAGGCGCCTTCCCCTCCTGTTTCTGGATATTCAAAAAGATCGAATTCGCCCGGATCCAAATGGGTAGTGAGATACCTCTCAACTGTTCGGGCCCACGTCAGTGCCTCCAGATAATGTGGAAGGTGTTTACGGTACCATTTGCGAATTGGAAAAAACCACTTCCCCTTTTTAAAATGATGCTCAATCATTTTCACTCGGTGCACGGTAATGCCTGATAGGGTTTCTCTTTTGGTCTCCAATCCATTGCAGACTACATGCACTTCATGTCCGTGGAGGGTTAATAGTGAAGCGCAAGCTGCCGAAAAAGTGGCAATGCCGCCGACATGGGTGAGTGGAGGGTACTCCCGAGAAATTATTCCAATTTTCATGGATCAGCGATTGCTCGGAAAAAACTCATCAATTGAATCGGGATATCTTCACGCTTGCTTTCTAGATAGGTGGTTTGTTTCGCCACGGCATTCCAATGCTCTCCATTTACCACTTCCCTCATGGCACGTAGCCAGTCATTTTCATCTCCAGGGAGGGCAGAAGGCCCATTTGTGATTTTTGAAACGGCTTTCATTTCTCCAGTGGATGATCCTAAACAAAGTAACCCTGCGGCCATTCCTTCAAAATAGACATAAGGGCTGTTCTCCCATAATGAAGGGGCAACGAGGACATTAAAGCCAGATAACAGGTTGTCCCGTTCAGAGGAAGTGCAGGAGTGGCTCCAAGTTAGTCGCTGCTGGATAGCCTTGGATTGAGATGTGATAAGTTCTCGGACGATTTCTCCATATTCGCCAGGAACTTGCCCACCCACCAAAGTTAAGGTCGCCTCCGGGTTTTCTCGAGCAAGAGTTAGAAACGCTCGCACAAGGATTAATACACCTTTCCTGGGTTCAACTCGGCCAAGGTAAAGAAAACGGACCTGGTCCATAGTCACTGGTTTTTTTTCCAGCGGAAAGAGTTTTGGGAGGAGATTGGGTACGTGGGTCCATCGCCTCAGGTAGGGAAGTTGTTCTCGAATAAATTCTGCGGAAGGGACGGAAATATGAATAGCTTTGGAAAGGCAGTTTTGTTCACGCCATTTTCCATGCAAGCTCGCAACCCGTTCTTGAAAATTATTTATTTGGGTGGGAATCATAAACCTAGGAGTATGGATCCGTAAAACGATTCGTTTCCGTAAAGCCAAGTTCCGCAACGCAAAGAAACCGTAACCAAGATAGTCTGCAAATTCATAAACCTTGTCCGAGGAATCGATTGCCTTGATTTGTATTGCGATCCAATATGCATACTCCCAAAGCACCGTTTCTGAATACTGGAACCGATAGGCTAAGCCTCGGATGGGCCTTGGAAGCCAAGATTTTCGACCTATTGAAGTGGATTTTTCACCTGGAAAAGCATTTGGGTTATGCGTATAAAGTCGAGCATTTATTCCCTGCTCTCTGCACGTTGCCATGGCAAGCCTTAAGTAAGATCGGATTCCTCCTCCGGCCATATCGGGTGGTTCAGGATCGATAAAAACTACTTCCATCACAGGTTCCTGTTCACTCCATAAAATTTGGAAAAAAGCTTGTGCATTTATCTGTCCAATATGGAAAGGTTTAGGATAGTTTTCGCTCGGTCAGCTTCTTTGAAATAATCCAGGTTAAGGGACGAGGTAAGAATTTGTGCAATGCCTTTAAAATTTTTCGATCATCTTCCTTAGGATTAAATAAAACGATGGCTATGACTAAATATGCCATTCCTGAAACAAAACAAGAAAAGGATAACCGAACGGTTCTTGGACTTAGGAGAATATCGAAATCATGCCCCGTCCATTGCAGCATTAAGGCTTGCATGGGTTGAAACAGATCAAAAGCGGCACTTTGGATTTGTAGAAGATAAGAGAGAAGTAATCCCATAAATCCAGCGGCGCCTCCAGATTTCAACCATGCGGACCAAGGTATGGGGAATCCCATTTTCCTAGTTGTAAAAACAAATCCGCCGATGACACCCAAGGAGGTAGTTACCATGTAGCATATTGCAGCTCCACGTGCGCCATACCTCGGAATCAAAAATATATCTAAACCAATATTCAGGAAGGCTAGTACGGTTCCGTAACGTAAAATAAATCCTTGTCGATTGGTGGCGTAAATAACCGCTGAACCGGGTTGAGCCAAATTGGATAGTAGGGAACCGAAACAAAAAATTTGGAAACAAATTTTTGCTTCAGCATAGGCATGGCCATAGAAAATTATAATCAATTCATAGGAAGCTACATAGCATGCTACCACGGTCGGGAACGCGATAAAGGCCATATATCGTAAGGAATGAGTATAGGTGCGTTTCATTTTTTCCGGTTCCGAACGGCCTTGTTGTTCTGAACTTAAGGGAAGTAGTATTCGCCACATCAAATTTGGGAGCGTCCCCGTAAATTTTGCGATGAGGTTATGGGCTAGGTTGTAATACGCTATTTGGGATGCAGAGCAATAGCGACCTAAGAAAAAATTTTCTGAGCGTGACCAAACAATAAGATCCACAAAATGGATTCCAATCGAGGATCGATTATAAATCAATAATTCCTTTTTCCATAAAGGGCCGCCTTTTTCTCCGCTAACCCATCCCAGTAGCAACCCTTCTCTTCTTGAGGCCCAGTAGAAAAACGAAAGGTTTACAATGGAGAAAATCAGGTTTATCCAAAAAAGCGAGACGAGGCCAAAGCCGTTCAGCATTAAAAAAACCTTGGTCAAAAGTGCAACTGGGGTGACCGTTAAGGAGTGGATAGATTGGTACTTGAAAATTTGGGTGCCTTCAAGAGTCGCCGAAAAAATAGCGGTTTGAATACCTGGTGTGATCGCTATAAAGGCCAGCACAAAAAGTTTTGTTTGGGCGGTTGTAAAATAATGATCCGCGATTCGTGGGGCGAGAAAGATCAACCCAAGGGTGGTCATTCCTGCAATCGCTAATTCAACGTTGAAAATGAAACGGATCAAGGCAACTACGTCTTTGATGCGTCCTTCCGCACGAAATTGGGCTGTAAATTTTGTAATAGAGGTTATAAAACCTAAGGATATGATGACCGATGCCGTTCCCGCAAACCATTGAACCTGGTGGAAAATTCCTAAATCATTAGGCCCCAATGACCTCGCCATAATGACCGAGGCCGCCATCCCCAATACAAAGGAAACAATGTGAGAACAGAGAAAGTGGATGATGTTTCTGGATATTTTCCGAAGCGTAGACAAGGGATGAAGTACCGTGTTTTCACTGGATTTTTTGCTATCCAAGATACCGTGACTCCATCACCGAGATCAATCTTTTTTCGTTATGTAGTAGTGGTAATAGTGCTTATAATAACCATATGAACTAGAACCTTTGGTAATGTCAACGTCATTCAGAATGCATCCGAGGATTCTTGCGTTTACATTCCGAAGCGCTTGTAGGGTACGAGAACTGAGGGCCAAGCTTGTCTTATTCGCACGGATAACCAGAATAACTCCATCCAATTTCGTCGCTAAGATAGCGGCATCGGTGACGGCAATCACAGGAGGAGTATCAAAGAGAATATATCGGTATCGTTTTTTTAGTTCCGCTAGAAAACTATCCATTTTCTTAGAGCCCAATAATTCTGCTGGGTTAGGCATATAGGCACCGGCGGTCATGATTTTTAAATTCGTCCCTTCAACTGTACGGCAAACTTCATCTATGGTATTGGTTCCAGCAAATAATTCTCCAAAGCCCGGACCACGATCAAATCCGAATAGATGATGATTGACCGGTCGACGTAAATCCGTATCGATCACCAAGGTGGGCTCACCTTGTTGGGCAAATGAAAGAGCCGTATTGGCCATGGTCAAGGATTTACCTTCGCCGGGTCCGCTACTGGTAATAAGCATGGTTTGAATGATTTTGTCGGGGCTTGAAAAGACGATGTTTGTTCTCAAGGAGCGATACGCTTCTGCCACAACGCTTTCTTCGCTTCCAGGCCCAAGGACAAGTTCGGGATATTTGTTCTTGATTTGTGCTTTTTTTCCCTTTGCAAAGGAGCGCTTGACTTCGAGGTCAGACTTTTTGGGAACAATATGTGGAATGGTTCCAAGGAGCGTTAGGTCGAGTTGCTTTTCAACGTCATCGGGAGACTTCACGGTATCATCCATAAATTCCCGAAGAATACTCATACCGATTCCAATGGCAAGACCCACAATCAAGGAAACCAAGTAGATGATGATATCTTTTCTTGGAATTGCCTCAACGGGCATTTGAGCTGCGTCCACTAATTTGAGTCCACCAGATTTAGATTGCTCTTGAATAACAGCATCTTCGAGTCTATCGGATAATCGCTGATGCGTTGCGACATATCTTACGAGCAGGTTGTCCAATTGGGTTAATTCAAATTCGTGCTTTCCGAGGTCAGGATGTTCTTGTCGATAGTTAACAATGGCGCGTTTAAACGCTTCTAACCGCGCCCGTTTTAACTTCATCTCTCCTTCGTTAGCGGCAATGTCTTTGTGAAGCACCTGCCATTCTTTTAGTTTACCTAGATCTTGTTGCTTTTCTGTTCCCTTGGTCAATTTTGCCAATTTTTCTTCCGTGGTATGGATATCTTTTGCAACTCGATTCTCAGGAGTCATCGGAACTCCCAATCTCATCATTTTATCTTTTTCTTTTTCGAGAATTTTCATTTGGTTGCGGAGATTTTCAATAACGGTATCATTACTGTTTTGAACTGGACCATTGAGATCTAAATCCAAACTGTGGAAATAACTTTTCTTGGCGGCCAAATTTGCCTTATCCAATTCAAATTTGACTAATTCACCTTGGTAATTATTTTCAAGTGCCGTAAGTCCCGCTGCGTCTCCTAAGCTATTTAACTGGGATATCCCGGTTTTTTTATTTCGCTCTTGTTGAAGCTCTTCCCGTTTTTTTACGCAGACTTCAATTTGTTCTTTTATCGCAACGATGGCTTTTTCCGATTCTTCATTTTCAACTTTTCGACAAAAGACGATCAAACTATCGGTGGCCGTTTTCACCAGAGAATAGGTGAGCGCAGCAGAATTGGTTCTAGAGGATATTGAAATGAATGATTGTACGCTTCCTTCATCTATCTTGATATGCTCATTTATATAGTTACGTTGTTTACGAGTGATATGGGCCTTGACCAGTTCTTGGGCGGTGGCGTGGAGGACTCGATCTAAAAAGGCCTGACTTTGAATTAGGGCTCGATAATAACCAATATCTTTTTGGTTCCCTGAATTGTCCATCATTAGAACCGCGGAAGGAGAAGGCTTTTCGTCTAACACCATTTGGCTACTGGTGGTATAAAAATCGGGGAGGGTTTTTATGAACCACCATGTTGGTCCCATAAATGCAGAAATGGAGAACAGAATAATGTATTTGTTCTTCAACAGGATACGGAAATAATCCCCGAAGGCAAGCTCTCGTTGTGGTTTAGGCGCCTGTTGGGTCATTTTTTGACGACCACTGCTGTGATGATGTACCAAGCTGTGAGCAACGCCACGATGTCTCGCGCCATTTCCAAGGTTTTAGTCAGGGTGATAATTTTGGAATAAACAATGACCATGTCGCCCTCTGAAACCAAGGGGAGATTTTCCGTTTTCCCTTCGTCAATAAATTTTTGCATGTTCAGTACGTAGTCCGTTTTAGAACCTCCAACTGACGATATAATCCGAATTTTGGACATATTAGCATCTGGTGAAGGCCCTCCTGCCAGATAAAGCATATCGAAAACGGATGAGGCTTCTGAAATTGGAAAAAATCCTGGTTTAGCAACAGCCCCTAAAATTTTCACGAACTTTGATTTTTTAGCGGATAGGATAATGACCCTATCACCGTCCGAGAGTGCTGGGAGTAGGGATAAATCACCGGAGGACATAAACTTTTGCAAATCATAATAGCTGGCGTTTTCATCCCCTTGGTTTCGATGCACAAGTTTAACTTGTCGCAAATCGGCTTGATCGGTGGTTCCTGCTGCCATTAAGAGAACCTCCTGAAGACTGGCTTTTGGAGAAATAGTCACAAGACCTGGTTTTTTAACTTGGCCCAGAATCATGACTGTAATGGGTGTCTCTGTAAGTACCCCGACCAGAACCAATGGCGACTCAACTACTTTGGCGAGTTTATAGGTGAGAATATCCTGTAATTCACTAGTGGTTTTATCAATGATGGAAACGTCTTGGTAAATTGGATAATCGATTGTTCCGTTATCATTAACCTTCACTATTTGGGAAAGTTCTTTATCGTTTTTGACAACGATGTTTAAGGTCATGCCGGCTTTTATCACCGTTGCGGAAATGAGTTTTGGGAATACAAGAAAACATAGGCTGAGAGTTAGGGCTATACATGAAATTTTGCTCATCGCTAAACGACTCCCTAATTTGGCCTGAAAATAAACGGCGATTTCATTTGCACAGGGCCGCCGGAAGAAGGAGGAAAGACCCAACGTTTGATTCGACGCAAAAGGTCTGATACAAACTCGGGGTCATCCAAAGTGGATGCATTTCCAAGAGGTGTGGCGGAGGACACGGTTCCATCTTCTTCAATCACTAAAACCACCGTCACCTTTCCTTCCATTGCCGGGTTGACTTTCAATCGCTCTTCGTAAAGCATTGTAACCACAGACTGTTTATTATTTATGAAAGCCGCCACCTCTTGTGGACTTCGCTTACCAGTGTATTTATTCCCTCTTTCCAGTAATTCTGGTTTTTCAAATTCGGCAACTCCCATTTTTTGAAGCGTGCTCTTCTTAGCATTTTGGAATCCTTTGACAATTTTGTCAATGCCGGATGTTGCACCAATCGCCTCACCGCGACTAGTTTCCGGTGCTTTTCCATCACGGTTAAAGTCACCTTTTTTACCATCAAACTTGGTCAACCCTTCCATGTTTCCAAGTTTAGATTCTAAATCTCCGAATCCTCCAAACCCTACCTCCTTATGCTGGCGACCCACTACCCTTCCGGCGGCACCGGGCCCTTTTCCAGAAAGAATGGATAACACCGCTGCTTTGGTAATCCGCTCTTGCACTTGGCCTATTTGTTCCGTCACTGTTTTCCGACTTCGGCCAATTCTTGCCGATGCAGATGCGTCTCCCTTTAATGCAGAAGCCGATCGGTTTTTTTCGCTGGATTTCCCCAGCGCCCTGGCTATGACGGCGGGCTTATTCAGGGGCTTAAGTGGCATGATGATTTTAGAAACCCGATCAGAGAGCTCTTCCAAGGAAGAATTGTTCAAACTGCTATAATCGATAGAGCGTACTCCTACCAATAGGAGAATAAAAATCAGTAGGCATATTGTGAAACTCGTAATGGCAGGTACATCAACTTGATCGAAGAGGCCACCTTTATAAGCGCCCTTCACCTCAGATGTTTGGTTCCGCTTGGACTTTTCCTTTAAGTTTTCAGTCGACATCTCTTTTACTCACTGCTAAAGCAAAACTACTGAAGCCATTTTCACCGCATGTCGCCAAAACTTTTTGGAGCAGCCAGTAGGGGATTTTCTTGTCCCCTTGAATGGAAAGCTTACCATTGAATGAAACGCTTTTATCATACTCTGCAATGGTTTCAGTCTGTTTGCGCTTCTCTTCTAAAAAGTGAGAAAGTGCCGGAATATCTGTGCCGGGTCTTTCCTGTTCTTCACTGACCAGGGCGACGGGTGTCCCTTCCACCATAATATGCTTTTGACTAATTGCAACCACGAGTCCAATTTCAGGCCGCTCTTTGGCAGTGCTTTCAGGCAACTCCAATCCTTTGGAAGGCGTCATAATATCCCCTTCCGAAGAAAAATTTTTCAAAAGAAAAAATACGAGTACAGTTAACACATCTACCAAAGAAGTCATTTGTGGCTTCGCGAATTCGACACTCCCCTTCCTTTTTTTTCGAATTAACTTCATTAATACACTCCGCCTGAAAGCAAGATTTTGGAAAATTTATTTTCGCGCACCACATCCATGGAATGGATAATGTCTTGATATTCGATGGTTGAATCAATTAATAAAACCACACTCTCTGAAGTCGGATATTCCGTTTTCAAATTTTTCATGAATTGTCCCAAGCGCGGGAAATCATAGCCTTGTGTTCCCTTGGGAATAGGATCCAGCTTCCGGCCTTCACCGACAACTTGAAATCCATTTTCGGATATGACCACGGTGATATCCACATCCTTTACGGCAGAAGGATTAGGAGCCGTTGTGTCTTCGCTCGCTTCGCCAGCGCCCGAGGGAGGGAGATTGAATTTGATCACCGAAAGTTGAGTGAAGACCACCATGGTCACGAGAAATGAAATGAGGATGATGAGCATGTTCATCATCGGCGTCATATCCAAATCGATAGGAGCGGCATCAGACTGGCCGCCCTTCGAAGTGATGCCGCCTTTGCGACTGCCTCCGCTTGGACCGGAAACGGATCCGCTCATCCGGACTGTCCTGCACTGGTGGGACCGGGTTTACGATCAGGATTTGTTTTACGTTGGGCATTGAAAAAATTCACTAAGCGTAGTACCGTCTCATCAATTTGTTCTAAAAGGCCGTTCGCTTTAGAGCCCAACCAAGTGAAGGCTGCCATGCAAACCATAGCGGCCATTAACCCAAGCGCAGTCGCATTGAGGGCCATGGTAATTCCCCGTGCCAAAAGTTTGCTTTTCTGGGATGGGTCCGCTGACTCAAGGGCCGAGAATGCCTCTTGCAGTCCGAAAATTGTCCCTAGCAATCCCACCAAGGTGCAAAGATTGGCAAGTAGCCCAAGATAGTGAGTCCGCTTTTGTAAACGGGGTACCTCGCGAAGGGCCACTTCCTCTAGAGCATCTTTTATTTCCTCGGCCGTGGAGGCTTGTTCATATTTCCAGATTCCTGCCTCAAGAATGAGCCCTAAGGGTGTCCCCGTTTGACTGCAGAGCTTTCGAGCCTCAGCTACTTTTTCTTTGCGAATGAGGGCGGTAGTATCGGCTAGGAGTTT
>JAYVCH010000103.1:0-8971 GCA_043750055.1 Fibrobacteria bacterium
CAGAATATGATCCAAAGCAGAAAGGCCAAATTGAGGCGCTAAAAATCCGCCCAAGAAAAAAGTGGCCCCCAAACCTGCCGAGGCAAACATATTCACGAACTCGGCCAGAAAAAACATGGAAAATGAAATACCCGAATACTCGGTATGAAATCCACCCGTCAATTCGGACTCCGCCTCCGATAGATCCAATGGTCCGCGATTCAACTCCGCTGTGGATGAAATCAAGTAAACGAAAAAAGCGAGCATCCCCGCGCCCGGTAGCTTGAAAATCCACCAATCCCAAATCACTCCCTGCTGCGACAATACTATTCCACGTAATGAAGCCGTTCCACTGGCCATCACTACAATCAGCATGCAAATGACCATGGATAATTCATAGGAAAAAAGCTGCGCACCCGAACGCATGGCCCCGAGCAAGGAATATTTATTGTTCGAGCCCCAGCCACCAATCAAGATGCCGAGAAGTCCCAAGCCAGACACGGCCGTAACATACAGCATACCTGCCCTAGGATCGGAGACTTGCAAGTTATGGTCAAATGGGATGACGACCAGAACCAAAAATGATCCCGTAATCGGTAAAAGTGGGGCCAGGAAATACGCCAGATTATCGACGCCGCGTGGCTTGATATTTTCCTTCATCAACAATTTCAGGGCATCGGCAATGGGTTGGAGTAAGCCGAAGGGACCCACACGAGTGGGCCCGAGCCGGGCTTGAAAATGCGCGCAAACTTTACGTTCGAGCCAAATCAAAAAAATAGCCATGACCGTAACTAGTCCACAAATCACCCCAACCGCCAGCGCGCCATTAGCAATGGCCGCCCAAGGAGAAGGCAAAAGACTGCGAACCAAATCCCCAATGGGATGCGTCACGGTAAAAACCTGTCCGGCTGAACCGCTCACCGATCGATATCCGGGATAATGAGATCCAGAGTAGAAAGGATGGTAACGAGGTCGGCAATTTTTCCACCTTGGGCCATTTCATTGATGGCCGCCAAATTGGAAAAACCAGGCGAACGACTTTTAATGCGGTAAGGTTTAAAAGAATTTTCGGAAACCATATAGGTGCAAAACATCCCCCGGGCCGTTTCCACACTCGAAAAATAACTGCCGGCAGGAACCTTATAAGCCGCTTTTTCCTTGGATCGATACTGACCTTCTGGAATGCCCTTGATGGCCTGTTCCAGTATCCGCACCGACTGCCGCATCTCTTCCATCCGCACAAAATAACGATCATAAGAGTCGCCATTTTTCCGAAGCGGAACTTCGAATTCAAATCGATCATAAATGGAATAGGGTTCTTGCTTTCTAACATCGAAATCGATTCCCGATGCGCGACCAACGGGACCGGAGCAACCATAATTGATCGCTCGCTCTCTAGACATTTTCCCTACCCCAACCGTGCGTTCGCGAATGATGGGATTTTTTGTCAGCAACACTTCGAATTCATCGAAAGAAAATTTCAACTCTTCGAGCAAGGCCTGAACCTTAGGGATAAACCCTTCGGGAAGATCGGCATTCGATCCCCCGGGCCGAAAATAGTTCATCGTCAACCGTGCGCCGCAAATTTCCTCAAAAAGCTCGGTGATTTTTTCGCGCTCTTTAAACCCGTAGAGAAATGCACTCACCGCGCCCATATCCATACCGAATGCGCCCCACCATAATAGGTGGGATTGAATTCGCTGTAGCTCGGAAACGATGACGCGAATATATTCGCCGCGTTCGGGAACACCAATGCCCATGGCCTTCTCGATGGCTAAGCACACGCATAAGTTATTGATATGGCTACTTAAATAATCCATGCGGTCAGTCAAATGCAAGTACTGGACGAACGTTTCGTTTTCCCCCATCTTTTCAATGGCGCGATGAATAAAACCCAAATGTGGCACCACCTCGACCACGGTTTCGCCATCCAGCCGAACCACCAGTTTCAAAACCCCGTGTGTACTGGGATGCTGCGGTCCCATATTGAGAAAATATTCTTGTGAGCCATCGGTACGCGTTTCCCGCAAGGTGAATCCTGGTGGCAAAGCATACTGACCGGAGGTTACCGTGCCCATATTTTTTAAAGAGCCAGATTCAGCGTTCAGTGATTTAGTCATATCAGTACGGTCTTTTCACAACGCGAGTCGGGTCCGAAAAATCTTTTCGCAGAGGATGCCCGGGAAAATCATCTTCCAAGAACAATCGCCGAAGATCCGGATGTCCGGTAAAACGAATCCCGAAGAAATCAAAGGTTTCCCGTTCATGCCAATTAACACCAACATACAGGGTCGTCAAGCTGGGAATTTCAGGATGCTCATCATGCGGCAAGCTGCAACGAATAAAAACTTTGTGCCCATGTTTAATGGATAGAAAGTGAACGACCACATCGAAGTGGTCTTTCCAATCCACAGCTGTCAATTCGATCAAGAAGTCCATTCCGAGGCTCGGTTCTGATTTTAGGAATTCAACCAGAGGCAAATAATCTTCCAGGGTCACGGTCAAATCCAAAATTGTTTCTGGACCCCAAGCGGTAATTTTTTCATCCGAAATCTCGGGAACACCATAAACGGTGGTGGTCGGAAATTTTTCCAGAACTATTCGATAGAGTTCAGAGGCAGGCAAACCACGTGAAGCCTTCGGTATCCGAACGACCTCATCAAATTTGGGGGCGGCAATGCGTTTGATCACAATACCTTTAAATTCCGGATTCTCAAGTTTGAAACGTTCCTGCGCCTCCTTCATGCCCTCTTGTTTGACCTTCTCCTTTTCTTCCCAAGCAGTCGCACAATCACTTAACACATCACGGATAGGCTCGCGGTTTATTGGGTTTGGTGTCAAGGACTTGCGCCAAGCTCCCTTACGGATCAATTTCTGCAATTGCATCACGCCATAAAGCAAAGCCTCAGGTCGTGGTGGACACCCAGGAACATAAACGTCAATGGGGATCAATCTATCCGCACCCTTTATGACCGAATAGCTGTCATAATAAAATGGCCCGCCTGAAATCGTGCACGCCCCCATCGCAATAACGTATTTGGGACCCGGCATTTGCTCATATAAAGTGATAAGTCGCGATCCCATTTTCTCAACTATGGTTCCAGCCAGAATAATCAAATCAGCCTGACGAGGTGAAGCGCGCGCGACCTCTAAACCAAAACGCGCCCAGTCATTGTGGGAAGCGCCCGTGGCCATCATCTCAATCGCACAGCAAGACGTTCCGAAAACCAGTGGCCATAAGGAGTTGGCTCGCGCCCAACCAACCACCCAATCCACGGCATTGACAGCACTATCGGAGGGAGGAAGCGGAGAAATAATCAAGTCGTTGTTCGCTATTCCCATTCCAGCACCTTTTTTCGCCAAGCATAGGCCAAGGCAAATCCAAGGATAGCGAGAAAGAACACCAATTCTCCCCAAATAAATATTGGGCTCATCGCTGAAGCAGCGCCATTTCGCTGCCCTGCATGTCGGAGCACGGCCAAGGCAGGAAATAAGAACACGGCTTCAACATCGAAAACTAAAAATACCAGGGCGAAAAGATAATACCCGATTTTGAATTGAATCTGTGCTGATCCAATGGTGTCTTCACCGCTTTCATAGGCATTGAGTTTTTTGCCGACGTCTTTGAAGCGAGGAGCGATGATCCGGGAAAACACCATGGCTGCACCAGCAAACATCACCCCTACCAGGGCGAAAATGCCAATGATGATGTATTCGGACATCCTACCGTGTTCCTTCTTTGGCCAATTCATGGACTTTAGAGCCCATGAATTTCAGGCAAAAAGATATAAAGGTTTTGAGAGCACAGACAGCTGTCCTTTATAGTCTCTTCCCCAACTTCCCCCTATCCCTCAAGACGGAACCCATTGAATTTTCTGTACATCGAGGCATTTTTTCTGCATAATTAAAATTCGGAAATAATTGGATAGCTTCCGTAAAGTATTGGAATGACATAATGGGAATGTTATTCAAGACAGTATTTTTTGAGGTCCAAAAACTCAGCTGGCTGATTCCATCACGAGACAAGAGTGGTTTCTAATTCTAAAAAGGACAGAATCCACTTTGACTGGCATCGTTCCTATTTTTTTGAGACAATGAAAGACATGGAGATCGAACGCTCCGATTTACATTTGATAAACTCGTGAGGACGTTCTGAAAAAATTCTGCCAAAGGACTTAAAATGAAGTCAAACCCCTTCGTTTATACGCTATTATCCTTTTTCATCGTCTTCACCGGGGTTGAGATTGTCTTGGGGCAGGCCCTTCCCGCTACCTTAGCCTTAAAAGTAAAACTTCGTGATTTTAATCAGGTTCCGAGCGGCTCCAGTAAGCCGTATGATCCAATCTACCATCCCGACTTCAATTCTTTTGATGGATGCTATGGAAAAGGATACGTCAGTGAATCCATTCTGTTGTCTGGAAAAACCGATACAGGATTCGCAAACGATAACCGAAATCCTGAGCTGATCAATCCCAAAGCCGGTTGTTATACAGGAGTATCTCAATTCAACCAATGGTACAACGATGATGCCCCAAGTATTAATCGTTCCTTCAAAACCGAAATCGTCCTAACTCCCATTGCTCCAGGCTCCATCATTTACCAGTACAAATCAAATCTATTTTTTCCGCTTGATGAATCCCTCGTTGGTCCCCCACCCAAGCCAACGAATCCAATTGTGCCTGGGACTACGACTTTTAGAGATAGCGGCAATGGCGATGACGGCAAATTCCATAACTTTGGTTTTACAACCGAGTTTCACGCCATGTTTACCTATTTGAAGGAAATAAAAAGTGGCCCTGACGCCAGACCAGCACAAAAATTCGTATTCAGTGGCGACGATGACGTTTGGGTATTCATCAATGGAAAACTCGCCGTAGATATTGGTGGCCTCCACTCAGAGGAAAAAGACAGCATTATTTTAGACAGTGCAACCGCACTTAGACTTGGGTTGCTAAAGAGTCGTGATTCATACTTCCTAGACTTTTTCTTGGCCGAACGACATGTTACACAATCCAATTTCACCATTACAACCAGCCTTCAATTAGAAACCCAGAAGCTCCCACTCCCAACGTCTACTCCTCCGGGTCGCGATTTTAGCTCCGTGGACTCGGCATCCTTTTCAAACACAATTCCCGGCGTCACTTTACGTTATACAACCAACGGTACGACACCAACCGAAACCAGTCCGATTTATACTCAGGGAACCCAATTCAAATTTTATAACGACACAACTTTCAAAGTCGTGGCTTTTAAAGAGGAATGGAGCCCCAGTGAAGTCTTGGAAGCCAAGTTCACAAAAACCTTGACACCTTCCTTGCTTCAGTTCTTGGTTAAGGATGCAACCAATAAACTTGTTGCTCCGCCTCTTGGCTATTTGACCGAAATGGATTTAAACTATTTCATTACACTTACCACAACCCAAATCAACCTGACTTCGATCAATGATGAGGCGCTAACTCGGGTCAACGCAGACCAAGAAATATTTACGGTAACGGGACCACAGAACCTAACTTCCAAAATTTCCTTTACCGGCTCCTCCCCTTTTACCGTTGGCAAGGCTACCAAGGCTAATGGCTCGGTGGAAGCGACTGATTGGGATAGCCTGACCGTTCGATGGGTGAATCCAAAAATGGCGAAGGATACCGTGCGGACTTCGATTCTCATTCGTCCAACTCGCAAACAAGCGACCGCTTACTTTAGCACTAAACCCGATGGCTCCGATACGACCAAGAGCTATTTGGTCACTACGAAAACCGTGTACATGGTTGTCAACGATCAAGCCCTGAATCCAACAAAAACCTATACAGCCGCGATAACTTCCGAAGTATCCGGCACCGACAAGGAAACGGTTAATTTAGTTCCCGTTCCCGGGAAGCCTGGTAAGTTAATAGGTGCCATCGGTGTTACTTCCGACTTCAAGATCCCTGGTGACACAAAATTGCAAGTCGGGCTATCGGGCGATCAACTCAAAATGGTTTATATCGATCCTGTCGATGGAGACAGCGCCGTGGCCAAAACTGGTTTCGCGGCCTTCGTTCAGGAACCGACTCTGATTCAATTCACCGATGCCGCAGGCGTTGCTCTTCCTCCTGGAACCATTTGGTCACCCCATAGTGGAATGCTTTACTTCAGCTATAGCGACGATTATTATCACGGGGCGATAGCAACCCAACAAGTGTCTCTGACTCTAGTTGATAAAAAATATGGTACCGTGATTGCAACCGATCATGAAAAAATTGCTTTGAGCCTTACGGGAACCTATACGGAAAGCTCGACCAAGGGGCTGTGGATTGGTTCGATTAATTTGGCGGATGCTTTCCCAGTTACAGGCCTAAATGGAACTGCAGAAACCCATTTCCGCGGGGAAGCCACCGTTTCCGTTCTCGGGCATCGAAATGATTCGACCCCAGATCCTACTGGTCCGGTCACCGATTTTCTCCTCATCGCCAATCCAGACACCGCAGCCGCATTAGATTGGAAGTTGGCCGATCCAACTCCGAAAAACCCCGAAGGATTAATTTTCACAGTCAAAGACCAAAGTTATTCTTCGGGCCGAGACACCGCACTGATCAGTGTGGGTTGCACTAAGTCCGGTGACAGCGTTGCCGCCTTCGGCGTAGTCGAATCCCTGCCGACCTCAGGGTTGTACACCTCTGGCATCTTGATTAAAGACGAAGGCACTCCCAGTTTCGCCGACCAAAATCTATCCTGCGCTGTCACAGATCAAATTCGCATCCATTATATCGACCCCGTTTATGGAACCCTATCTGAATTGGTTGTGAATGAAGTCGGTAAACCTGTAGCCAATCCACCGGGAGGAAAATTCGTCACCAGCGTTCTGGTCACATTAACCTCAGCAACTCCAGGTGCCAAAATCTATTACACGCTCGACGGAAAAATACCCCTTCCAGGTGTAAGACTTGAATACACCGATCCGTTGAGAATCAATAATACAACTACGGTGACGGTAATCGCAGTTTTACCTGGTTATAAAGACAGCAAAGTCCTGACCCAAACCTATGCCAAGGAAACGGTTGCATCTCGCCTCGAAATCCTGGATGAAAATGGAAATCAAATTTCTAATAACACTTTAACTGGCGCATCCAAATCCATCCGTATCAAATTGGTTACCACTCAAGACGGTCTTACAACCAATGTGGCAAATATCAAAACACTTGGATCCAACGATGCCGAGACTCTGCCTCTTGGTCATCTCAGTACGCTTGGTAATGCCTTTGAATACTGGCAGGAAGCCGTGTTGTCCTCCCCAGACACGAAAACCGCAGGTAACTTTGTCATCGAAGCAAATAGCTTTGATACCCTGACTGTTAAATGGCAAAACCCTTTTCTCTCATCCGATTCCGCCAGCGCTATTCTATATATTAAGCCCGCATTCGTTGCCGCTGAAGTCTACTTCTCCTTGTCGGAAGGTGGGCCTCGCATCTCAACTTATCCCGTCACGCAGGACAGTATTTTTGTCGTTGTGAAAACTCGACCTAAAGATCCAGCACTCACCTACACCATCGAAATCTCCTCCACTGAAATCGGAGTCGATAAAGAAACACTGGTACTCAAGGAGCTTTCACCCGGAGTCTTCTCAACCAAAGCCCCAGTCAGCACTGGAGCCAAAACCTTGGGAGACAAAATCATTCAAGTGGCTGTCGCCGGCGACCAGTTGACGGCCATTTTCGTAGACCCAGTTTACAAGGATATTTATCGCGGAGATGTCGGATTTGCCCAACAAGTTCAAGAAAGCACTACCTTGGAATTCATCGACGATAAAGGCAACCTAGTGGGTCCGACTGAAATTTGGAGTCCGGCCAATGGAAAGGTGTTCCTTCGATATACGGACGATTGGAACGCAGGGATTGACCTACTCGTGCATACCAAAACAGTTCGTCTCACCGAGACCAATAGCAAAGCTGGAGTCTTAGTAGGAACAGATTCTGAGTCTGTGGTACTGACCTTGGTCGGAACACCGACCGGAACCAAGGGAACTTGGGAAGGATCCTTAACACTGGAAGACAAGAATCCAACTGTCCCACACGATGGTAAGATCCAAACCTATTATCATGGCGAGCTGGTCGCTTCCGTTACACCGCATAATAATTCCGGAACCTCCTCGGGAAATGAAGTACAAGACAAACTGATCATTGCCTATCCTAACCTGCCCGGTGAAATTGTTATTGCCGACCCGGCTGGAAATGTCGTCTCGCGACAAACAGAAAAAGTTGTCATCAGTATCACAGATCAACTCATCACAAAATTCGGCGATGCATCCATCGAAGTTGCCGTGAGTTGTGTTCAATCCGGTGATAAGGTCTCCAATCTCACTCTGATGTGGGATGGAACTAAATATGTGAATAAGGTGCCTCTTGATAAGGGAGAAATTAATAGCGGCTCGTTGGACAAGAATGACGCGTTGCTCTTATGCCGCGATTCGGATATCCTTGTCGTTACCTATATCGATCCTGTCTATTTGGATCAACGCACCGCTGAAGTGCGTTGGAACGACCTGACCGTCAGCCGAATGTACTATGCGTCCACCAAGGACAGTGCTGCCATCCCATCGGTCTCCGAAGCCGTCTCCAGTAATTTCTTAATCATCGTTGAAGGCAAAAGTCCCAATCGCGACAAAGTGGACACAATGTGGGTTGAATTAACAACTGCTCAAGGTGAAAATGAAAGACTTCCTGCCATTGAAACTGGCGCCTTGACTGGCAAGTTCATTGTAAAAGTCGATTACCTGTTCCGAAGCGCCGACCCCACAAAAGATGACAAAAAAGTGGAGGCGAAAATCACACTGGCAAACCGGGTGAACCAGTTGATCCTTAATGGCGAAGTGGATATTGGAGGTGAAAAAATAAAATCGGATTTGTCCCTCATCTCCGTTTATAATCAAGTGGCCAAAGCCTATATCAAGGATCTGGATGAAAATGGACGCGCGGATCATGTTTACCTTGTTTTAGACCATAAACTGCCCGCCCTTCCC
>JAYVCH010000104.1:0-3545 GCA_043750055.1 Fibrobacteria bacterium
CAATCGGTCCCTCGGGAACGGCCCCCAGACTTGATTTCCTTTGAATTTTTATTTCTGAAAGCGCAAAGGCCGCAAAATCAAGATGTTCGACATCCAAAGCCATCTGACTGTATTCAACTAGATGAAAGAACAGACCCACCTTTTCTAAGGCATGCATACATGCGTCAATCGGACCCGTGCCCTGCCCGACCAAGGTTTGGCCCTTTCCCTGATATTCTACTTCGAAAGAAAACTCTTTTTCGCAAGGCTCCATTTTAATACCCTTGAAGACCAACGGTCCCTGGACATTCAAGATTTCTTGATCATACACTTTCAGGATTTCAGCATCGTTCAATTCTCCGCGTCCATCTTGTTCCGAAAGACGTTTCAATATAGGTTGAAGAGAAGCGGCTTCTTCAATAGAAATGGGCAGCCCCAGCGCGCCGATAATTTCGAAAACAGCGGTCTTTCCACTTTGGCTCGTAAAACCCAAACGGTCCCCTTCCTTGCGGCCAATCAAGGTGCTTTCAATGGCACGATACGCGCCCTTTTTCATGCCCTTGGTTTTGGCTGCGCCATCTTGATGAATCCCGCTGCGATGCGCAACTACATCGGAACCAACCAGCGGCGCCTTTTCATAAATAGGAACTCTAGCCCATTCCGAAACGCGCAAAGCCGTCTCGTAGATTTCCCCCATGTTAATGGGAACGTCTTCGCCGCAATTAGCCAATGCGCAGACCACTTCATACATATTGGTATTTCCCGCGCGTTCACCTAACCCATTCAACGCGGTTTCCAATTGGATGGCTCCGGCGAAATAACTTTCCACGGTCGTGGCCGTGGCCATACCGAGATCGTTATGGGTATGCACCGCAACGACCACCTGTTTCGGCAAAGCCTTCACCACCCGCTCCACCATGTTCACGAAGAGCATCGGGCGATATCGTTCAACGGTATTGGGCAAATTGATCACATGCGCCCCTTCGGCCACCACGGCCTGCAAGAGCTCGATAACAAAATCCATATTATCCTGGCAATCGCCGAAATGCTCGGCCGAAAACTGAATCGTTCCCCGCCCTCCCATGGCCTTTTTACAAATCGTCACAGCATTGACAGCCTTCGCTTTGACTTGCGAAGGACTCATGCGTAACACGTTTTCCATATTGAATGGACTTGTCGCGAGAAAGGTATGAATACGAGGTTGAGCCGCATGCTTGACCGCCTCCCAAACCATCACGATATCCCGCTCCACCGCACGCGCCAATCCCGAGATGACGACATTGTCAGGGGCGAGTTTGGCCAAATGTTCACAGGCCGCAAAATCCATATCACTGGCCCCGGAGAATCCGACCTCGATGCCTTGCACGCCTAATTTAAGCAGTTGCCGAAAGACCAATTCCTTCTCATTGAGATTCCAGGGATTCCGCAATGCCTGGTTGCCATCTCGCAATGTCACGTCGTAAAAAAATGGTCTTCTGGTTTTTTCTGTCGTACTCACAATCGACTCCTTTTCCATGTCCCGGCCCCGGGGTTAATGCCATTCACTCCGTAAAGCTAGGTCCCAGAAACCGGGAATCCAGATTCCGGTCCAAAGAAAAAGCCCACTCGGAGGAGTGGGCTTTTTCCAAAATGCTCACACTCCCTGCTAGTCAGTTAGGACTAGAAGTAGAGCACTAAGCTTAATTTGGACGGATCCAGTGGACATGCTTTTATGATAACTAATATTGGAACATTGCGCAAGATCCCCGTATCGCTTGCTTTTAAAACGCTAAACTCACTTTAGAACCCGCGAAATCAGGCCCAAATTCGGGGTTTATCTGCAAGCCCACCCCATGCGCACTGGTTTTTTTAAAGACATGAAGCGTATTGGCCAAAGAGACCAAACGGTTCAAGGCCAAAGCCCCAACCGCGAATGACACTGCAATTTTGGAGGATCGGTAATAGCGCAGCGTGGATTGAAAAGCCTTCCAATGGTTTGTGTTTTGGGGATTAATCGAACTTCCAAAATCCCAATTATTCTGAGGTGTCATTGAGATATCATAGTTGCGGTCCCGCTTTCCAGAAAGGATCTGTGACAATTCGTAACTGTCTTGCCGATGTTGTTTTTCTTGGTACGATCGATAGTATGCCATGGTATTGAGGAAGGCTTCACCTTTTCCGGAAACATCAATGCCAGCGAATTCAGAGCCATAGTTTCGGGCACTTTGCAGATAACTGTCCCGCGCAATAAAGGCAACGTAGAGTCCAGCCCAAAATCCCGCCTCCGCTAATAGAAAGACCTTGGCATGGCCTTTATCTCCAAGATAAGTTTCGCCGGCGCCCGGTAACGCAAGGGAAAGCAGCATTGCCAGCGGCAATGACTTGCCGACATTTTGCGATTGAGTTCGATCCACCTCGATGACCAGTTCGCCTGGTCCCATTACCTCCTTTATTACAGGTAACTCGGGCGTGACTACAGGAGTTGAGGGCGATGATTGTAAAACTGAATCTTCAGAACCCGGAGGTCCGTCCTGCTCTACATTTTCCGCAGATATGGGAAGAATCAAAAGACTCAAAACCATGACACTACAATCCAAAAATAAAGACTTGAATGATCGCATGCTGATTTAGAAAGACATGCGTGCGGTTACGGTTGTTGCCGGTTCCTGGCCTTGCCAAGTAAGCCCACCGTCAAGATGAACTCGGTCATACCAGGCCGTTTCCGTTTGGTAAAGACTCTTGTTATGATAATGCGCCGTTAGGGCTGCATCCAAAGCGGATATTAAATGATTCACGACCATGCCACCGAGAAAGTAGGCCTGCATACGCGCGTAATCATTGGCTTGAGCACGCATGGCAATGTAAGCTTGTTGATTTTTTGTAGTCACTGAAGGAAAATTTCCATCTTTGTCTTGAATCACTGCCATGTTGTCATCTAATACTCGAAAGGTTGAATCTTGTAGACCGATCCTACCAGCATCATTCCAGCCGGTGATGAATTCGACTTCTTTTCCGATAAGCTCGTAGAATTGGTGTGGATTTTCAAAATTCGCCCGACGTTGGGATATACTATCAACGCCCCCCCAATTGGCATCATCATACTCACTCTGAAAACTTTGGAAATTCGTACTACTCGGATTTGCATCCTTACATCCCGCGAACAACGAAATCCCTTTGTTCGTTTCTTGGTTTTGAACAGCTTCGCAATAAGCTTGTCTGTGTTGATTGACCAACTCAGACTGATCTTTGACATAATGAACCCTTAGAAAGGTTTCGTAGTTGGATTGACGCCAATTCTGATCCGCGAATTTACGGTACTTTGCAATTTGCGCGTCCTGCTTGTTCACGACGTAATAATTCCAACCTGTAGCCAAAGCCACATCCGTCAAAAAATACACGGCAGCGCGAGTATAATTAACCCAATGGTGACCCACATAAGTTTGTCCCAAACCTGGAACTATCAATGACATGAATAACGCTTTTTTGGGCGAACGATATTGACCCTTGATCTGATCGATAGTATTAACGGTCGTTTCCCTAACAATCCGTTTTCTTTTTTTTACGGATGCGACTTTACTTGAATCGAG
>JAYVCH010000105.1:0-5891 GCA_043750055.1 Fibrobacteria bacterium
AATGCAGCTTCGTAATTGGGCTCCTGACCAATCTCTGGAACTTGTTCGGTATAAATCACCTTTCCGGTTTCATTTAAAATTACCACGGCTCTTGACATCATGCCTTCCATGCCGCCATCCATGATTCTTACCCCGTAGGCGGTTCCGAATGCATCGTCGCGAATGAGGGATGTGGTGATGACCTTGTCGATTCCTTCTGCTCCGCAAAAGCGGCGTAGCGCAAAGGGCGAATCCTTAGAAATGCCGACAACCACCGTTCCTACTAGTGAGCTTGCCTCTTGATTAAATTTTCGAATGGCGGTTGCGCAAATGCCAGTATCTATACTGGGAAATATATTCAGAACGACTTTTTGGCCCGCGAAATCTTTCAGGCTCTTCCCAGTCAGTTCTGCTGTGGTCAATTTGAAATCAGGGGCTTGACTTCCAATCGGGGGTAAGGTGCCGCTTGTGTTGATGGGACTTCCCTTTAATTGAATCTGTGCCATTCTGAATCCTTTATTGAGTGTGGAGTTTAATATAGAGTTCAAATAGCATCGAACGAAGTTAAAAAGGTGTAAAGGGAGTTTTAATTATGCCGGTGACCTACAAGATCGAATTTGAGTCTTTTCAAATGGGAATAAACATTCTCCGGTTCATTTTGAAAAAGCATTTTCCCTTTTCGTTGCCGTGCCACCGACGTTACTGCAATTTTTGTAATAGCAGAAGTAGCGTACAGATGGTCGTATTTCCAGCAGTGCACAATTAATGAAGAGTATTTACTCAAATCGAAATTATTTGGGAGTGTATAAGTTTGACCGCCAACCAAACTTTTAAGTCCTGGATCGACTTTTAACGCTGAGGTTTTGGCATTGGAGCCTGTTACTTGGGAGGAGAGGAGCGGGTTAAATGCAAAAAAGAGATCGGGACCTTCGCTCACATGGAAATTACTTTGAATCACCAAAGTAAAAATTCCGTTGGTTTCTTGAACTTCAAAAGTGCCCATCGCCACAATGGAACTTTCTTTGGATATAAAGGTTCCCTCAGCTATTTTCCCGGCCTGACAAGGTAAGGTCGCTAGCATCAAGGAGCAAGCGAGAGCCGCAGCGGTGAGGTGTAGTTGAATAGGATTCACCTTATATCGAAACATCTCTACCTCGGATTTGGGTTGTTTTAGGAAAAGGATCCGTTCCATGCCATTTGATTGGAGCCTCCCCTTGGTCTGCCTGGAGGCGCAATTGTTACACGATAAATTGCTTTAATTCCGTCTCCAAATTTAAGGAGGTTAAAATAAAATCAATGTTCCCAATCGTCATTATATGTCAACCGCATTTAGCAAAAATGGTCAAGTTTTTGATATAAGGAAGTTCGATTGGATCAAATGCCAACACAATACCATAAAGAGTAGCATTAATGTTACCCTATCCTGATTTGGCCCGTCGTTTGCTTTGGTCATATACCAGGAGAAGCCGAAATGAAATTGAAAGACTTTGCCAAAGCAGGTAATCCGGCTACGCTATTTTCTGCTTTTCTTTATTTCGATATGAGCTTTATGGTTTGGGTGCTACTCGGGCCACTTGGAGTGCATATCGCAAAAGAACTTGGGCTTTCTCCTTCGCAAAAGGGAATGATGGTTGCCATTCCAGTTTTATCAGGCGCGGTAATGCGCGTATTGATGGGTTTATTGGTTGATTCTGTGGGAGCAAAGAAAGCGGGATTAATTGGACAGGTTCTGGTTTTAAGTGCTCTCTTAACGGCATGGATTTTTGGAATTCACAGTTTACACCAAGTTTATTTGTTGGGCATTTGTTTAGGTGTTGCGGGAGCGTCGTTTGCCGTTGCCCTCCCTTTGGCTTCACGCTGGTATCCACCAGAAGCCCAAGGCTTGGCTCTGGGCATTGCGGGTGCGGGAAATTCGGGAACCGTTTTCGCAGCTTTGTTTGCCCCCATTTTGGCTAACCATTTTGGCTGGCAGAACATTTTCGGGCTAGTGTTGATCCCACTTTCAGTCACCCTGATCATTTATACAATCATGGCAAAGGATGCGCCAGGAATGCCTCCTCCTCAAAAGTTGTCCAAATATTTTCAAGTGCTCAAGGAGCGAGATGCTTGGTGGTTCATGTTGTTCTACATGGTCACCTTCGGCGGCTTTGTCGGATTAGCTTCGAGTTTGGTGATTTATTTTAACAGCCAATTTGGAATAGCTCCTCAGGTTGCCGGATACTTGACGGCAGGCTGCGTATTCTGCGGATCCATGTTCCGGCCAATCGGTGGAAATTTCGCAGATAAAGTTGGAGGAGTTCGGGCCTTGCAATTTATGTATATAGCCGTTGTCCTTTCCATGCTTTGCATTGCGGTGTTTCCGGCGCCCTTGGCTATCACCTTGGCTCTATTCGTAGTCGCAATGATGGCGATGGGTATGGGAAATGGAGCGGTGTTTCAATTATTGCCACAGCGTTTTGGACGTGAGCTAGGAACGCTAACAGGTTTGGTAGGCATGGCCGGTGGAGTCGGGGGATTCTATTTGGCATCCTCTCTAGGTTTGTCCAAACAGCTTACAGGTAATTACCAATTGGGATTTCTCATGTACGCCCTCTTGGGGGCCTTTGCATTTGGAATTCTGTATCAGGTAAAATTCCGATGGCGCGCAACTTGGGGAGCTGCTGAGGTAGCTAGGGCCAGGATTTAAATCTTCTTATCCCCGAATCCGGTACGACAACGAGCCCGAGTTTGCAGTGTCGTTCGCTACACTTCAAATTAGTTTCAATCCCCCCCCCGTCCACATTCACAATGGTATTTAGAGAAGATGGTTTCATTAGATCATATTGAATCCTCTCCTGCCTCGAAGTAAGAGGTAACATCCGTGTGTCTAGATGAATTTATCAAAAAGAGGAGTCTAATAGTGATTCCAACTATTTAAACCATTTAAATTGGTCTTTTCTACACCCCTATTCAATAATAGATTGAGGGGATTGCCATTTAAAGCCTTAAAATTGGTGCTTTTTTTACCTAAGCTTACACGTTGACCTGGTTTAGGCGTCAAATGAAATAGGGACAACAGGCACATATCACAAGCCTGGCTAAATTTTGGTTTTTTAGAAGGTAAAAATATATGCTACATAACCTCACCTCAGCCGCCCCCATCTCTGGCTTAAACCTTCAACTGCAGGGACGCCTGGTGGCCTGCTCCGAGCTGGGAGGGGTCGAAATCCAGTCCATGTTCGACCTTCTATCCCGTAATTTTATGGGCGTTATCCCTGAAGTTTTCCTACGAGATCTGGAGGAAAAGAATTGGGTTATCCTCATTGAAGACCAAGAGGGTAAACTCCGGGGTTTTACCACTTTCTTGATGGTCCAATCACAGGTTACGAAAATGCCAACCACGGTAGTTTCCTCGGGAGATACCATTGTGGATCCATTGGCATGGGGATCTCCGATTTTGCCCCGCACTTGGATACGCAGCATTTACGAACTGAAGCAGAATTTCCCGGAAGGCGATTTGGTTTGGTTGCTCCTCACTTCCGGATTCAGAACTTATCGGTTCATGTCTGTTTTTTGTCGAGAATTTTATCCCCGGTTTGATCGGGATTCTCCTGAAGAAATGCAGAATCTTTTGCGAGCCCTCGCGAAGGAGAAATATGCGAAGACCTTTGACGCGGAGAGCGGCCTTGTCCGTTTCCCCAAGCCACAGGCCTTGCGTGATCACCTCATCCATATTCCAGAAGGGCGAAAGGCCGATCCCCATATCGAATTTTTCTTGCGCTCCAATCCCGGTCATGCAAAGGGCGATGAATTGGTGTCTCTCGCTTTCCTTTCCTTCGACAATTTAACTTCAGCGGGAAAGCGAATGGTCCGATGATAAGTCAAAAATCGGATTTCAAGTTATGATGCTCCGTGCCATCCAGCGAGTCTATCAAGCCTCACTTTGGTCGAGGTCGCGACGCCTGCATTTGGATTTGCAGCGTTGCGAAGAAGTCCAATCAAGGCGCCTAAAGTTTTTAATTCGAGACAATACCTCCACCGTCTATGGTCGAGATCATTCCTTTTCTACCATCCAAAGTTTTCGTGATTACCAAAGTAAAGTTCCCATCGTCGATTATGAAAACGTGGAAAACTATATCCAACGAGCTGCCGCTGGGGAAAAGCAAGTTCTTACGACCGAGCCAATTTTGATATTCGAGGAGTCCAGTGGTTCAACATCAGGCAATAAACTCTTGCCTTGCACGGCAGCATTGTTTCAAGAATTTTCCTCCGCCACCGTTCCGTGGCTTTATGATTTAAATCGTTCCTACGACCTACTAAATGGGACGACCAGCTATTGGTCCATCTCACCCGTAACCCGGAAAAAAAGGAAAACTTCTGGAGGCATCCCCATTGGATTTGAAGATGATACCCAGTATTTTGGACCCATGGAGCGATGGGCCTTAAAACGAATGTTGGCCGTATCGCCCGAAGTCGCTCGGATAGAAGATTCGGAAACCTGGACCGATTCCACGCTTCATGGATTACTGCGCGCAGAAAACCTGGGAATGATTTCAGTTTGGCATCCGTCATTTTTCGGCCTACTCTTGCGACGAATTGAAATTATTTGGGAGGAATGGATACTTCGAAATGCCCCCCATCGGTTGGCGGGGATTAAAAAAACCCTCGCTCACGCGACACTGGCCGAATCCCTTTGGCCTCGCTTGCAAGTGGTCTCGTGCTGGGGCGATGGCCCCGCGGCACAGGCCATGGCCGAACTAAGGCGTTCAATGCCAAATGTTCGATTCCAACCCAAGGGTCTTTTGGCAACCGAAGGGGTTGTGACTTTTCCCCTCGAAAGTCCAGAAGGTACTCGGCATGTTACTGCCATCGGGGGTCATTTTCTGGAATTCCAAAATCTGCACAACCCGAGCCATCCTCCGAAAATGGCTCATGAACTTGAAGTCGGAGCAGAATATGCACCATTGCTTTCCACCGGTGCCGGCCTGTATCGGTATCGATTAGGGGATGCCGTTCGATGTACAGGATTTCATCATTCGACTCCCAGCTTATCTTTCGAGGGTCGCATGGATCAAGGCGTGGATCTTTGCGGGGAGAAATTGAATGCAAGGCAAGTGGATGCGGTTTTACTTTCTTCGGTGAAACAAATGGGCCTTGCCCCCCCGTTCATGCTATTGGCGCCGGAAGCCGAACAGGAGAGGCGCTATCTTCTCTTCGTGGAAGGCTTAACCTTGGAGCAAGGCATGAATATGGCGGAACGAGTGGAGAAGGTATTCTGCGAATCTCATGGCTACGCCTATGCGCGTCGTTTAGGCCAACTTTTGCCGATCAAGGCAATTATAGTGCAACGTGGAGCGGAGAATTATTTGTTAGCTAAACAGTCGCAGGGCAAACGCTTGGGTCAAATCAAGCCAACATTATTGGAAACCCCAGGCCCTTGGCTTGCGGCCTTTTTCAATCCCACCCAAAATCGGAAAGGTTAAATCTTTGAGGAATAAATTAGAAACGGATTTTTCTTCTCCTCAACAAAGGGAGCCGAAAGCGCGCATGCTTGAACAATGTGGAACGCTACGGGAATCATGGTATGCGGCCATGCGCTCGCAACAATTGAAATCGAATAGTCCCCAAGGATGCGTCATCTTAGAACAGCCCATGGTGGTTTGGCGTGGATTGGATGGAAAGCCCTCAGCTTTAGAAGACCGTTGCGCGCATCGCAATGCGCCTCTATCGAAGGGCGCGGTATTCAAAGGTACCATCGGTTGCCCCTATCATGGTTGGGTTTATGATGCGCGTGGAGCTTGCATTGAAGTGCCCTCGCAAGGCCTGGGCGGAAAACCACCACATTGTCGGGTGAATTCATTTCCGGTTTTGGAACGCAATGGACTCATTTGGATTTGGATGGGAGTGGGAGAACCGGTGGGAGATCCTTTTCC
>JAYVCH010000106.1:0-5624 GCA_043750055.1 Fibrobacteria bacterium
GCATGGAAATAAAAATGTGCGAAACGGGCGCCGCCGAAGGGATCGTAAAAGATCTCGGTATCGAACAATCGTTCCTTGAATTCCGCCATTACCTTTTCAGGGTCATCGGAGATGTCGATATTGTAAGCCTTAATTAATCCCTGCGCCGCGAGTACCATGGCCTTGAATGCGCGATGAGCAGCACCCTCGATGTCGCCTTCATCATAACGTAATTGGGCATCGAACACTTCGCGATCAGCAGCTTTGAGGCCGAACTCCGTCAGAGAAACGACTTCTCCGGCGCATTCGCCCATGCCCTTGTCCTTCACATTATATTCTCGGACACTGCCCCAATCCATGTAAAAAGATTTGTCCCTTTCATAGGAGGGAACAGCCGCGACATCAGCAAGTCCTTGCATGATGGCGCCCTTACCAGTACGTTCTACCCAGGCGCGAAAGCCTTCGGACTTCTGTTTGCCCTTGAGGTACATGTCGGTCAAACACTCGACTACAGCAGGGATTGCCTTAGAGGCAATGCCGCCCACGGGAAGTCCGTAACTGCCGCCATTGTTGATGAATTGTCCACCCAGCACCATCTGAAAATGAGGGACGATGTAACCGCCCACGTTACGGCTAATTCCGAAGAAGCCGATGTCGGCGATATGTTGCTGGGCGCAAGAATTGAAACAACCGCTGATTTTAATGCGTAAGTTGCGGACGGCTTCGTCCATTTCATACGCCTTGGTAGCGAGTCGATTGCGGAGTTCGGCAGCCAAGCCGCGCGAGGAGGAAACGCCAAGTTTGCAGGTGTCGGTACCGGGGCAAGCGGTGATGTCCACAATCGAGGCGGCTCCGGCTTCAGCCAAGTCAATGGCTTTCAAATCTTTGTACAAATTAAACACGTCCGCTTCACTGACCCAACGCATCACAATATTCTGTTCGACCGTGGTACGCAGTGTGTCTTTCACGTATTTACGAGCAATGACTGATAACTCACGCATCTGATTAGATGTTATGTCACCCATGGGTAACGTGATTGTGACGGTCAAAAAACCGTCCTGTTTTTGAGGATAAACATTGGTCAAGCACCAAAAGTCAAAAGCCGCATCGCCCGTTTTTGGAATGCCCATTCCGGTTCCCGAATCTTGCCTTGGCCTTAGCGGCTTTTCTTCAAACTGAGGAAGAGTGGCCAGGAATTCAGTCCAGCGCGGGTCGTGCGGTAGTTTGGCCCTTTCTTCCAACACGGCTTCTCGAAACTTTTCAATGCCCAGATCGGCGACAAGGAATTTAATTCGGGCACGATGGCGTTTTTTCTTTTCGCCCAGCCTCGCATACACTCGACAAACCGCTTGCGTAAGAGCCATGACTTCTTCTTCGGGAACATAGTCGGAAAAAAGTTTGGCATCGTAGGTCACCGCTCCGAGACCGCCGCCCACTACATATTCAAAACCTCGCTTGACGCTTCCATCGGCGGCCTGGCGAACCACGGCGGTGAGGCCGAGGTCATGAATGTTGGTGAGACCGCAGGGATTATGTTTGCAACCTGAGAGGGCAATTTTAAACTTTCGACCGAAATCCTGAACATCGGGATGCCCGAGTAAATACTTGAAAACGGCGTTGGCGTAGCCTGTTACGTCGAAAGCCTCATCGCGGCAGACCCCAGCTATTGGACAAGCCGTTACGTTACGCACAGAATTGCCGCAAGCTTCACGCGTAGTGATTCCAACGGCGGCCAAGCGACGGAACATCGAGGGGCAGTTTTCAATGTGGATATAATGAAGTTGAATATCCTGGCGGGTGGTGATGTGGCAAATGCTATCGGAATACTCTTCCGCAAGATCAGCGCACACATCCATTTGATCTGGAGTCATTCCGCCCCAGGGTAATTTTATACGCTCCATTCCGGGAGCATCCCAAGCGGTATCCGGCCCCTTGGCTAGTTCTGTTGGAAAAAGAATTTTCCTGCTGAGGGCGCCATCGTGACGATGGCCATTGTCATAGCGTTGACCGTATGCACCCATGCGCAATCGTGTTTCCGCGAACACGCGATCTTCGACCTTGCCTTTTTTTTTCAACATGATGTCCGTCTCGAAATTATCGATGTCTTCTTTCCATTTCGGATCGAGACTCTTCGAGAGGTTTTTTTTCCAGAATTGCGCGGCTTCCGAAGTGACGAGGTCAGGGGCGACAGGGCCAATGGATTCGTTTTCTTTCATAGTATGTTGAAATATAACAATGGCATTACTTATTCCTAGTGGTTCACAAGGTTTGTCGGCCAAAAATTAGGCTCTTTCCCCCTATATCTCAATAAAGTGCTATTTTTAACATTATTTCGCCACTTTTATACCTCTTTAAAACATATAAGACAAGTAGGGATATGTTCTTTCTCTCATTTATAATCCTAGACTTTTCGTGATTGAGTTTTTGGGTGAATCCCCGTTATCATTCCAAAAAACCTTAGAAGCCCGTACCGTTTAGTACACATCCCCTTTGAATTCCCTTCCCCTTCCTGATAGACTGAAGGAGTATCGCTTCCAACTAGAAGCTGTAGAATAAACAAAGGGGCATTCAAAAATGGACGAAATGGATCGTGAAAAAATTCGGACTTCAAGAAAGATGGCGACCAAATTGGCGAAGAATAAATCCTTCAAAAGGACAATTCGCAAATTACCTCAAACCATGATGGTTCTCCCCAAGTCCGGTCTTCGACGAGCCTACCCAGGTCGTGAAGCGTTACACCAAAATAAAAGGCTCGCCTATATCATGCTTCTGGGTGTAGTCATGTGCGCGTACATGTACGACATTGATGTGAATTCATTAGCCAATATCGTGGATACCGTGAGTATGGAAGCTCACCGGCATTTGGGAATATCATTGGGCAATAGCTGAGGGCTTCAAGGCATTTCTGAACGGGCCCTTGCAAGGGAACACGGTAGGCTGTAAGTTTGACTTCATGCCACTTGCGTTGAAAACCCGAAAGTCCCTTTTGGGAATTTTCATATTGAACGCCTTGTTGGCGTACCCAATCTTGTTCCAGATCTATAAGCATTTCAATCCGGTCCTTACGCCCATGGACACTCCCGCTTATATGACTATGGTGGACCAAGGACCCGGAAGCGTGGAACCACCCTATCGCTATCGCTTCATACCCACTGTCGCCGTTAATGTTATGAGGCTCCTCCCAGGATACGACATCCCCATCGCATTTACAGAAGATACTGTGGCTAAAAAAGATTTTTTCCACTTCGTGGTCCTTAACTTTTTGCTCACCGTGGCCACTTCGGTGTTGGTCTTTTCATATCTAAGCCCCAAGTTTGGGGTCGCCCCAGCCTATCTTGGCTCTCTTCTCTACTTGTTTTCATTTTACAGTATCGTCACCAATATTATTCCCATGACCGACGCAGCCTGCCATCTCGCAATAATCACCAGCTTGATTTTGTTTGAAAAAAAGCAACCCCTCTGGTTCGCCTTGTGTTGCCTCGTGGGAGTCTTTACCAAAGAAACACTCTTGATTGTACTCGGGCTATGGATTGTATTGCAAGGCTTTCAATCTCGCCGCTCCCTTTGGTATCTAGCCTATATGCTTCCTGGTGCCATGGCCTATGGAGTCGCAACGCATCTTTTTCCGGCCCTTTCCCAAAGTGCTTATTATCATTCCGATTTTCTTTTAGGAAATATTTATAAAGCCTTTTCGCTGAGGGAATACGACCGACATTTGATTTTCCAAATTTTCCTTGCTCAAACGCCACTGTTTGCGGCCGTCGTATCCTATATCGGTCTTAAATTTTGCCAAGGAAACGTTTGCCAAGGGAACGAAGACCTGAAATTGAATAAGGAGTTGTGGCTCTTCCCCTTTTTAATATGGCTCGGTTTAACCATGGGAATTGGAAACAATGCGGGTCGGATTGCCTTCATGGCTTTTCCGGCCGTGATTCAATTTGAAGTTATGATTCTATCCGCTTGGATTAAATCCGTTTAACGATTGTTAAGGATGCTGTCGGATAAGGCTTTGGCAATATAAGCCATTCCCTGATCGCCTGGATGCCAACGGACGGCCCGATCTAAATAAATCGTTGTATCCGCATTTGCACTCGGTTTAGCGGCAATGGCAGTGATGTCAACCAACGTTAAATTCGGTAGCCCATTCATCGCTCGCACGATTGCGGCATTGTGGGGGGCCTCTAGAGACCCTTCTGCCCAATTGCTGATGCAATAAATCTGCCTGATTCCAAAACCCAGTAAGCTCTCTAACAGTTGACGATATTGGGCCGTAAGCTTTCCGCCCAAAGCTTCGGCTTCATTACTGTTTTCACCCAATTGCACCACCACATATTCGGGATGCAGTTCACCTACATCGTAAATATTTTCCATATACTCACCGATAACACCGTCACAAACATTACAATTGCGACTCAAAAGATGCCATTCCAGCGGTAGCCCCCGCTCAGCCAAAGTTTCTAAAGTCAGATGCACATAGTCTTTGTCCAAAGCCGTCGCTGCCATGCCCCAACTATGGGTCCATCCAAAAGCCGGTGTAGAGTTCGCGAGGGTTATACTATTGCCGATGAACAGGATTTTGGCCGGAGTCCGGTGGGTTTCAAACAAGCATCCCGTGACAATAACCAGGATTCCTAGTCCTACGCTTAGACGCCTTAATAGACCCGTTAGAGAGATGAAATGTGTCATCCGTATTTCAAAATTTAAAATAAGAAGGGGAGATTCAGGATTCGGATTTGCCCAGAGCCCATTATGGCCAGAGTATATAATCCTCGTGCCAGCCCTGGTAGAGCAAGGGGCGATTCTCTTCCCCCCTCCAGGGTAATATCCCGTAACAAACGGCCACGGCGATCCATCAGCAGGCACCGGAATGTTCCCTGATCCGGTAAACGGAAGCGAAGGGTTCCATTTTCAAGGACAGCCCAGGATTCACGTATTAAGCGAGAATGTTTAATCCCGACTCTGGGACCAGTAAAAGTAAGGGGTTGATTGGATTTGTCCCGATCAGTACCAAAATAATCGTAAACGGAAACGTACACTTTGTCGCTGAGGAGGGACTTGCCCGATAAACTATCGGGAATGACCCAAGGGTAATCGCCCCAATTCAAATCTTGGAGAGAAACTGATCGAGTCCGTGTGATAGGAATCCACGTTTTGGCACTGTCTATGGAAATTTGCAGGCCTATGGAATTGACGGACTCATCGGTTTTCCAACGAATATGTAAGGTGTCGCCGATGCTGAGAGACTCCCCGCCATTGGGAGAAAGTAGGCTCACAGGAACTTGCCCAATCCCGAAAATTTCCATGCCCGCAAGTGCCGATGCCCCACCTTCAATGCCGATATGTAGCCCCTTGCCATCGGATACCGTAACCGATGCGGTACGTACCTCCGCCTGCAACCCTTTTAAAGGTTTCGGCGGAGGACGATAGCCTTCGATAACCTTAATCCCTTGCATCATAATCGTGGCTGTTTGTATTGAAGGCGAATCCACCGGGGAGACAAAATGGAAACGAACTCGATATCGACCATCGGGCAAACTGTCAAACAAATAAGTCAGAGGACCCGATCGATAACTTCGATACACGGAATCGGGAGCAGCATCAACTACATCCGATACAACCACGAGCGTGTCTTTGATGTTGATGAG
>JAYVCH010000107.1:0-14069 GCA_043750055.1 Fibrobacteria bacterium
GCCAACTTTTACAAATTTTTCCAAAGAATCGACTGACAGCTTCATTAAGACCCCGTGGATTTTAAAATATCGTACTCAGATTATGAATCATACTATCCAAATTCTTATTGGTGTAGTATTTGCTTTTGTTAAGTAAAGTAAAGAAAGAGAAGTTAAATTTTAACAATAAATGACAAAAATTGCATTTTGACAATATATTGTTAGTTATTGGCATAATTAGGATGAGGATATGAGAGACTTTACCGTACATCAAGCTCGAATTTTGTCCGCGTTAACGGAGATAAGCAAACTATTCAGCTCGTCTCTCGATTATCGAGAAGTGGCGAACCAATGTTTACAGACTCTCTCCGAAACCCTTGACCTTGAACGAGGCACCCTTCTCATGCCTACGAGCGATCGCCAATTTCTTGTGATCAAAGCGAGTATTGGCTTTAGCCCAGAAGAAATTCGCAGTCTGGTCTATAAAATTGGCGATGCTTTTGTCGGTAAGGTGTTCAGCAATTGTCTTCCGATGGCTTTACCCGATGCAGACGAGGTAGAAGGAATTCCCGTTCCCAAAACCAATGCGGAAGAATTCAATTTGTATCGAGTAGGCTTCATTGCCGTTCCCGTGATTCTGGATTCCCGTCCTATCGGCGTCATCACCGCTCATCGAACTACCCGAAGTTCTACCATGATTGATGAAGACATCCGGGTTATGAAAATCGTCGCCTCCTTATTATCGCAAACCTTGCGGATTGCGGAAATGATACGGGAAGAAAATGCGAAGCTTGTACAAGAGAACAAAGAGTTACATGCCGAGCTCGAGGATCGGTTTAATCCAGACAACCTCATCAGCAATTCTTCTTCGATGTCTAAAACCTTAGCCATGGTCAAGCGTGTCGCTGGAACGGATGCTTCTGTACTTTTGCGGGGAGAAAGCGGCACGGGTAAAACCTTACTGGCTCGGTCTATTCACTATTCTAGCATGCGACAAAAAGGATCTTTTATCATTGTTAATTGCGCGGCGTTGCCAGCAGGATTGATTGAAAGTGAATTATTCGGACATGAGAAAGGTGCTTTTACTGGTGCTTTGGCCCAGCGAATCGGGCGTTTTGAAGCCGCCGATGGGGGGACTATTTTTCTGGATGAAATTGGTGAAATCCCCACTGAAACACAAGCCAAATTACTGCGTGTCATTCAAGACGGAACTTTTGAGCGCGTCGGCTCATCCAAAACCATGACTGCCGACGTTCGACTCATCTGTGCGACAAATGCCAATCTCGAACAACTGATTCGAGAAAAGCAATTCCGGGAAGACCTTTACTATCGCTTAATGGTTGTACCGATAAATGTTCCGCCTCTTCGAAATCGCCGAGAGGATATTCTTCCATTGGCTTCTTATTTTCTAAAAAAATTCACCACTAAGTACAATAAGAGAATTTCCATATCTCGAGATGTGATGGAGTTTCTGGAAGGTTACCCTTGGCCGGGCAATGTGCGTGAGCTTGAAAATACCATTGAACGAACGGTTGTTCTAGCGGGTGGGGAAGCGTTGACTGCAAAGGATATTCCCATTCTAAATTCCATGATTGAAGTGGTGGAAGAGATTCCCTTTCAGGCTCCGCTTGCGACTACCAATGTTGTCACCTTTTCTCCCTTGAGTCAACGATCCAAGGAGCGGCAGTTGTACGAACGAGTACCTCTACGTGAAAAGGATATACGGGAAGCGATGCATAATGCAGGTGGAATTCAAACTCATGCTGCCCGTACGCTAGGCGTTTCCTTACGGCAACTCCGCTATGCCTTAACCCGTTTCGCCATCAATGCCACGGAATTCAAGTACTAACCGTCCCAGGCTCCTTTTGTAAATGGCATTCTATCAAAGCCTGCTTTAAACTTTCTTGCGCAATGGGTTTCAACAAAATTTTTTTAATCCCAACCTCTAAGCAGCGCGCCCGTTCTGCTTCCATGACTCCGGCGGTTAATGCATAAATGGTCGGGCGATTTTTTGGACCATAAAGCCCTCAATTCTTTGGATTTCATTTTCTGGCAGAGGAGCAGATTGCATAGATTTTTTTTCTCAGTTTTCTAAATGCAGTGTACACCGAGGGTTCGGTTCGTGTCAATCGCCTTTAGTCCTGTTTCTAGGTCATGAAGCCACAGCGCTTTCGTATGATGAAAAAAGGATGCGTGAAACCCGAACCAACTTCGGGTAATTTTTAGATTTAAGCAATGTCCGATATATCCAGACTTAGTGGCGTGGGTCCTAAAAGGCTGAAAATTCTGGCTGGTGCTGGAATCCAAACCCTGAGAGATTTGGTCTATCACATCCCTCGACGTTATATCGACAGGACGTGCTTTTCCCTTATTTCGGATCTTGAAACGGGTAAGGATGCCATCTTTACCGCCAAGGTCGTTTCTATGTCCATTGTAGCGACACGCATGATAATTGAAGTTGAGGACAGCTCCGGTTCGGTGGAGTTGGTTTTTTTCAATGGGGTACAATTTCTTCGTTCCAGATTTTTCGAAGGACAAAAGTTACTGGTGGCTGGAGTCCCGACTTTTTTTCGTGACCTGCAAATGGTCCATCCCGAATTCGAATCTCTCAAGGATGGAGAAGAGCCAAAAGGTGAAATCCTGTCTCGATATCCGCTTACGGAAGAAATGGCTGCTTCCCGAATCGAGCATCGGTTCTTACAAAAAGTCGCTCTGGAAGCGCTGGACCTTTTTTCTTTTTCCGATGCCATCGCAGAAAATGTTCGAAGCTCGCTTAGACTCCTTCCGGAAGCGGATTTGCTCCGAGCTTTGCACAAACTGAATTCCATCGCGGAGTTGTCCGAGCTACGTCGACAACTCAAGGTGCGTGAATTGGTTCCTCTTTCCCTGCGAATGGAAGGTCAAAAACTAGAACGGTTAAAGGTGGGTCGGGTTTGGCCCCGTTCTACCACGATGCAAAAAAAATTGGTTGAATCATTGCCCTTTGCTTTGACCGACGGACAGGTCGAAGCCGTTAAGGATATTTCGATTTGTCAATCGGAGGCGCGTCAGTTTTGTGGCTTATTGATGGGAGATGTAGGTTCAGGTAAAACTGTCGTTGCCTTACTCACAGCGTCGAATGTGCTGGAGGCGGGAGGCCAAGTCGCATTGATGGCACCGACGGAAATTTTGGCAGCCCAACATTTTCAAACCCTCTCTCCTTGGCTTACTCAAGTCGGTATTCATGTGGCGCTACTCACGGGCGATACTCCAAAATCCGAGCGCGAAATCCTGCTTCAGGATTTGGAATCCGGTGCCTTACAATTTTTGGTAGGCACCCATGCCCTGTATTCTGGAGATGTTCAATTTCAAAAATTGGGGCTAGCCATTGTCGATGAACAGCATCGATTCGGAGTTCAGCAGCGCCTAGCCCTAGCGGCCAAGGGTGGGCATCCAGATATTCTTTACATGTCTGCAACCCCAATTCCCCGCACTCTGGCGCAAACCGTTTTTGGCGATTTAGAGAATTTTATATTGAAGGAAAAGCCTGCAGGTCGGTTGCCGGTCAAAACCCGTCTGGTACCTCCAGAAAAACGCGGGGATATGTTGGGCTTCTTGCTTAAAGAGTCCATGGGTGGAAATCAGGTCTTTTGGGTAGTTCCGCAAATTGGTGACAAGGAAAAAATAAAATCTCCACAAGAGGATCTGGATATTTTTGTGCCCGAGGGTAAACGTCCCGAAGAGGATATCGCGACCGTGGATCGCCTCAGGGTAGAGTTGGCCCAGTATTCAAAGGAGTGGAAAGTCGGAATTGTTCATGGCAAACTGGCCGCGGAAAAAAAAGAAGCGGCACTGGCTGCCTTTCGTGGCGGGGAACTCCAGGTCCTGCTCGCCACAACGGTTATTGAAGTGGGGGTGGATGTGCCCCAAGCCAATTTGATGGTCATCGAAAGCCCAGATCGTTTTGGTTTAGCCCAACTGCATCAACTGCGAGGACGTACCGGCCGCGGCATGGCCCAGGCTTGGTGTTTTCTAACCATCCCTGATCGAGTTTGGCCGCTGGAAACCTACGATCGACTAGCCGGATTCACCGAGACCACGGATGGATTTAAAATAGCGGAAATGGATCTGAAGGCAAGGGGAACGGGAAGTCTCGAAGGGAATGATCAAAGTGGGTACGGCGGATTGCGCTTTACCGATCTCTTAGAGGATTTCGAGCTCACTCAGGAAATCCGGCGTTTCGCCAAGAGTGAGGTGGCGAGAAATCCGTCAAAAGTGTTATATTTCCCCCCCGATGCCTAAAAGAACCGACCTAAAAAAAATCATGCTAATCGGCAGCGGCCCCATTGTCATCGGGCAAGCCTGTGAATTCGACTATTCTGGAACCCAGGCTTGTAAAGCCCTCAAAGAAGAGGGTTTCGAAGTTGTCCTTATCAATTCCAATCCCGCTACCATAATGACGGATCCTGGTCTTGCGGATGCAACATACATTGAGCCGATTACCTGGGAAATCTGCGAAAAAATTATTGCCAAGGAACGTCCCGATGCTCTACTCCCCACTTTGGGCGGACAAACCGGTTTGAATACCGCAGTCGAATTGGCGAAGCGTGGGATTCTAAAAAAGTACAATGTGGAAATGATTGGCGCCAATTTGGAAGCCATCGAAAAAGCCGAGTCGCGACAGCAGTTTAAGGTCGCGATGCAAAAAATTGGCATCGAGTCCGCGCGCTCTTTTGTGGCACACACCATTGAAGAAGCCCGGATTGCCAAGGATAAAATTGGCCTTCCACTTGTCATTCGTCCTGCTTTCACCATGGGGGGCGCCGGTGGCGGCTTTGCGTATTCGGAAGAAGAATTCGAACGAATCACAAGCGGTGGATTGCAACTCAGTCCCACTTCGGAAGTTTTGATTGAAGAGTCCATCGTCGGATGGAAAGAGTTCGAGATGGAAGTCATGCGCGACAAGGCGGACAATGTCGTCATCATCTGTTCCATTGAAAATGTAGACGCCATGGGCATTCATACCGGCGACTCAATAACAGTTGCTCCGGCCCAAACGCTGACTGACAAAGAATATCAAAGAATGCGCGATGCCTCTATCGCCTGTATTCGAGAAATCGGTGTCGAAACCGGTGGCTCCAATGTGCAATTTGCGGTGAATCCTGATGATGGACGGATGCTCATCATTGAAATGAATCCCCGCGTCTCACGCAGCTCGGCCTTGGCCAGTAAAGCGACCGGATTCCCCATCGCCAAAATCGCAGCCAAGCTAGCTGTTGGCTATACCTTGGACGAATTACTGAACGATATTACCAGAGTTACGCCCGCTTGCTTTGAGCCCACGATTGATTATGTCGTCACCAAGATTCCTCGTTTCACCTTTGAAAAGTTCGCTCAAGCCGATCCCATTTTAGGGACTCAAATGAAATCAGTGGGCGAGGCCATGGCCATTGGTCGAACATTCAAGGAATCCCTTCAGAAGGCCATGCGTTCCCTGGAAATCGATCGGTATGGATTAGGCGCCGATGGGAAGAAGGATATTCCCGATGACGAGATCACAAAAAACCTAGACTTCCGTCGGCCTGGAATCAACCGTGTTTTGTCCGTCAGGCGTGGATTTGAATTGGGATGGAGCGTCAAGAAACTTCATGACCTTTGTAAAATGGATCCCTGGTTTTTAAATCAGATCCAGGATTTAGTTCTCTTCGAGAAAAAGCAATTGAACGGAAAATCGCTAGGTGATATTTCCAAACCCATTTTAAAACAAGCCAAGCAATGGGGTTATTCCGATTATCAATTGGGCTTTCTGTTGAAGTCCTCGGAAGAGGACGTGCGAGTCAAGCGCAAAGGCCTGGGTGTCACTCCCGTTTATAAAACCGTCGATACCTGCGCGGCCGAATTCAAAGCCTTCACGCCCTATCATTATTCCACTTACGAAGAAGAAAATGAATCCATCCGTTCACCGCGAAAAAAGGTATTGATTGTCGGCGGGGGACCCAACCGAATTGGACAAGGCATCGAATTTGATTATGCCTGCTGCCAGGCTGCTTTTGCCTTGCAAGAAGAAGGCTATGAATCAATCATGGTCAATTCCAATCCTGAAACCGTTAGCACCGACTATGATACTTCCGATAAGCTTTATTTCGAGCCTTTGACTCGAGAGGACATTCTCAACATTATTGAATTGGAACAACCCGATGGCATCATTTTGCAATTTGGCGGGCAGACCCCGCTCAAGCTTGCCAAGCCCTTAGAAAAAGCGAAAGCGCCAATCATCGGAACTTCACCGACTTCAATCGATATTGCAGAGGATCGCAAACTCTTTTCGGATATGGTCGATAGACTCGGTCTGCGTCAGCCAGCCAATGGCATTGCCACCAATACACTGGAAGCGGTCACCATTGCAGAAGGGTTGTCCTATCCTGTCCTAATTAGACCCTCCTTTGTTTTGGGCGGCCGTGCTATGATGATTGTTTACAGTCGAGAAGAGTTGGAAAAATATATGTCCACCGCGGTGGAAGCCTCGTCAGAGCGTCCGGTCTTGGTCGATAAATTTCTAGACTCTGCGATGGAAGTCGATGTTGATGTTATTTCCGATGGCAAAACCACCGTTGTGGCAGGCATCATGCAACATATTGAAGAGGCGGGAATTCATTCCGGTGATTCCGCTTGCATCCTTCCTCCCCAAGATTTGTCACCCCGATTATTACGCGAGATCGATCGTCAAGCCATCGCCTTGGCCAAAGAACTTAAAGTGATCGGACTGATGAATATCCAATTCGCCATCAAGGATGAATTGGTCTATATCCTCGAAGTCAATCCTCGCGGCAGTCGCACCATTCCCTTCGTCAGCAAAACTATCGGCGTCCCCTTGACCAAATTGGCCACTAAGGTCATGGTTGGAAAGACTTTGGAAGAATTGGGATTCACTGTCAGTCGCATGCCGCCTTATATTGCGGTCAAGGAAAGCGTTTTTCCTTTTGCCAAATTTCATGGTGTTGATACCTTGCTCAGTCCTGAAATGAAATCCACCGGAGAGGTGATGGGTATTGACCGTAATTTTGGTCTGGCCTTTGCAAAAGCGCAAATGGGCGCGGGCAATTCTTTGCCTATGCAGGGAAAAGTCTTTATTTCAGTTAACAACCACGATAAGGAAAAAGTCGTCACCATGGCGCGTAAGCTCACCGAGATGGGCTTTGAAATCGTGGCCACATCAGGTACCGCACGAGTGCTGGAAAGTAAAGGCATCTCAGCCAAAGTGGTGAAAAAGGTATCGGAAGGTCACCCCAATGTGGTGGAATTAATCGCCAAAAAGGAATTTGCTTTTTTGATTAATACCCCCGCAGGTAAATCGTCCAAGGATGATGATGGTGTGCTTCGAAAAGCAGCGTTGTTGGCACAAATTCCTTACACTACGACTTTGTCGGCAGCGGAAGCAGCAGTTGAGGCCATCCATTCACTAAGGCTGGGGGAACTGGAAGTTTGCTCGCTCCAAGAATATTATCGCCAAAGTGGAATCCCATTGGTTGCCGGCTTAGTGCAAAAACCAGCCACGGTAGGTTGAATCCAGCCCAAGAATTGCCTTTTTCACAACATTTCCGATGGGTCTTGGTCAGAAACTTGGTACAATACTAGGCAATGATAGGGCCCGTAATCTTGACCAAATTGTTTTGTCGCAAAAGCTTTTCCTGGTTGGCATTGCTCATTGTCGTTTGCCCTTTTTTGAGTGGCTGCGTTTATTTCAATACCTTCTATAATGCGCAGAAGGCATATGATCAAGCCATTCGATTGCATGATAAAAGACTCGAAAAAAATCCTGAAGATTCTGTGCTTGTCAATGCTGATGAAAAACTGAAATTTGAACGCAGTATCGCCAAGGCTTCCAAGGTTTTGGAGCTTTTTCCTGAGGAAAAAAAGTATCAACCCAAAGCATTATTTCTGATAGGGGAGTCTTTTTTAGGGTTAGGTGAATACTCAAAAGCCATTTTGAAATATGAGGAACTGCAACGTTTTTATCCTCAGGCCACGCAAAATCAAATTGCAGAATTTCACAAAGCTAAGTGTCTTTTTTTGAACGGGCAATATCCCGCTGCCGAAGTGGCGTTGGAACAAGTACTGAAAACGACCAGCGATGACGAGACACGTGCTGAAGCATTGTTTTACCTGGCACAGCTTCAAGTCAAAAATAATGACACGACCGCGGCCTTAGTCCTTTACGAAAAACTGCTTCAGGAACAAGCTCGTTCTCCTGAATCTAAAGGCCAGGTCCACAACGAAGCAGCCAAACTCGCGTTCAACCTCAAACAATGGGAACGCTCCAGAAGCCATGCCAAGGCCACGGAAATCAAAACCCTTCCGAGTAAAATCCGCTATCGTTGTGATCGACTCGCGGCCGAGTGTTTATACCGCTTGAATCGTCCGCAAGCGGGAATTTCCGAATTGGAGATCATGCTAAAGAATCGTTTTTACGCTCCGTTTGTACCTGAAATCAACCTCAAGCTCGCGGAAGGTTATTTCCAATTGGGTAAACCGGATCAAGCCGTGGCCTTGTTGATGGCAGTAGTGAAGCTTGCTCCAAAAACGGCTGCCTCGGCGGAGGCTTTTTACCGATTGGGAGAGCGTCAGTTCAGGGAATTTAAAAACGAAAAGGAGGCGAAAGTATTCTTCGATTCCTCGGCTGCGGCAGGGATTCAATTTCAATATGGAGCCTTGGCACAGGAGCGCTCCAATGCTTTGGCTAGGCTCGGGGAGTTACGTAAATCCAAGGACACGGTGGCTACAGCCAACCACTATAATGATTTTATGATCGCGGAGCTTTTTCTTTTTCGCTTGGACAATGTGGACAGCGCTCTAGGCCATTTGGAGAAAATCGTCAAAGATCCTAGACAAGACTCCAACCATAGCATGCGAGCGGCTTATGCCAGAGCGTTCATTCAAGAAGAGTTTAAGCATTCTAAAACATCCGGTGACTCCTTGTACCAATATGTGATGGAAAAATATCCCAATACGGAATATGCGAAACAATCCCAACGTAATCTTGGACTGAAGCCAACCGTACAAACCAAGGAAGACCTTGCCCATGCTCTATTTTTAGAAGCGGAGGCCATGCGCTTTAGTGGGGGTGATATCTTAGCAGGAGTTATTCCAGCGTATGCCAAGGTGATTCAAGCTTTTGGAGAAACGCGGGAAGCGGCGAAAGCACAATTCGTGGTGGCCATGCTCTTTGAACAAATGTCACAAGGCGACGAGAAGGTTGCCGGTACCCTGGATTCGGCTATAGCGGCTTACTCGGTGATTCGTTCCCGATATCAAAAATCCCCTTACTTTTATATATCGGATACAAAACTTGCTGCCGCCGGAATCAGGCCACCATCCAGAATTAGTCCAGTACCCCCCCCCTCGACCACTTCTAGCTCACCTTCTGGCTCAACTCCGGCCAAGACTCCTGCAACAATGTCCGGTGCCACACCGGCCGGTGCTACACCCTCCAGCGCTACACCCTCCAGCGCCACACCACAGGGGGCCACCACCTCAGGTGTAGCACCCATCGGGGCGGACCACGCACGACATGGATATCGTGGGATGAAAGAGGGGGAAATGCCTCCGACACCCGTACCTGCTCCATCTGTTGATACTTCCAGTTTTCAACCCGAAGGAAAGACGAAGGAAGAGTTGGACAAAGGGTATGATAATGTGGATCAGTACTAGAAATCCAAACTTCCAATACTGGTCCCTTTGTATATGAGGAAGGCTGCATGGCTAGTCGTTTCCGTCCTCTTCATAGGATGTGCGATCCATCCGGATTCTAATCGTCCCGGTTTTGATCGAGACATAGGCGGGTATCCAAATGAAAGCCATTCCCAAGCAGTAGGATATTCTGAATCCGGAATGGTTTCTTATTATGGAGACCAGTTTCAAGGAAAGCGAACAGCCAGTGGAGATCGCTTCAACAAAAATGCTCTGACTGCGGCGCACCGAACGCTTCCGTTTAAAACAAAAATTAGAGTAACGAATCTTGCAAACGGAAAAAGTGTGGTCGTTGAAATCAATGATCGCGGGCCATTTTCAAAAAACCGGATACTAGATTTATCCCAGGCCGCCGCTGCTAAAATCGATTTGATTGGCCATGGAACGACAAAGGCAAAAATAACGATGGAATAGGATTTAGACCTTTCGTCTAACCTTTTGTCCTTTCCAAATGAAATCCCCAAAAGTACCGGCAAATACCGCAGCGAGGATCAATGGAATGTGAATGATGCTGGTCGGAATAAACCAACGAAGCAGGTCCTTTTGTGAAAAGACGCTCAACCCTTTAAACATGACCCCAAAATCGCTTCCGATCTTTACCAGCCAACAGGCGAGACCTAAAATCAAGAAACGTGCGTCAAAAAATCCTGAGATAATGCAGAGGGGAATCAGGGCGTAATAGATGAATATGGCTCCAAGAAAGGCTGCTTGTTTAGGTTGGTACAAGCTGCATTTACTAGCCCACCTTTTTCTTTGCTCCCAGAATTGGCCCCAACTCAAGGGGGGTTCGGTGCGTACTTGACTTTCTTTCTGAACACAATACCGAATATCCCAACGCCCTAATTTGTGAATGGATTGGATCAAAAAGTCATCATCACCACTGACAATATTTCCATGCGTAGAAAATCCGGAAGCTTCTTCATATGCCCTGCGACGATACGCGATATTATTGGCATTTCCATGTACTGGGAATCGCAGTCCAACCAAGCCAGCGGCGACTACACCGTAGGAAATGAACTCCAAAGCCTGAGTTCCCCAGGCGATATTTTTAGATCCCATTGGATAATAACTGGTCATCCCCAAAACCAAACCAGTTTTCTCCTCGAACTCGGCTACTAAGGTGGAAACCCAACTTTTGGACATGATGCAATCCGCATCGGTTGTGACGATGATTTCCCCTGTGGCTTTTTCCATCCCCAACCTGAGTGCGAATTTTTTGGGACTCAATCCGGGAGAACTCTGAGAAACGGTGAGAAGGGTAAGTCTCCCTGGCCAAGCAACCGCAAACCGGTTAAGGATTTCAGCCGTTTTATCTTCTGAACGATCGTTGACGATAATGATTTGTAAATACTCGGCAGGGTAATCTTGGGTCATCAAACAATCCAAACATTTGGATATTCGGAATTCCTCATTCCGGGCCGCTATCAATATGGTTACCAAAGGGTGGGTTGAGGCGGCTTTTGCCTCTATTTTCTTGACAGAGAAGCCATTTTTGCTTCGGGCCAAATTTCCCAATCCCCGGAATAATTGAATATTTAGCCCCAAGTAAATGAGGCTCGCGCCCCCTAAACCGAGGGAAACAAGAAGAAATGGCATCGGACTCGCCTTTAAAGCCAAAAAATTGGGCTTTGTTTAGGGTAAATATAAAAGAAATAACCCCCATTCATTTGACGGTTTTCGACCCTTCTTCTTATTTTATGCCACGTTTTGCTACTCTCTATAAACACTACAGGCAAAGAGCCAACGGAGTTCGTACTCCAAGCCCGAAGCGAGGATTTCCCGGAACTGCTCGAGCTTGGCTGTGGAGGCGAATTAACCGCCAAGGTCAAATCGGTCCCGACCGTCACCAGCCATTTGGTTGAGATGGTTATCAGAGGGTCGATCACTTTGGATTGTGGTCGTTGTCTGGATAAGCTGACTGGGGCGTTCCAAGTTAAGCTTAGGTTGTTGGTGGAAAAAAAAGAGGAGCAGGGACTTAAGTGGGAGGAGAATGAGGACTTAGGCGTAGAAGAGTATCTGGTTCAGATTGGACCTGATATCCAGGACATTCCACTGGAACATCCAATTGCCGAACAAATCATTCTTAACTACAACTTACATCCCCTTCCTACGCTCGATGATAAGAACCGGTGCATTCAATGCAACCGACAAGCTTTTCAGGCGGAGGCAGTAAAAAAAGACAGAGTGGATCCCAGATGGGCGAAACTCCGGGATCTCAAATCTCCGCAGACCCCGAATGGGAATGCAGAGCAGAGTTCCGGGAATGCAGGGCCAGGATCCAAAAATCCAGGTTAATTACCCGGAGAATTTTGCAAGTAACTTTGACTGGAGTCGAAAATGGCAGTACCTAAGCGAAAAACCTCAACCGCCCGTCGCGACAAGCGCAAAACGCATTGGAAGCTCACGGCCCCTGCCGTCGCCAAATGTTCCCACTGCGGGCAAACCAAAATTTCCCATCGTGTTTGCGACAACTGTGGCTACTATGCGGGCATGGAAGTCCGTCAGCCAGCTGAATAAGGCTTAGGCCATGATCAAGGTTGCCCTAGATGCCATGGGTGGCGACCTCGCTCCCGAGGCCATCGTGGAAGGCGCGATCCAAGCTGCTAAAGACAATTCGGGCAAGTACCGGATTCTATTGTGCGGTCCGGAAGATGTCCTCAAATCTCAATTTTCAGCTTTCGGATTTTCCGGAGACGGTATAGATATTGTTCATGCTCCTGATAGAGTGGCCATGGATGATTCACCGACTTCGGTTCTCAAAACCAAACAAAATTCAGGCCTTGTAACTTGTGTCTCTTTGCAAAAAGTCGGAAAAGCACAAGCCAGTATCAGCGCGGGTAACTCCGGAGCGATGATGGCCGCCTGCTTGATGATACTAGGCCGGGTCCCTAATATACCTCGACCTGCCATTGCCTGTGATGTTCCTTCTTTTGGTAAAAAGGTGACCCTGCTAGACTGTGGCGCCAATGTGGATGAAAAAGCCACGACCTTGGTCGCCTTTGGAATTTGCGGCAGTATTTATTCCGAAGAAATGTTGGGTCGTAAGAATCCGACCGTTGGCCTGCTGAACATGGGCGAAGAGGAAAAGAAGGGCACTGAAATTTTACAGGAGGCCCATCAGTTATTAAAAACCGCTCCCATTAATTTTATTGGTAATGTGGAAGGCCGTGACATCATGAACGGTAGCGTGGATGTCATCGTTACTCCAGGTTATACTGGAAATGTGGTGCTCAAGTTGATGGAAGGCTTTTACGAATATCATATGAAATCCTTCGGAAAAATTGATTCACCAGCAGGACTACAATTTCAAACCGATTGGGATTATGCCAATTTTGGCGGCGCGATGCTGCTTGGCCTAAACGGAACGGGCATTATCACCCATGGTCGCGCCGATGCTAAGGTGATCAAGAACGGTCTTGATCTCGCCTATAGACTGGCTGAATGCAAAGTCTCGGAAAAAATCGCGGCTAAGTTAAGCCAGGTGGCTTGATGGGTGCCATTGTCCGTGGCATTGGGGTTTATTACCCTGAAAACATCGTAACTAATGCTCAATTAGAAAAAATGGTCGATACCACCGATGAGTGGATTTTTACTCGTACGGGAATCAGAGAACGTCGGATTCTTCCCAAGGATTCGACTTTACTTGCCTCGGACATTGGAGCCATCGCCGCTCGGGATGCCATGGAAAGCGCCAATGTCAGGGCCGAAGAAATCGACGGGATTATTTGCGCGAATATCAATCCCGATAAACAGTTTCCGGCCACCGCCTGTTATATTCAAGCGAAGATTGGCGCGAAGCACGCATTCGCTTTTGACGTAACCGCCGCTTGTGCCGGGTTCGTGTTTGCAACCAATATGGCAGCTCTTTTGATTGATTCTGGGCAAGCGAAAAATATTCTTGTAATTGGTTCAGAAATTCTTTCGCGAGTTTTGGACTGGACCGATCGAAATACCTGCATACTTTTTGGAGACGCAGCCGGTGCCGTGGTCATAAGCCAAGGTCCTAAGGAACGAGGGGTAATTCTTTCCCAACTCCAAAGTGACGGAAATTTGGCCGGGGCCCTCTATTTGGCCAATGAGCCGAATGAAAAGGGTATCCGTGGGATGAACATGGACGGCAAGCAAGTATTCAAATCAGCTGTGACCGTGATCACGGATATTGTTCAGAGTACGGTTGCCAAAGCGGGATATAAGGTTGAAGATATTGACCTGCTTGTTCTCCATCAGGCAAATATCAGAATCCTTAATGCCATTGCTGAAAAGCTCGCTGTGCCGATGGACAAGCTGATCGTTAACGTAGATCGATTTGGAAATACCTCCTCGGCGACGATTCCGCTTGCACTCAAGGATGCAGAAGTGCAAGG
>JAYVCH010000108.1:0-17618 GCA_043750055.1 Fibrobacteria bacterium
ACACCTCAGCGACCGAACACGGGCCAGACTATCGGGATGATCAATACCCCGATGACCAGGCAGACGAAACTGAGTCCCGCCCCCACCTTCATGAAATCGGAAAAGCGGTAGCCACCGGGACCCCATACCAGCATATTTGGTGGCGTTCCTACTGGCGTGAGGAAACTGCAAGACGCGGCTAATGCCACGGCCATTAATACAGCGCGTGGATCGGCGCCGGTCTTAGCCGCCAAATCGAGGCCAATCGGTGCCATAATGACGGCGCAGGCCGTATTAGAGAGAAGGGTACCCAACAGCATGGTCACCCCTATGGGCAAAGCGATCATAGCCCAAGCCCCAGGTTGCTCACCAAGGATGAGAGCCATCCCATCGGCGATTAACTTTGCTGCACCGCTTGTCTCCAGAGCTTGGGCAACGGCGAACATGCTGCCGAATAAAATCAGGGTTTCCCATTCGATGCCGTCTATGGCCTGCTTACCCGTAAGACATCCGGTCGCGACACATAGAATAGCACCCGTGACGGCGATCACTTCCAAGGATACCCCTTGCCAACCTGAGGCCATGACGATAACCACGGCCAACAGGATGAAGGCGCTCGTTGCCATTCGGAATCGTGTACGCCTGTACTCGACCGGATCGGCGGACGGGGCTTTCGATACTTTAGTCTCAGTGGGCACGGAATCCACATCTGGTAATGCCTTTCCCTTTGGCAACCAACGGCTGGCCCAATCCATATAGGCCATCCCCGCTATCGCGAGGGGAATGCCTACCCATGCAAATTCGAAAAAGCCGAAAGGACGGAAGCCGGCCCGCGCCAAAGCCTCGGAGATGATCATATTTGGCGGTGTGCCTATGAGTGCGCTGAATCCGCCGAATCCGGTCGCAAAAGCCATGGGCATCAACTGGCGCGAAACAGGTAAGCCCGCCGCCCCACATATGCCGATTAAGACCGGAAGCAGCGCCGCAGCGGTTCCCGTGTTCGAGGCGACGGTTGAAAGCAATCCCGCTGCGGTCATCGATCCCCACAATAAGCGTCGCTCGCCCTTTCCCAACTTCCGTACTGCCCAAACCCCCGCGGCATCGGCCAAGCCTGTGCGAAACATCGCTTCACCGATCACGAACATGCCCGCAAACAGGATAAGGGTGGAATTGGAAAATCCTGCGAAAAGAGTTTTCATTGGAACAAGTCCGAGTACAGCGAGCACAAGTGAGCCCGTCAATGCTGTGATAAAATGAGGAATGCGTTTAGTGAGGAAGGCGCATCCCATGAGAGCGACGATGGCCAATGTCAGATGGGCTGGATTCATGCGAAGGAGAATAGGTTAATCGAAAGCTTTTTTCAAAATAAAAAGCCCATTCATAATAAATCGTTCATTTTACAAATTTAAACGTTTAATGTGAATATTATAGGTTCGCTAGACTTACAAAACGACTTATTATTATCTCATATGAATTCTGGATCGCTTTTATTAACCACCTCCCAAGCCGCCGAGCTTCTTCAAGTCCATGAATCCTCCGTTAAAAGGTGGGCGAATGAAGGAAAGTTAAAGCCCGCCAAAACCGAAGGAGGACACCGAAGGATTTCACTTCCCGAGCTTCTGGATTTTGCTCGGGTCGAAAGAGCGGATTCGGATCTCATTTATGTGGCACCTTTTACTGAAGAGCTTGCCGTTGCCGCTCTCGCTTGTAGAGAGCGCAATTATTTTCAACCTCTCGCTAAGCTAATTGTCGACATTTGCGATACGCACCCATCGAGTTTTCTGGTTGCCACTTTAAATTATCTGGAATCGGCTTTTGAAATTTCGAAAGTTCGCGCATTCGATCTTGGCATAGCCGAGGCGCTGCGTATCGTCGGGAATCAATGGGCCTCAGGCGAACGTTCTATCGCGCAAGAAAGACGATTTACCCAAAAGATTATTGATGCGATACACCAATTACGCCGACCGCTCGTTAATCCTCCCGATAAATTGGCACCACTTGCAATTGTAGGATGTTCGGAATCCTGTTATCACGAAGTGGGGAGTCTCTACATTCGGTCTGTTCTTGAAGAGGCGGGATGGAACGTTTGTTATCTGGGAGTCAATGTTCCCTTTTCGGAATACGGGACATTGCAATCCGAACTCAATGCGAAACTGGTTGCTATTTCATTCGTATCCCCATCCGTAAACTCTGATGCTCGGAGATGCCTGACTATTCTCTCCGGTCTTTATCGAGATGAAAATCCTTATTACTTAGCCTTTGGGGGCGGGGGTCTAAATAAAGAATCCATCGATTCCAAAGGTTGGCCATTCCTTGCTCTCAGGTTGGAAAAAGATTCGGAACTATTTCAAATCTGGGCGCGACAAAAAGCGATATTAAACAAGAATCTCAAAGCGAAGAAAGGCTGAAAATGAAAACGCCGGACTGGTTAAAAACTTTATTAAAACAAAATGGAGCTGAAGACCCAATCGGTTATCTGGCTTCGAATAGTCGTTCCTTTCGCTTTGCAACGCGCTTTCTTCCGTCTGTACAGGCTCGAGAAATCGCCGAGGTGTACGCATTTTGCCGTTTCACCGACGACCTCGTTGATAAAGAAACCCAACTCTCCATTCCTCTACTTCACGAACGGTTGGATGAATGGGAATGTTTAGCCCGACTAGCCTTTATGGGCAACACCACGGGAGTGCCATTACTCGATGCGCCTATGAGTAGGATGGCGGAGCAAGGAATTCGTTTTAGTTATGTCGAAGAATTAATGGAAGGTATGCGGATGGATCTAGAGCCTCGCCAGTACGGTACCATTCGCGAGTTGGAGCAATACACGTATCGAGTTGCAGGCGTCGTTGGGAAATGGCTTACCGAACTTTCGGGTGTTAAAAACCCTTGGGCTTTGGAAAGAGCCGCAGACCTTGGGCATGCCATGCAGCTAACCAATATTCTGCGCGATGTCGGAGAGGACTGGGAAAAAGGACGCCTCTACCTTCCACTTGATGCACTCAAGCGTCATGGATTATCACAAAAGGACATTGGAGCCATTTCGGTCGCCAAAAGCGCAATCCCCTTAGCCTATAAACACCTGATGGAGGACTTGTTAGGAATGGCGGAAAAGCGCTACCAGATGGCCTTCCAAGGAATTCCATCCTTGCCTGAATATTTCCAGCGACCGGTTTTAGTAGCCGCCCTTGTCTATCGAGAAATTCATTCCGCGTTACGACAAAACAAATATGACAACTTTAAACTGAGGGCGCATTCATCCGGGACAGCGAAAGTGACCATTGGCTTGCGCGCATTTTGGCTGCTTCCCTGCATTCGAGATTTATTCCCTGCCAGCGAAACAACCCCTCGAATTAAGGAATTGGCCTATGAGTATTAATCGATTGCTCCCTAATGTTTTACTGGCCTTTTTCACACTTGGAATGGGTATAACCCTTGCGGATAAAATAAATCCGAGTGATGCTGAAATTGCACCGCAAGAACGTCCAGATGTTTTTAAGCAAGGGCTTGAGGAATTGAAAAAAGTGGATCAGGAAGTTCAAAACTCTCCGGAAAGCCCCGCCTCGCGCTTTAACCGGATGCGAGTGCTATTCGTACTGGGCGTAAAGGAGGAGCCGTTTCTTGCTGAAGGAGAAAAAGAGGCGCGTTGGTTAAAAACACATCTTAAACCCGATTCATCCCAGTCGCTTTTGTTGGCTTATGAAGGTGCCTTGCGAGTGACGAGCGCGAAACATGGGTTCAATCTGAATAGAAAATGGGAGAACCTTAAAGCCGGAATTCCAATGTTAGATTCAGCCGTTTCCCTATCACCCAAGCATGCTGAAATTCGATATCTGCGTTTGGTTACGAATTATTATTTGCCTTTCTTCATGGGTCGAAAAACCAAGGTGAGGGATGATTTTCTCGCACTGGGCCAATTATTGCCAGCAGTAGCACGCGAGTTTCCTCCAAAATGGTATCTCAATGTGGCCGGGTTCGTATTGGAAAAAGGGAAACTGGAGGCCACGGAAAAGGAAATTTTGGTGAGTCGGATGAATGAAATTCGCAAGGAGTTGAAAAATGAAACGCTCTGAAAAACTCCCGATATTCAACAAGCTAGCCATGAAATGCTTTGAAACTGCTTTTATACCTATGCGAAATTTTCGCTTAGGTGGCTTGCATTTTTTAAATATGCCGGAACATCTTCCTGCGAACCGTCCTGTGCTCTTGGTTGGAAATCATGTGTCGAACTGGGATGGCTTTATTTTTCGAGAAATTCAACGGCGCTTACGACCAGACTGGCCTATTTACAGTGTGATGATAGAAGAAGAAATCCGTCGACTCCCTTTCTTTCGACTACTCGGTGGCTTAGGAATCAAACCCGAGTCTGCCGCTTCGGTTGCCAGGGCTTTAAGGCAAACTAAAAAACTTCGCGAGACTAATCCTGATTTCTTTTTTTCGTTTTTCCCACAAGGCAAAATCTACCCCAGTTTTAAAAGACCCTTAGATTTTAAAAACGGAATTGATTTGTTCATCCGTGCGCTTTCCCCACTCACTCTTTTACCCGTCGGCCTACACATGGAACCCATGGGAAAACTGAGTCCAACTTATTTTATTTCACTCGGACGACCTATGAAAATTGATCGACCCTCGCCTGTACACCGAGTCTTGGAGGATATGGTCCAAGCAGAAACGGATAAAATTCATTCCTTGCTTTCTCGTCATGGTGAAAGTTTTTCCAAGCAAATGCCCGTTAAACAAAGAAAAATGATTCCTTCGTGATAGTGTTTACGCCGTTCAGTATTCTGTTTGTCCTAGTCACGGTACCGATGGTGCTCCTGGTATTGGGTACTGTGTTTAATTTATTAACCGTGCCCCGATTAGAAAATGCTTCTACCCCTGTGGTGCCTCTTCGTGTCAGCCTCTTAATTCCCGCGCGTAACGAGGCAAAGAATCTTCGAATCCTAATGCCGATGCTTGCAAAAATGGATTATCCCAATTTGGAAATCTTATTGTTGGACGATAATTCTGAAGATGCAACGTCACAAATAATAGAGCAAGCAGCGGGGCCGGCACAATTATTGGTCGGCCGACCTTTACCCCAAGGATGGCTTGGGAAAAATTGGGCTTGTGCCCAGTTAGCCGCTAAAGCCACGGGTGATATTCTGCTTTTTTGTGATGCCGATGTCCGTATCGGACCAAAGGCAATTTCGGCAACCGTTGGCATGATGCAGGCTGAAGGCTGGGACGCTCTGACAGGCATGCCCAAACAAATCTTAGGAACTTGGTCCGAAAAAGCCGTTATTCCGATTCTTCTTTTTATGCCTATCCTGGGATGGCTCCCCATCGCGTGGATTCCTAAACTACCCTTTCCTCTTCTTTCGGTAGGTTGCGGTCAATGGTTTGCTTTCACTCGAGCTCTGTATGAAAGTATTGGCGGTCATACTTCAGTCAAAAATGAAATCGTAGAGGACATGGCTTTGGGACGGTTGGTAAAAGAACATTCCGGTATTCTGGGAGTTACCCTCATTGCCAAATACCTCTCGGTAAGGATGTATACAGACTTCAATTCACTTTGGGAAGGATTTACAAAAAATTTGAACTATTTAACGGGAACAAACTGGCTAAGGCCCATCTTGATTCTAATCCTCTTTGTGCTTTTAAATATTCTTCCCTGGGGACTTGCTCTGATCTGGCAAAAGATTTGGCTCATCCCTTTTTTTCTATGGCTGACTTCTCGATTATTATCCGCGCTAACTTTTCGTGAGCCGCTATTTGGTTGGTTATGGTCACCGGTGGGAACTTTGTTAATCCCACTCCTGTGTATTCGGTCATGGTGGGGATTTCGACATCAATCCCTACAATGGAAAGGTCGCAACCTGGATGCGGCATTTGCGAATGGAAAAGGAAATGTATGATTGAGACAAAAACAAAAGTTGTGATTATTGGTGGAGGCTTCGGCGGCCTTGCAGCCGCTATGCGACTGCAAGGGCAAGGTTTTTCCGTGACTCTTCTAGAAAAACGCGAAAGGGTTGGCGGCCGTGCCTATCGACTCCAAGAGAAGGGTTATACCTTTGATATGGGACCAAGCCTCATCACCGCTCCCGAAATTATCCAAGGCGCTTTCGCAGCCCTGGGTCGCTCGCTGCATGAATTTGTGGAGCTGCTTCCTCTCAATCCCTACTATCGAATTTATTTTCATGACCAAACCTATTTCGATTACTCTGGAAATCCCGAGGCCATGAAATCGGAAATGAAAAAATTCAACCCTGCCGATGCCGAACAATACGACCGCTTCATGGAAGCCATTCGGCCAATTTATGAGCAAGTCTTGGAAAAAGGTTTGGGATCAACATCCTTTCATGATTGGCGAGTCATGGCACGCTTCCTTCCAACAGTTATAAAATTAGGCGCATGGAAACCGGTAACCTTTTTCGTGAATCGATTTTTCAAAGACTTTCGTCATCGATTCCTATTCAGCTTTCATCCACTTTATATTGGTGGCGACCCTTTTCGCTGTCCCTCCGTTTATTTAATGATCCCCTACCTCGAAAGAAAACAAGGCGTGTGGTACACGCATGGCGGCATGTACAGTGTCGTACAGGCCATGGAAAACGCTTTTCTGCAAGCCGGTGGAACCATTTTGACGGGGAAGGCTGTGGAAAAAATTCGGGTCGAAAAAGGCACAGCGATTGGAGTTGAAGCCTCTGGAATTTTTTACCCAGCCGAAGTCGTGGTCAGCAATGCGGATTTAGCCCATACCTATCGTCATCTCATCGCCCCAGAGCATCGTCCGAAATGGACCGACAAAAAAATCGAAAAGCTACAACATACCATGGGTTGCTTTCTCATCTTCTTGGGCGTTCGAAAAACTTTTCCAAAACTCAAACACCATACCTTGATTCTTTCCGAACGCTATCGTGAACTCTTAGTCGATATTTTTCGAAAAAAAATTCTTCCCCAGGATTTCAGCCTGTATGTGCATGCTCCGTCCCACACCGATGCCTCCATGGCACCGCCTGGGTGCGAAAGTTTAATGATCCTGGCGCCGGTCGCTAATTTGGAATCCGGTTTAGATTGGGAAGCGGCGAAGGTTGAATTTGCCGAACGCATTATCGCGTTTTTAGAAACCTGGGGTTTAGAGGACCTGAAAAATAATATTGAATATCAACGCATCTACACTCCACTTGATTTCAAGGCGGACTTAAATGCCTATCGTGGTAATGCATTCGGTCTGGAACCTACTCTCTCCCAAACGGGATACTTCCGACCTCACAATCGCAGCGAAGATATTCCGAATCTTTATTTTACGGGCGCGGGGACGCATCCTGGAGCGGGTGTGCCGGGAGTTTTGCTTTCGGCTGAAGTCACGGAATCACTGATCGTAGCCGACTTCCCGCAAAGGCAAGCGAAAACTCTGGAAGCGGCTCTTGCATGAACTTCGTTTATATAATGGTAGTAGGAATTTCTATTTCCTTTCCCCTAGCCTTTTCAAGATCAGAACGGTTTGGATTTGGAAAACAAATTCGGCTGGCTTGGCTTGCCGTGTTCCTATCGGCTATTCCCTTTATTCTTTGGGATATTTATTTCACGCATCTGCAAGTTTGGAGCTTTAACAGCGCCTATGTCCTTGGCTTCTTCCTTTCTAATTTGCCCGTGGAAGAAGTTTTGTTTTTCATCTCGATTCCATTTTCATGCCTATTCATTTATCAAGCCTTAAAACGATATCCAAATTTGGCGCTCAGTTCAAATCCTGCGAGTAGCTTCTGGTGGCTTGTCTCTGGATTATTGGTAGCCATCGCTTTCTTGAATCCGGAAAAAATGTATACAGGATCAGTCTGTGCTCTCGGCGCCATTACTTCAACTTATCTTGCGTATTCAAGGCCCAAGTTTTCAGGTACATTGATTTCTGCTTTGATACTCCAATATATTCCGTTTTTTTTAGTGAATGGAATTCTCACCGCCTTGCCTGTAGTTCAATACAATGATGTGGAAACGCTTGGAATTCGGTTCGGCTCCATTCCGGTGGAAGATTCGATTTATACTTTGGTTCTATTAGCTTTTCCCGTGCTTCTCTATGAAAAATTTCTCTCGCACCGCTTAAAAAGGAGGGCGCTCCTTTGATAATATTTTTGGCTTTTTGTTTCGGCCTCTTTGCAATGGAAGCAGTTGCATGGGCATCGCACAAATGGTTGATGCACGGTCCTCTTTGGATTCTTCACCAATCGCATCACGTGGATCGAAAAGGAAAATTTGAAGCGAATGATCTTTTCGGTGTTTTTTTTAGTCTCCTTGCCATAGTGCTGATTGGTCTTGGAGTGAGCGGGAGTCCAATTTTATTGGGTCTTGGGCTGGGAATGACAGGTTATGGGTTAGGATATTTTTTCATCCACGATACTTTGACCCATGGACGCCTTGGTCGAATTGAAATGCCAAAAAGCAATTACCTTCGACGTCTGGTTCGGGCTCATCGAATACACCATAGTCGCGACGCCAAAGATGGAACTCGGAACTTTGGGTTTCTATGGGTGGTGAACGGCAATGGCGATGACGTAAGAAACGGCCATCTCGAAAAGATCCATTAGGTACTTTCCGTCAAAGGTGACCTGGGGCGCAGCCAAGGCTGCTTCCAGCCCACCTTGGTCTCTAATCACCGTGTGGCTGCGCGTGAGGTCGGCTTCATACCTCTGAATATAGAGGAGTTGGTCCAGAGAGAGAAAAACGGGATCGGTCATCGCCCCAATTTGTCCAGGCTCTTTCGGTGACGCTTGGAAATGTCGCTGTAAACATTCTTGATGTCGATAGGCATGAGAAAAAATCCACCGTTCTTAGTTGTGATATCGAAAGACGAACCGTCTTTGATATCAAGAAGATCCAAAATGGCCTTATCCAGTATGATCCCTTGGCTATTGCCGATTCGAGTAAGTTGCTTAATCATGGTATGGCTTTAGTTATATAGATGTTATAACTTATAAGATACCGCAGGAAGTGAGAAAAACAAGTTTTAAGAATGGGATATAGCCTCAAAATTCTCTTAAAATGGAGACACGCAAGCCTGTAACGAACAGAGGCTTAATAAGCCGCAGAGAATAAATCGAAGGATATAGTCAATTTATCTTCAGTAGGAACAAAGAGGAGCGATGGCCGTTTCAAGTCAAAATCGGAAAGTCGAACTTCGAAGCCACCAGTGATTTCAATTTTATGATCTGACAACAGCGGTGTCACTTTAAATTCAATCGGTCGAGTCTTCCCATGGAAAGTCAACTGTCCCGAAACGAGATATTCTTCGCCGACTTTTTTCACGGATTGGCTTACGAAACTGACCATTGGAAATTTGTGGGCTTGAACCCATTCCATCGCATGCGAATCGCGACTCGAACTCTTGCTATCGAAACTACTCACGGCGGCATTGACTTTGATATGCGATGTCAATGTGTCGGGAGAAAGGTCCACCGCACAATTGAAATCACGACTCACGCTCGTGATTTTATGCATGGGATGAACAAGAACATAAGTCAAGGTGGATTCACCTTTGATTGCCTCATACGTTTTTGTCCAAGCCGGCTGGACCTGAAAAGCCATCACGGTGCCTGTGATCCAAAGGGTTGAGAAGCGAATTTTAAAAAGGTCCAGCATAGGGGTCAGGCCTGCCTAAAAGGTCACAACGGCTAAGGCCGAAGCGAAAGCCACCGTTGTGATATATCCTGATATTTGATGGACAAGTGCTTTATCGTGATTGATTTGTAAATTCGTTTTACCGCCACTCCTCTCATTATCGGCAATATTATTGGCCAACAATGGGGTTAAAACCATTCCGGTAAAATGAATAATCGCTAGACCCTTATGGATGGAAATGGTATTCCATTGATTTCTACGAATCATGGGTGGCGGACTAAGCAAAGACATTGCCGCTGTCGTAAAATAACTGCCAATGGTTATGGCGGCCAAAGTCTTATGCGTTTCTCCCAGACTCGAATACCCATTTAAAGTCAATTGACCATAGACCGCCGTGGCAATCATCGAGCCCAGAGTGACTATGCCTCCAATTTGATGTACGGTAAGCATCGTTCGCCTAAGGGATAATTCCCGTTCCCGCGCTTCTTCGGTAAGAGGAAAAATTCCGGACCAACGCATTAAACCATGTTCACCCCACATCAGCTTTTCGCCAGGGCTCAACACTTTCGGAAGCAAGGGTTCGGGTTCTTCCACGTCGACAGAAAACGGTGATTTTGTAGAATCCGTGACGGCCAACACTTGATAACAACAAGCGAAAAGCACCAGAAGCCATAATTTCATGCCTAAAAGTTACCCATTTCGGGCTGCAAAGCCAAATCCACCCGAACGCGAGACTTCAGGCTTGGCGTTTTGGCAAAAAGTTTTAAAAACCCTCCAGGGGTTTGAACTTAATCGCTTCCAAATCCAAAACCTTTAGGATGCGCTCATTCTTTTCCTTAAACAAATCGACATTTCGAATTTCACGCATTGGCAAGGCTATGCCTTTTTCGTTTCGTAATACTGAAACAATAGGACGTGTAGGATCTTCTACATGTGCGGCGACCACTCGTCCCATGCAGCCATTGGAAAGTTCCACAAAAGTTCCAATTGGAAAAACGGAAAGATATTTCACCAAATTTTTAATCAATGTTGCATCCAAAAAATTCATTGTACCCATCTTCGTGACCTTGTCCAGGGCCATCTGCGGCGACATCGCCTCTCGATGCGAGCGCTTATGCACCATGGCGCAAAGCGTATCGGCAATGGCGATAATGCGCGCCGACTGTGAAATTTGTGCGCCGGATCGGCGATTGGGATAACCCGCACCTGAAAGACGCTCATGATGTTGATACGCGCCCGCCAAAATCGTGTCTGAAACACCTTGAACTCGTTCCAACAAGGCAAAACTGCTGGCTGTATGAAACTGGATTTCGCCCAATTCTGCTTCCGTCAACTTTCCTGCCTTAAGCAAAATTGCTTCGGGAACCATGGACATGCCCACATCAGCCAAGAGAGCGGCGATTCCAATTTCATGCACTTGAGTGCGGGAGAAGCCCGATGCAGCGGCAGTGGCAAGACCAACCAGGCACATATTCAAAGCATGGCGATAAAGGTAGTCGGCTAGGTTGGGACTTTGAAACAAGCAGAGACCCAAAAGCACATTCCTATCCTTCTCCATGATGTCTAGAAGCGAACCGACTAAATTGCGGGCTGGATTTACCGAAGTGACTTCTCCCAAACAAATGAGGTCATAGATTTCACGAACCTGAGGAACCGAAGCCTCATAGAGCTTGTGTACGGTCGCTTTATAGGTTAAGGTACGTTCGGGAAGGGCCGCCCTATCCATTCCCCTAGACATTGGAAGACCGGAGGGATTGTCACCGGGTGTGCCCTTTTCCCAATGCGCTTGCAAAGTACCCAGTCGAGAACTGGAAGCCATCCGTTTTTCCAAAGTCATTGGAGAAGCCATGGTTCGTTCTTTAAACGAAGAATCATCTAAGCCTAGTGAACCTAGATCATCAAGATTCATTTCCAAGATGGATTTGAGTTCTTTTTCTTCATCCGAAAGCGGGTCCATAGTATTCTCCCAATTCCCTCAAATTACTTTGATACGACCTTGATGATACGCAAAGATTTTCGGTCCCATCATTTCTTCTTGAATGCGCATGCACTCCGATCCGATTTTGATCACCACACCCGGATTCACTCGCTTTTCTATCCGAATGCGAATCCCTTCGCGCTGGTATCCCACTCGGATTTTATCATTGATATCTAGTTTGCGTTTTTCCAATTCAGGAAGGCCGATTTGAATCTTATCCTGCATGTCGCGCAGTTCCAACATCATCTTCGCTTCGGTCGAAGTGAATCGTTTACGAGTACGGTAAACCTCACGGTAAGCCTTGAGTTTGAGATTTATTTTAGCCAAGTGCGTTGTTAATTCTTTGATTTTTTCTTCGATTATAATTTTATTCTCGTGAAGGATATAATCCATTCCCGCTTCGAGTTCAGTCTTGGTTCCGAGCTCATTTCCGGCGACCTTACATTGAATTTCTGTGAACGCCATCGCCATGCCGCCTACTAGCGGTCCAAAAACGGTGATGGATTGTCGTGAGAAAATTTTGCAATTGAATGATTCTTTTTCCAAAAGAATGTCGCCATGGGCCCGAAAGGCCTGATTGGAGGAAAACCCTAAATTGACATTCCCCTTCGCGGTGATAAGTCCGTTTCCCGCTCCCACGAATCCTTTTTTGATCAATACATCTCCACCCACTACTAAACGCGCTTCTCCAACCGCACCCACCACCTCAAGCGCGCCGCCTACATTAATTGTAAATCCATCCGAGATATCCCCTTTGATAATCGCTGACTGCTCATAGGTGATATTGCCGGTGGAATAATCGACACTACCATTCACAACGAAACATTCGTTGACAATTATCTTCCCGTCTTTTTGCTGGATAAATCCGGAAACGGAGGCCACCAAAAGCAACGGGTCTGTTGCTGAGATTTCCGTGTTCATGCCCATGGGTAGGTCCAAGTCCGAGCCAGGTTCAAGAGTGCAAGGCTGGCCGTATATATCGACACCCGGCGCTCCGTTGCCAGCGGGAATTTTTTTCGCTAGGGCTTCTCCCTTTTTAACTGCCTTAATGAGATTCAAATTTTTGAAATCAATATTACCGCCCAATTCCGGCGGTTTAAATTTCATACTGGGATCAACAATGTATTCGATTCTCGCATTCTCACCGCGCAAGGGAGGCGTACTCGATTCTCCTACTTCTCGCTCTGCGACGGGGGCATGAGTTCGGTTCCATTCCGCCACCATTTCGTCCAAGACATTCAATTCCAACTGATCGGGTTCGACTCCCATTTCACGAACGCGGCGTTGGATATAATCGACATCCAAATCCCCATTGGCCAAACCCGTGGGGGGAAGAATCGAAATAAAAGCATGCAATCGATCCTCAGAAACTCGCAACACAATTTTAGCTGGACCGGCTTCTAGAGCCCCCGGCGGCATTTTAGATATGGTTGATAAAGAATCCACAACGGCCGGTTTATTTAATTCCATCGAATCGGATCCGCTAGATTTGGCATTGGGATTTAACATGAGCGCACTCGGTCAGTCATGGCCACTTCTTGGGAAGGGCATCTAAAGCCATAAGCGTCGTCATATTGCAAGCGGTAATTTCCATTCCCGCACATTCCTGGCTTGATTCTACTCGAACAACTCGAATAGCCCAATCCAACTTGGAGTGTGTTGTGAATATATTATAGGAGATGGAGGGAAAATAAGTCCAATTGGAAAATCCGCTAAAAGCCAAGGTATTGCTACCTGGTGGAATGACTGAGCCCTTCTGGTATGATTTAGGGGGTGAAGGCCATGCCGACGCCCAAATTGGTTCAATAGTGCAGGTTCCACTGCTTTCCAAGACTGTAGCCGGCGTCATTGTGGAGCTGGGAAGTCCCGTTTTGAGCTTTCGCACAAAATCCATTTCTTTGTTTGCCCCCTCCGGAGCCAAAGTGCCGGTCGCTTGGATTGAACTTTTACAGTGGTTAAGCAGCTATTATTTTACCCCACTCCCCCAAGTATTCGCGGCGTGCATGCCAAAACCGGCCATGGATTTTCTTTTTGGAAAAACCAAAGCGCGTGTTGTGAGCATAAAAACCAAGCTTAAAAAATCCGGCTCCGCTTCCGCCAACAATTCCGAAGCGAATTTGGATCAAGGCCTTTCCGACCCAAATGTCGCTCGGGATTTCATACCCACAGCTGAACAAAAAGTGGCTATCGATTCCATGACCGAAAGTTTGGAACCCTTCCGATTCCAAACTTATTTGTTGCATGGAGTGACCGGCAGTGGAAAGACCTTGGTGTATTTACATCTTGCCCGCAAAGCCTTAGCTGGCGGGCGTCGGGTGCTTATCCTACTACCCGAAATTGCTCTGACTCCGCAAGCGCTGGATCGGTTTCGAGGTTTTTTGCAAAGGCCCGTACTGGCCCTACACAGTAACTTGTCTGCTACGGATCGTCGAGAACTGTGGCGTTCGGTTTTCGCGGGCGAGGCCGATGTCATTGTCGGGGCTAGGTCCGCCGTCTTATGCCCTATCGATAATCTCGGCTTGATTGTGGTCGATGAAGAACATGATGGGAGTTATAAGCAATCGGACGCGTCCCCAAGGTACAATGCCCGGGACTTAGCGCTTTATCGTGGCCGTCAAGAAGGCTGTCCGGTAGTCTTGGGAAGCGCCACCCCTTCGCTGGAAACTTACTACGCCGCGCGTTCCGGCAAGTACAAACTGTTGGAATTGAAAACCCGCGCTACGGGTTCAAAGCCTCCATTAATACGCATTGTCGACATGCGTGAGCAGCATCAACTGCAAGGCAGCTTGCTCCTTTCCATTCCACTGCGCGAAGCGGTGCAGAAGGCCTTGGACGGAGGCGAACAGGCCATTCTTTTTCTCAATCGGCGCGGCTATTCCCATCGAAGGGTTTGCAAAAGTTGCGGTGAGCCCAGACAATGCCCTCATTGTGTTGCACCTCTAGTCTATCACAAATCCAAACAGTCGCTGATCTGCCACTACTGCGGCTTTCGGGTCGGAGTTGATTCACCCTGTTTGAAATGCTCCGGAACCACTTGGCTGGACGTAGGACGGGGGATTGAAAAAGTCGAAGAGTATCTTCAGTCTATTCTTCCTTCCGCTCGCATTGCCAGACTCGATCGCGATAGCACCTCGACCTTAGGTGGGGCGGAAAAAATTCTGGGGATGTTCAAGCGCGGCGAATATCAAATTCTTCTGGGCACGCAGATGGTGGCTAAGGGTCATGACTTTCCCAAAGTCAATTTGGTTGGCGTGGTGGATGCTGATTCGGGTTTGGGACTTTCCGATTTTAGAGCGCAAGAACGCGCTTTCCAATTAATCACTCAAGTCGCCGGTCGCGCCGGACGGCATCAGGATTCTGGTGTCGTTTTTTTACAGACCTATAAACCAGAAAATCCTCTTCTCGGCTTCGCCTTATCCCATGACTATGCCAGCTATTTCGAGGCCGAAATTTCCAGACGTAAGGAATTAGACTACCCTCCTTTCCGTCGGTTATTGCTCATTGAAATTACCGGTAGCGATGAAAAAACCGTGGATGAACATATGCAACAATTTGCCGAAGCCTTTCAGCATTTCGCGGACCAAGCCGAGGTGATTGTTTTGGGTCCCGCCTTCGCCGTCATGAAAAAAATCAAGGATCAATTCCGTGCTCAAATCATTGGAAAGGGAAAAGCCCCGAACCAACTTCAGTGGACTTTCCATCAGGCCCTAGAACGCTATAAACCCAAAAACCCTCAGAAAACCAAGATGCGTGCCGACATGGATCCGCTCTCCATGCTCTAATTTCGAGCGACCCTCGTCCTTAATACCAAAAGTTGGGTGTAAAGCCCCGCCACCCCTTAAAATAAAGGGTGAACGGGAGGCAAATCATCACCATGTTGCGCGCATGCCCATGGATTGTTGTGGCGTTGATGGCCGTTGGCTGCGCACCCACGGCCAAGGTGAACGTTCTTATGCGGCTTCGCCCGGATCAGGAAAACCTGTATCGCACCAAATTCATAAAGCCCTTTGAAAAAAAGCATCACTGCATCGTTCAATTAAAAACCTACACCGATCCTCTCTCGCTGCCCGAACTTCTAACTTCAGGAAGCGATACCATCGATCTCGTAAATCCGCCAACGTCAATGACGCGGAGCCTGGTGGGAAAAAATTTAATCGCCCCCTTTGATGAGATTCTGCCGCAAAAGGATGTGAGTGAGTTACGTCACGAATTCTTTTTGATGGACTTAGCGTCTATTCGTGGGCAAGCTTATTTTATGCCCCGATATCTGGAGACGCCCGTACTCATTTATCTAAAATCGCGCGTAACCGAAGCAGTTCAGTTTTGGGAAATCCGGCAAAATGAAATCAATCGGACTCTTGCCAAGTATAATGGAAAAGGGTTACCGCGAAATTATGTACTGGAAAAAGATCCCGCTCAATGGGACAACTTTGATTTATTTGTCATTGGATATTACTGGTCACAAAAAGAAGTTCAAGGTTTGAGACACGGTCGCATCGCGTTGGGTTCCATCGGTTCACCCGAAGCATCACAATCCCTGATGGATAAATGTTTTCAAGGCGGCGCCACTCAAGAAGGCATTCTGCGCATGAGCGATGATGCCGTGGTTGACATGTTTCAATGGCAGGCAGTTTTAGCCAAAGAAGGGGTATTGAATCCGGACCTTCTAAAACACCGTTGGACGGAATCGGATATTCGCCAGGGATTTCAATCAGGGGAAATCTTTCTTGCCGAGGCCACGGAAATGGAAGCCTTTCTCATTCATGGAACCGGCACCCCTGAAATGCCTGGGTATCTGAGCGACCCGGAAGACATGGGCGTGGCACTAATGCCAAAAGGCACCTCTCTGCTAATAAATCCCAAAGGCGATGCCTTGCGTGAGGGTCGCCGCAGTGTAGGGACTCGCGGTTGGTGGTGGGGCGTGACCAGGCAAGCTCGCGACAAAGGTTTGGCTTATAAGTTGGCGCATTATCTTTCGGCAACCGATAAACAAATCGAAGAATGCTCGGCGTTTGGAATGGTACCGGCGCGTCAGGATTTGCTTGGTGAACTGGGACTGATGTTCGGAGGAGGATGGTCCTCGGACCTGATCCAAGTTGCGTCGCAACAGTTGGTGGAAAATCGGTTTACTGTGCCTCCTCTGGTGGAAGAATTTCCAGATATAGCGCGCAACTATTCCAATGCCTATCAGGAACTGTGCCTTCCAGGAAATAGTCAAAAAACCGGTTTCGAAGATATTCAAAATGCCCTGCAGGAACGCTATATTCCCCGCCAAAAGCAAGTACTTGGAGCCAAATACCCCGCCAGCGTACTCTCCAGTCGTTGAAACCGACTAACCCTGCTATCTTTTATTCCGAAACGCCAAACTTTTTTGGGAACGGAAAAATTATGCAGAATACTCAGGATAAACTCGATACGCTTTTTTCCATGCAAGCCGAATTGAACGACCGCATCTTTGCGAAAAAAGCCATCCGAGATGGAGACGGAAAAACGCTCACCATGGCCACGTTAATGTTAGAAGCAAAAAAACCAGAACTAGGACCCAACACCAAGGTGAATGAATGGCTGGGAAAATACCTGCAAGCCATGGACGATGAGTCGCGCGAACTCAAAGAAGAGTTGTTATGGAAATGGTGGTCCAAAGATCATTTAGATATGCAAAATATCCGCGTTGAGATTGTGGACCAACTTCATTTTTGGATCTCGCTAGCCCTGACCGCAGGCATGGATGCGGAATCTGTTTTCAAAGTCTATATGCAAAAAAATGCAGTGAACCATCAGCGCCAGGAAAACGAATATTCCAAGGCAAACAAAACTGAAGCGGACAATCAAGCCCTAAAAATTTAAAGCGGATTCAAGGCGTGAGACAGGTGGTGCCGATATCGCCCACCACCATGTCATTGCCCATGGCCGAGGGCGCTAGCGAGATATTAAAAGATGTTTTTTCCGTTCCTGGTTTTTCCAAACACTGGGTATAGTGTTGCGACGTATTGTAGGAAATCACCTGATAGTTAGAGTCCAGGGTTTTTGAGGTGACGACAAAAACTCCACCCACAGAATCTACTTTCGAGGC